>JAWVEZ010000087.1:0-13620 GCA_033856455.1 Solirubrobacterales bacterium | reverse complement strand
GGCCGGGCCGCCTCCGGGGTAGCAGACGTAACAGGAGGCGACCGCTTCTTCGGCCTTCTGCTGCAGGCTCGGGTCGATCGTCGTGTAGGCCCTGAGCCCGCCGTTGCGGACGGTGGCGAGGCCGTAGCGGTCGATCAGCTGCTGCTGGACGAGGTTGAAGAGGAACTCGTCGTGGATCACCCGGTACTTGTCGCCGGGCCGCAGCTTCAGGCCGCTTTCCTGCGCCTCGCGTTTTTCCGCGCTGGTGATGTAGTCCTCCTCGTACATCCGCTTCAGCACCTCGTTGCGGCGCGCGGTCGCCGCCTTCGGGTCGAAGAAGGGGTTGTATTCGGAGGGCGCCTGCGGGAGGCCGGCGATCAGCGCCGCTTCCTCCAGTCCGAGGTCCTTCGCTTTCTTCGAGAAGTAGGTCTGGGCGGCGGCCTCGGCGCCGATCGCGGTCTGGCCTTCGACCGTCCCGTAGGGCGCCGAGTTGAGGTACTTGGTGAGGATCCAGCCCTTCGATTTCTCTTCCTCGAGTTCGATCGCCAGCTTCGCTTCGCGGATCTTTCGCTCGAGCGTCTCGTCCGGGTTCTGGATGTAGAGGTTGCGGACCAGCTGCTGGGTGATCGTCGAGGCGCCCTGGACCGGCTTGCCGCCGGCCTTGATGTCCTCCCAGACGGCGCGGAAGACGCCTTCGTAGTCGATCGCGCCGTGGTCGTAGAAGTTCTTGTCCTCGATCGCGATCGTCGCCTCTTTCAGGGTGTCCGGGAGTTCGTCGGCGGCGACCGGCTGGCGGATGTTGTTGGAGCGGATGTAGCCGATCAGGCTGCCGTCGGCCGCGTAGATCGAAGAGGAGGTCCCTTTGCGCACCGGCTTCAGGCTGTCGAGCGCCGGCGCCTCGTTGTAGATGCCGATCGCCCAGGCCGCGCCGATCCCGCCCGCGACCACGCCGAGGGCGGCCAGCAGCACGATCGGAATCGCGATCTTGTGCCAGAGGGGATGGTGCGGCTTGCGACGCCGCCTGCGGACACGCGTGGCCATCGGCCCGCGATTGTAGAGGTAAGCGTCCTCGGGCTCAGCCGTCCCGAGGGCCCGCAACCCCGCTTGCCGAGCGACTTTAAGCAGGATTTTGGCGGCTGAGTCCGACGCCGTCTCTAGGGTTTTTCCCGGCGCTCGTCAAGGCGCCGCCGCGCCCCGTCCAGGTGTGGCCATAGGGAGACAGGGAGGAACGATGAAACTCGTGATCGGCATTGTCCGGCCCGAGCAGGCGAACGAAGTGCTGGAGGCGCTCTACCGAGCCGAGGTAAAAGGCTTTTCGATCAGTCGGGTGCAGGGCCACGGGGGTGAGCTCGACCGGGTCGAGACCTACCGCGGCACGACCGTGAAGATGGGCCTCGAAGAGAAGGTCCGGTTCGAGGTCGCGGTCTCCGACTCGTTCGTGCAGCCGGCGATCGACGCGCTCTGCGAGGGCGGTCGCACCGGCGAAGTCGGCGACGGCAAGATCTTCGTGCTGCCGCTGGAGCGGGCGATCCGGATCCGCACCGGCGACGAGGACGTCGACGCCGTCACCCCGGTGGTGAAGTCGTGAGCGGGTTGACCGCGGCGGTCGCCGGCGTGGACACGGGCGATACCGCCTGGATGCTGATCGCGACGGCGCTCGTCCTCCTGATGACCCCGGCGCTCGGCCTCTTCTACGCCGGCCTGGTGCGCTCGAAGAACACCCTCAACACCTTCATGATGTGCGTCGCGGCGATCGCCGTCGCCACGATCACCTGGGCGGTGGTCGGCTACTCGCTCGCCTTCGACGGAACCGGCGACATCGTCGGCGGGCTCGATCACGCGTTCCTCAACGGGGTCGACTTCCTGCCGCGCGAAGGGACGACGATCCCGGAGCTGGTCTTCTTCGCCTTCCAGGCGACCTTCTGCATCATCACCGTGGCGCTGGTCTCCGGCGCCGTGGTCGAGCGGATGCGGTTCGGCCCGTTCCTGCTCTTCGCCGCGCTCTGGTCGATCCTCGTCTACGCCGTGCTCGCCCACTGGGCGTTCGGCGGCGGCTGGCTGCAGGCCGGCGGCACGCTCGACTTCGCCGGCGGCGTCCCGGTCGAGATGGCCTCCGGCTTCTCCGCCCTCGCGGCGGCCCTGGTCGTCGGCGCGCGCAAAGACTACGGCCGCCAGGCGCTGCTCCCGCACAACGCGATGTACGTCCTGCTCGGGGCGGGGCTGCTGTGGTTCGGCTGGTTCGGGTTCAACGGCGGCAGCGGCTTCTCGACCGGCGACGCCAGCGTGCTCGCCTTCACCAACACGCTGCTCTGCCCGGCGGCGACCCTGGTCGTCTGGTTCGCGCTCGACCTGATCCGCGGCCGCAAGGTGACGGCGATCGGCGCCGCCACCGCGATCATCGTCGGCTGCGTCCTGATCACCCCTGCCGGAGGCTTCATCAGCCCTGGCTGGGCGCTCCTGCTCGGGGCGCTCGGAGCGCCGATCAGCTACGCGATCATCGTCTTCCGGACGCGGACCAGGGTCGACGAGACGCTCGACGTCCTCGCCGCGCACGGCACCGCGGGCCTGGTCGGGATCGTCTTCATCGGCTTCTTCGCCCAGGAGACCTGGAACGGAGTATCCGACGGCATCCTCTACGGCAACGCGGCGCAGCTCTGGGATCAGCTCCTGGCGGCGCTCGCGGCGCCGACCTACGCCTTCGTCATGACCTTCGTGCTGCTGAAGGTGATGGGCGCTCTCTGGCCGCTGCGCGGCAGCGACCGCGACGAGGCGATCGGCATGGACGTCGTCCACCACGGCGAGGAGGCCTACGTGACCGGCGAGGGCGCGATCCTCGTCGTCCCCGAGGACGGGGGCACGGCTCCCGTCGCGGTCGCCGATCCCGGCTAGCCCGTGGGCCGCGAGTACCTGCAGGTGCTGACCACGGCCGGCTCCGAGGAGGAGGCCGGGGCGATCGCCGCGGCGCTGATCGAGCGCCGGCTCGCCGCCTGCGTCCAGATCTCCGGACCGATCACCAGCATCTACCGCTGGCAGGGCGAGATCGAGAACGCCCAGGAGTGGCACTGCCTGGCCAAGACCGCCGCCTCCCGCTGGGACGCGGTCGAGGCGGCGATCCGCGCCGCTCATTCATACGACGAGCCGGAGATCATCGCCACTCCCATAGTCGCCGGCTCGCCCGGCTACCTGCGCTGGATCGACGAGTCGCTGGGCGAGTAGAGATCGATGCGTCACTTGTGGGTCCTATAGGCCCCAAATTGACGCATCGATCTACGCACGCAGCTTGTAGCCCCGGGTGAAGAGCCTGAGGTTGACGAAGAAGAGGGCCGCGGTGGCGGCGGTCAGGGCGGCGAGGGAGAGCGGGATGCTGACTTCGGTGTAGCCGACGAAGCCGTAGCGGACCAGGTTGATCATGTAGTAGAGCGGGTTGAAGTGGGTGATCGTCTCCCACGGCTGGGGCAGCAGGGTCGCCGAGTAGAAGACGCCGCCGAGAAAGATCAACGGGGTCAGCACGAAGGTCTGGGCGAAGGCGACGTCGTCGAACTGCTCGGCGCGGACGCCGATCAGCACGCCGAGCTGGGAGAAGAAGAAGCCGACCAGGAAGAGCGCCGGGATCAGCACGAAGACGTGGTCGACGGGCAGGTCGATGAGGATCACCGAGGCGACGAAGGTGATGACGCTGACGATCAGGCCGCGCATGAAGCCGCCGAGCGAGAAGGCGAGCAGCAGCTCCAACGGCGAGGCGGGCGAGGAGAGCTGGTCCTGGATCGCCCCCTGGAACTTCTGCTGGAGGATCGAGGAGGAGTTGTTGGTGAAGGCGTTGGTCGACCAGGCCATCATGATCAGGCCGGGGACGACGAAGACGATGTAGTCGATCCCGTGCAGCTGGTCGATCCGGGTGCCGAGCGCGGCGCCGAAGACCGAGATGTAGAGGAAGGTTTCCAGCAGCGGCGCGCCGAGCGTCTGTTTCTTGATCTTCATGAAGCGGTTGACCTCGCGCCGCCAGAGGGTCGCGAAGCGGATCTGGGCGGCGCTCACGAGGCGACCTCGTCGCCCAGGTCGAGGTGCGAGCGGGAGAGCTCTTTGCGGCCGACCAAGGCCAGGTAGGCATCCTCGAGGCTGGTGACGCCGAAGCGCTCGGCGACCTCCTCGTTGGTCCCTTCGGCGACGATCTGGCCGCCGGTGATGAAGGCGATCCGGTCGCAGAGCTGCTCCGCCTCCTCCAGGTAATGGGTGGTGAGCAGGATCGTCGTCCCTTCCTCGTTGATCCGCTGCACGTAGTGCCAGAGCTCCAGCCGCAGCTCGACGTCGACGCCGGCGGTCGGCTCGTCGAGGATCAGCAGGCGCGGCTTGTGCATCACCGCGCGGGCCAGGATCAGGCGCCGTTTCATCCCGCCGGAGAGGGTGCGGGTGCGCTCGTCGCGCTTCTCGGTCAGCGAGAAGGTCTCGAGCAGCTCCTCGGTGCGCTCGCGCCGTTCGCGCTTGGGCATCCCGAAATAGCCGGCGTGGTAGTCGAGCGTCTCGGCGACGGTCAGGAACCAGTCGAGGTTCGGCTCCTGCGGCGCCAGCCCGACCGCCTGCCGCGCCTCGGCGTAGCCGCCGCTGGTGGCGTCGTGGCCGAAGATCTGGATCGAGCCGCCGGTCGGCTGCGCGAGCCCGGTGGTGCAGTGGATCAGGGTCGACTTGCCGGCCCCGTTGGGACCGAGCAGGCCGAACAGCTCACCGGGCTGGATGTCCAGCGAGACGCCCCGCAGAGCCTCGACCCCGGTCGGGTAGCGCTTCTCGAGTTCGACTATGTGGAGTGCCGGGTCTGCCACGGGGGCAACCCTAGTGAGCCGCCGGGGCCGTCTCCGCACGGCGGCCTCTCAAGCGCTATTGGCCGAGCCTTTCGCCCCTTTGCCTTTCGCTTTCCCCTTGGGGACCAGCTTGCGCAGCCTGCATTCGAAGCGGTGGCGAGGTCGGGGCTGTCGAACCCGAAGCGGACCGGCTCGAAGTTCTTCTTCGTCGTCAGCCTGCCCTTCGGCCCGGCGTTGATGCGGGTTCGGGGGGCGGTCACGGGCGGCGGCGGGGCGGCCGGTGATTCGAGCCCGGAGACGCGGCCGACACTGTTCACGGCGGCGCCCGGCAGGGTGACCCAGAGCGTGTTGTTCGCCGCGATCTTCGTGTTGGTGTCGATCGGGGTCGCCAGTTTGAACTCCCCGTCGATCGTCGGCGCGGCGGTGGCCGGCACGGCGAGCAGGGCGAGCGCGAGCAGCGCCAGCAGCAGCGTTCGGGGGGCGAGGGAGCGAACCGCGACGCCGGTCCAAACCGACGGCGACGAGCCGATTGCGGCCTAGACGCTTAGGCTGAACGGCGTGAGCGCTCCACTCCTCGCCGTCGACGCGCCCTCGATGCTGTTCCGCGCCTTCTACGCGCTGCCGAGCAAGATCGTCGGCGCCGACGGGGAGCCGGTCAACGCGCTGCTGGGGACCGCCAACCTCATCCTGCGCGAGGTCGAAAAGCACCGGCCGCGCGCCGTCGTCCTCTGCTTCGGACCCGACGCCGCCCACTACCGGACCGAGCTCTACCCCGCCTACCACGAGAACCGCGAGGCGGAAATGCCGGACGCGCTGGCGCCGCAGTTCGCCAAGAGCCGCGAGTTCTTCGCGGCCTTTGGCTGGACGGTTGCCAGCAGCGAGGACCTCGAGGCCGACGACCTGCTCGGCACCTACGCGCGCCGAGAGGCCGAGGCCGGCGGCCACGCCCTGCTGCTGACCGGCGACCGCGACATGTACCAGTGCGCCGGCGAGGGGGTGACCGTGCTCTACGTCCGCACCGGCGGCAAAGGGGCCGAAGAAGTCGGCCCCGAGGAGGTGCGGGAGCGCTACGGGATCGAGCCGGAGCTGGTCCCCGACTTCATCGCCCTGCGCGGCGACCCGGCCGACGGGCTGCCCGGCGCCAAGGGGGTCGGCGAGAAGACCGCGGCGGAGCTGCTGCGCAGGCACGGCTCGCTGGAGGCGATCCTCGACAACGCGATCCGCGAGCAGCGGCCGAAACTGCGCGCCTCGCTGATCGAAGGCCGCGAGGAGATCCTCGCCTTCAAGGAGATCGCGACCCTGCGCGACGCCGGCGTCGCGCGCCCGCCCGACGCGCCCACCGACTGGCAGGCCGCCGCCGCCGCGGCGAGCGAGCGGGGCATGAACAAACTGTCGGAGCGCCTCGCCAGCTACGCCGCTTGAGGCATCAGGCCGCCCATAGCCGGCCTAATGTCGCGAGCGACCGGGGCGCCCGTTGAGGGCGGTGGCCAGCCCCCAGGCGGAGACGATCGCCCAGACGCCCTCGAGCAGCAGGAACCCCCACTGCGAGGCGTGCAGGGCGAGCGCCGCGAGGATGATCGAGCCGACCAGGTTGAGCGCCAGGTAGAGGCGCGAGTCCGGCCGCATCCGTTCGAACTGCACCGCCGCGAAGGCGGCGAGGATCAACAGCGCGCCGACGACCTGGATCACCTGGTCCACGCGAGCAGCCTAGGTGCCGGCCCGCGCTCGACGTTTTCTCCTGCCTATAGACAGGAAGAAACGTCGAGCAATCGCCGGTACGGTGGAGTGGTGAGTGCGGGGGCGCTTCCTTGGCGGGGACCCGGGCCGGGGCGGCCCGAGCTGCCCCTGCCCCCCGGCCCGATGCCGCTGCGCCGCGACGGCCAGACCCGCAAGCGCTGGCGCTACGTCGGCCTCTACACCGAGCGGCTGATGCTGTGCGCGGCGCGCGCCCAGGTCGGGCCGCTCTCGCAGTCGTTCTGGGTGCTCTGGGACCGCGAGCGCGGTGAGCAGCTCGCGCACACGGCGATGCGCCCGGGCAGCCGCGAGGTGCGGATGGACGGGCCGAGCCTCGAGATCGAGGCGCGCGGGCTGCGGGCCAGCCTGACGCTCGGCGCTGAGAATTCGCCGATCGAGACGATCTGCCCCAGCAACGGCGGCAGCGGCTGGGGCTGGACCCAGAAGCGGGCCGGCGTCCCGATCGCCGGCACGGTCGAGATCCCCGGCCGCAGCTGGCAGGTCGAGGGGCTCGGGGTCGACGACCAGTCGGCCGGCTACCACCAGCGCCGCACCAGCTGGCACTGGTCGGCCGGGGTCGGCAGCGCCGCCGACGGGCGAGCCCTCGCCTGGAACCTGGTCGAAGGGATCAACGACCCGCCGCGCGACAGCGAGCGGGCGATCTGGGTCGACGGCGAGCCCTACGAGCCGGCGCCGGTCCGCTTCGACGGCACCGCCGCGGTCGAGTTCGGCGAGCAGCACGGACGGCTCGAGTTCAGCGCCGAGTCAGAGCGCGCCCGCGACGAGAACTTCCTCCTGGTCCGCTCCCGCTACCGCCACCGCTTCGGCGCCTTCTCGGGCTCGCTCGACGGGATCGAGCTGGCAACCGGGCTCGGCGTGATGGAGGAGCACGACGCCGTCTGGTGAGGCCCCGGCCGCTCCGCCAGGAGAATTAGGACCCCGGTTCGCCCAGCGAAAACCCCTTGACCGATCGGCCGGGGAGGAGGACCATCTCCGACCCGATGGCATGGTGGAGAAAACCAACCCGAGTCCAGGTCGCCCTGCACTCGCGCAAGGCGCGGAAGTCCGAGGCCTACATCGTCGCGGCCGGCTTCCCCGAGCTGCTCGAGGGGCGGGTGCGCGCGAAGCTGCCGCAGGTCAGCGAGCGCGGCTGGGAGCTGGTCGAACAGGGGCTGCGCGAGTGGTTCGTCTGCTGCGCTTGGCGCGGAAATCGGACCCTCGGCATGCCCTCGCGCGCGGTCGACGAGGCCTGGCACGAGTTCATCCTCGTCACCGCCAACTACACGGGCTTCTGCCAGGCCGCCTACGGCCATTACCTCCACCACACGCCCGACGAAGCGCTGACCACGCCGATGCCGGAAGCGCTGGCCGAGACCGTGCGTGCCTGGGACCGTTCCGACCTCGGCTGCGAAGCGGAGTCGGTGCTCTGGGACCTCGACCGCAGGCTGGGGATCGAGGAGCCCTTCGCGGGCGTCAGCCCGAGCGAGCGGGAGATCGCCCGCACCCGCCCGCCCTACCCGCTTGCCACCGGCTGGGTCGGGGTGCCGGTCGGCGGCTACTACCTGGCGGCTGGCACCGGCGGCGGCACCTGCGGCGGCGGGGGTGGTGGCGAAGGCGGAGGAGGCGGCTGCGGCGGGGGCGGTGGCTGCGGGGGCGGAGGCGGCAGCTAACTCCGGCTACCAGGCGTCGACGAAGCGGTGGCCGCGGTGCGGTTCCGGCGCCCTCGCGGCGGCGGCGGTCAGGGTCGCGGCGATCAGGCCGCGGGTCTCGGCCGGGTCGATCACGTCGTCGATCTCGAACAGCATCGCCGCGTTCAGCGCCGCCGCGTTCGCTTCCGCGGCGGCGGTGAGGTCGCGGACCCGCCGCTGGCGCTCAGCCTCGTCGGCGATCGCCTCCAGCTCCTTGCGCAGGGCCAGCCGCACCGCCCCTTCGAGGCCCATCGGGCCGAGGTGGGCGGCCGGCCAGGCAACGGTCAGCAGCGGCTCGTGCAGGCTGCCGCCGGTCATCGCCTGGGCGCCGAGGCCGTAGCCGCGGCGCAGAATTACCGCGATCAGCGGCACCCGCAGGGCGCCGCCGGCGACCAGCAGGCGCGAGGCGTGGCGGACCAGGCCGGTCGCCTCGGCGTCGGGCCCGACCATGTAGCCGGGCGTGTCGACCAGCGAGATCACCGGCAGGCCGAAGGCGTCGCAGATCTGCAGCAGCCGCGCCGCCTTGTCGGCGGCGGCGCTGGTGATCGCGCCGGCGACGTGGCGGGTGTCGTTGGCGATCAGCCCGACCGGGCGGCCCTCGATCCGGGCCAGCGCGGTCACCATCTCCGGCGCGAAGCGGGGCCGCAGGAAGGTGACCGAGCCCTGGTCGGCGAGCGTCTCGACGATCGGCGCCACCGGGTAGGCGCGCCGGGCCCGCTCCGGCACCAGCCCACGCAGCCGCTCCTGGTCGGGCGCGGGGCCAGGTTCGGTCGCGCCCTGGAAGTAGCCGAGCAGCCGCTTCGCGACCGTCGTCGCCTCCGCCTCGTCGGCGGCGACGACGTCGACCACGCCGTTGGCCGCCTGCACCTCGACCGGTCCGACCTCGTCGGGATCGACCTCGCCGAGCCCGCCACCGGCGATCATCGCCGGCCCTCCCATCCCCAGCGAGGACCCCTCGGTGGCGACGATCAGGTCCGCGCAGCCGGCGATCACCGCGTTGCCGGCGAAGCAGCGGCCGTGGACGACCGCGACCCGCGGGACGAGGCCGGAGAGCCCCGCCCAGAGCGCGAATGCGCGGGTCTCCAGCCAGGAGACCGCCGGGTAGTCGGTGTCGCCCGGGCGGCCGCCGCCGCCCTCGGCGAAGAACACGGTCGGCAGCCGCAGCCGCTCGATCAGGTCGAAGAGGCGGTCCTTCTTGCGGTGGCCGAGCATCCCCTGGGTCCCGGCCAGCACCGTGTAGTCGTAGGAGAGGACCGCGCAGGCGGCGCGCTCGGGGCCGAACAGCTCGCCGTTGACGCGGGCGGTGCCGCCGACCAGGCCGTCGGCCGGGGTGTTGGCGATCAGGTCCTCGAGCTCACGGCGGCCGCGCTGGGCGGCGACCGCGAAGCGGCCGTACTCGACGAAGGAGCCGGGGTCGACCAGGTCGGCGAGGTTCTCGCGGGCGGTCCGCGCCCCCGCCGCGTGGCGGCGCTCGACCGCCTCGGGTCGCGCCGCGTCCTCGGTCAGCGCCCGGCGGGCGAGCAGGTCCGCCAGCTCCTGGCGCTCGGCGCCCTCGCGGTCGCCGTCGCCCGACACCTCGCTACCCGCCGAGTCCCCCGAAGATCGCGAACGGGTTGGGCGGGCGCTCGGCCCAGGCGATCCGGCCCGATCCCTCGGCCTTGATCTCGCTGCCCTCGGGGGCCTCGTCGGCCAGCCGCACCGCCAGCTCACGGGCGCTGTCCTCGTCGGTGGCGCCGACCACCACGTACTTCCAGCGGCGCACCGCCGGGATCCCTTCGGCCTCGAGCTTCTTGTCGAACTCGACCGCGTCGTGGTGGGAGTCGAAGTCGATCCGGACCTCCCATTCGGGCTCGCCGGTCCGTTCGGAGCGGCCGCGCTCGGAGGCGATCAGCGCCTCGTGCTCCTCCTCGGCCGACTCCTCGCTGCCGGGCAGCGGCTCGTCGGGGTTCTCCCAGTCCTCGGCCTCGGGGTGCCAGCGGCGCAGCCGCGTCTCGACCTCCCAGCCCTCCTCGCCGGCGACATCGGCGATCAGCTTGCCGGCCGCCTCGACCTGCTCACGGCTGCCGGCGTAGACGAACAGCCGGGTGCCGTCGCGGGAGACGATCACCCGGTCTTCGAAGGCATCGCTGAGGTCGTGTTCGAGCTCGCGCGCCGCGAGGTGCTCGCCGATTTTCGTCGCGCGGGCATCGTCCTGGACATCGATCTGCAACCGCCATTCGTCGTTCATGGCGGCAAACATAGTGCCTCGGCCCCTCTAACTCCCGCGAACGGCCTTGCCGGCGATGTTCTTCAGCCGGGTGCGGTCGCGCTGGCTGAGGTTCGAGGGGCGGCCCTTCGACTTCTTGATCAGGCCGAAGAACTCCGACTGCTCGCTCTGGGTCAGGTTCTGGCGTATCCGCTCGCGGCCTTTCTCGGCCAGCCAGAGCGAAACGGTCCAGACCATTTTCCAGGGGATCCGCTTCCAAACTGCGGGGGCCGCCTTGCTGGCGATCCACCAGGGCATGCGCGCTCCTTCTACTCGACGACTTCGACGGTGCCGTGCATCGTCGGGTGGATCTCGCAGAAGTAGGGAAAGGTCCCCGCTTCCTTGAAGGTCTCCGACTTCAGCTTGCCTTTGTCGAGCGTACCGGTGTCGAAGGTTCCGTCGTCGGCGGTCGCCGTGTGGGGCGCGGAGTCCTCGTTCTGCCAGATCACCTTGCCGCCGACCGCGACCACGACCGGCTCCGGCTGGTAGGCGAATTCGACGATCTCGACCTTTTCGGAGCGTGCCGCCTCACCGCCCGGCGTCGTTTCGCTTTCGGTCGATCCGCTCGTGGCGGCGCCGGAAGTATCGCTGGAGTCGTCGCTGCCGCAGGCGGCGAGACCGAGAGCGAGGGCGAGGAGGACGGGGATTAGCAGCGCGCGAATTTTCATACACCAAAGCTACGCCCGCAAGCGGCGCCCGGATCATCGAACGCCCGGCCAGCGCCATTTCTGACGCCCCGGCCACGACTAGCCTTCGGGCGGTGTCGTCCCCCGAGCGCACCGTGAGCAGGCGGCTCGCCGACGCGGTGACCGGGCCGCGCGGGCGCTGGCTGGTGATCGCCGTCTGGCTGGCGCTCGGCATCGCCGGCTGGCTCGGCCACGGGAAGATCGGCGAAGTAACCGCGGCCGGGCAGAGCAGCTTCCTGCCCTCCAACTCCGAATCCACCCGGGCGATCGAGGCGCTGGAGACCGGCGGCGGCAACGGCGCCGGGGCGGGCGAAGAGGTGCCGACGGTAATCGTCTTCGAGCGCGACGGCGGCCTCACCGAAGACGACCTGAACGGGATCGGGCGGATCGGCGACCAGCTGAACCAACTCGAGATCACCGGCGCGACGCCGATCGTCGACCCCTTCTCGGCCGACTCCAGCGAGTCGCTCGGCGAGGTGGCGAGCCGTGCCAAGGGGGTCGGGCCGCTCTCCCGCGACGGCGAAGCGGCGCTGGTCGTGCTCGCCCTCGACGCCGGCGACCGCGGCGCGATCACCAAAGGGGTCACCCGGCTGCGCCAGTACCTCGCCGCGCACGCGATCCCCGGCGTCAGCTCCTACGTGACCGGGCCGGGCGGGATCGCCGCCGACCTCGAGCAGGTCGCCGAAGAAGCGAGCGAGACGCTGCTGGTCGCGACGCTCAGCCTGGTCCTGATCCTCCTGCTGCTGGTCTACCGGGCGCCGCCGCTGGCGCTGCTGCCGCTGCTGGTGGTCGGCGTCGCCTACCTGGTCGCGACCGGGGTCGCCTACCTGCTGATCGAGGCCGGCTGGATCACCGTCAACTCGGAGGGGACGATGCTGCTGCTGGTGCTGATCTTCGGCGCCGGCACCGACTACTCGCTGCTGCTCGTGCACCGCTATCGCGAGGAGATACACCACGCGGGCACGCCGCCCGGGGAGGCGCTGCCGAAGGCGCTTGCGGAGACGATGCCGGCGATCGCCGCCTCGGCCGGGACGGTGGTCGCGGCGATGCTGGTGCTGCTGGTCGCCGACCTCGAGTCGACCCACTGGCTGGGGCCGATCCTGGCGCTGGGGATCGCGACGATGCTGGTCGCCGCCTTCACCCTGCTGCCGGCGCTGCTCGCGGTGTTGGGCCCGCACGCCTTCTGGCCGCGCGGGCAGGCGACGCCGCGACGCGATCCGGCCCGCCCCAGCGTCTGGAGGCGGGTTGCGGCGATGGTCGAACGGCGCTCGCGGCTGCTGATCGCGGCGATCACCGCCGGCCTCCTCGTCCTCGCGCTGGGCAACTTCAGCGACCACGGCACGATCGGGTTCGGCCAGGGCGAGACCAAGCCGACCAACTCCAGCGAAGGCACGGAAGTGCTGGAAGAACACTTCCCGCCGGGGCTGAGCTCGCCGCTGGCGGCGGTCGTCGCCGCGCCTCAGACGGATCGGGTGGCGCGCGGGATCGAGCGGATGCGCGGGCGGGTCGAGCTGACCCTGCCGGTGCCGACCGAGACCGGCAAATCGGTGGTCGTGATCGTGATCCGCGGCGACCCCTACTCGGGGGAGGCGGCCGCAGACGTCGAGGCGATCCGCGAACGCCTGCACGAGATCGACCCCAGCGGCCTGCTCGGCGGCATCCCGGCCGAGAACTTCGACATCGAGCAGACCAACGCGCGCGACACCAAGCTGATCGTGCCGCTGGTCCTGCTCGTCGTCGCGCTGATCCTCTGCGCGGTGCTGCGGGCTCTGCTGGCGCCGCTCTTCCTGATCCTCACCGTCGTCCTCTCCTTCGCCGCGACCCTCGGCCTCTGCACCTTCCTCTTCTCCGAGCTCTCCAGCGAAGGGACCGCCTTCAACCTGGTGCTGATGGCCTTCATCTTCCTGGTCGCGCTCGGGGTCGACTACAACATCTTCCTGATGACGCGGGCGCGCGAGGAGGCGACCCGGCGGCCGACCCGCGAGGCGACGATGGTCGCCCTCGTCAACACCGGCGGCGTCGTCACCGGCGCCGGCGTGATCCTCGCCGGCACCTTCGCCACCCTGATCCTGCTGCCGCTCGAGGAGCTCGAGCAGATCGGCGCCACCGTCGCCCTCGGCGTCCTCCTCGACACCTTCCTGGTCCGCGCCCTCCTGATCCCCTCCATCGTCCTCCGGCTCGGGCCGAAGACGTGGTGGCCGGCAAGAGCGGCCGGGGACGGGGCCAACACGCACACCGACTAGGGCAGGTAGGTGTGCGTGCTGGCCCCGTCCCTCGTGAGTCCGCTCCAGACCACCAAGGGTGGTCAAACTGCGGACTCAAGATCGTCAGCTTCCGCGAACCCGTAGTTGACCCCGCTATACGGGGTCTAGGACGGGTTCACGAAGCCAGACGGACCTTCGGCGGGGTTTGAGTGGAGGGGTCGGGGTGCCCCTGAAGCGTCTTGTGTTTTTTTGCTTCAGCGCCTCGAGCGACAGCCCGGCGCTCGTCCCACA
>JAWVEZ010000086.1:0-13897 GCA_033856455.1 Solirubrobacterales bacterium | reverse complement strand
GCGGAGCCGCCGGCGGAATCGCCCTCGACCACGAAGATCTCGGCCAGGCTCGGGTCCTTGACCGTGCAGTCGGCGAGCTTGCCGGGCAGGGTCGTGTTCTCGAGCGCCGACTTGCGGGTCAGGTCGCGGGCTTTGCGGGCGGCGGCGCGGGCGCGGGCGGCGTCGATCGTCTTGCCGATGATCCGCCGCGCCTCCGACGGGTTCTCCTCGAGGAACTCGGCCAGCTTGCGGTTGACCGTCTCCTCGACCAGGCTTTTGATCGGCGGGTTGCCGAGTTTGGTCTTGGTCTGACCCTCGAACTGGGGGTCGTGCAGCTTCACCGAGATCACCGCGGTCAGCCCCTCGCGGACGTCCTCGCCGGCGAGGTTGTCGTCCTTCTCTTTCAGCAGCCCTTTGTTGCGGGCGTAGGCGTTCAGCGTCCGGGTCAGGGCGGCGCGGAAGCCGGACATGTGGGTGCCGCCCTCGTGGGTGTTGATGTTGTTGGCGAAGGTGAAGATCGACTCCTGGTAGGAGTTGTTCCACTGCATCGCGATCTCGACTTCGCCGTCATCTTTTTCACCTTCGAAGAAGATAGGTTTTTTGTGCAGCGTCTCTTTGTTCGCGTTGAGGTGGCGAACGAAGTCCTCGATCCCGCCGTCGTACTGGAACTTGACGCTCTTGGTCTCGCCGCGCTCGTCGACCAGCTCGATCTTCAGGCCGCGGGTGAGGAAGGCGGTCTCGCGCAGGCGCTCGGCCAGGGTCTCGAAGTCGAACCCGATCTCTTCGAAGATCTCGAGGTCGGGGAGGAAGGTGATCGTGGTCCCGTGCGCGCCGCTCGGCTCGCCCTTCTCGAGGTCGGTCTGTGGTTTGCCGCGCTCGTAGTCCTGCTCCCAGACGTAGCCGTCGCGCTTGATTTCGAGGTGGAGCCGCTCGGAGAGCGCGTTGACCACCGAGACGCCGACACCGTGCAGGCCGCCGGAGACCTTGTAGCCGCCGCCGTCCCCGAACTTGCCGCCGGCGTGGAGGACGGTGAGCACGACCTCGGCCGCGGGCCGGCCCTCTTTCTCCATCGTCTCGACCGGGATGCCGCGACCGTCGTCCTCGACCGTGCAGCTGTTGTCCGGGTGGAGAAGGACGCGAACTTCGTCGCAGTGGCCGGCGAGCGCCTCGTCGACCGAGTTGTCGACGATCTCGTAGACCAGATGGTGCAGGCCCCGCGGGCCGGTCGAGCCGATGTACATGCCCGGGCGTTTGCGGACGGCTTCCAGGCCCTCGAGGACGGTGATGTCCGAAGCGCCGTAGGAGCCGTCTTTCTTCGCTTTGTTCTCAGGCAATGAGTCCCTTCCGATCGACACAGAAAACCCCGACGTCTGGAGACTTACTCCAGCCCCGCCGGGGCCGTACGCGAGTTGCCATAAGAATACCAGTTCGGCCCTGTGGATAACTGCGGTACATGTAACTTTTTCCCTGCAAATCGTGGAAAAAGCGTTACGAGAGGGTGTCTCTGGCAAGCCGGAATTTGAGCGCTTGGGGCGCCGAGTCGCCAAGCACCTCCCGCAATCTCTCCAGGAGCGCGTCCTGCATCAGGTCGAGCTCCTGCGCCCAGACGCTGTCGGTGACCTCGATCGTCAGGGTCCCGGCCCGTTCGGAAACGGGGGAGGCGACTGCCGCGAGCCGGGCTCCGACCGCCTCCGACCAGGCTCCCTGGATGGAGGCGATGCCGGTCTTCGGAGCGGCGAGCTCGCGGGCGGCGCGGAAGGCGGCCGAGGCCTCGCGGGGGGCACGGCGGCGGCTCATGCGGCAGCGCTCTCGCTTTCGGCTGGCGGCATCCGCACCACCGCGGCAAGGGCAGCGGGGGGAAGGGACTCTTCGTCCGCGGCGGTGATCAAAGCCTGGCCGCCGGCACCGAGGCGATCCACCAGGCGCTCACGACGGCCGGGGTCGAGCTCGCTCATCACGTCGTCGAGCAGCAGCAGCGGGGTGACCTGGCGGGCCGCCAGCAGGACCTCGCGCTCGGCGAACAGCAGGGCGAGGAGAGCGGCCCGCTGTTGGCCCTGGGATCCGTATTTGCGCAGCGAGCGGCCGCCCAGCTCCAGCTTTAGATCGTCGAGGTGCGGGCCCCAGTTGCTGCGCCCGAGGCGGATTTCCTGGTCGCGGCGCTCGGCCAGCCCCGCTTCGAGCTCTGGCACCGAGCCGGCGGCGCGCGGCGCGTAGACGAGCTCGCCGCCGGCTTCGAGGCCGAGCTCCGTCGCGGCGGCGGCGAACGGCGGCGCCAGCTCGGCGACCGCCTCGGCGCGGGCGGCGATCAGCGGCGCGGCGGTCGTGGCCAGACCGGCGTCCCAGACGCCGAGGTCGGCGGGGGAGCCATGGCCGGCCGCGAGGCGGGCCAGCAGCGCGTTGCGCTGCGCGAGCGCCTGGCCGAAGCGCTTGCGGAGCTCACCGCGGGCTGGCCAGCGGGCCGCGAGGAAGCCGTCGAGGTGGGCCCGGCGCTCCGCCGGCGGGCCCTTGACGAGGCTGAGCCGGTCGGGGGCGAAAACCGCCACCGGCGGCCGGTTGCGGGCCAGCGTCGCAGGGTCGGCCGGGCTGCCGTCGAGCAGATGGCGCCGGCCCTCGCTGCGGCTGACCGAGGCCAGCAGCCGCCGCTCGAGGCCGTCCGCGTCGACGATCGTCGCCTCCGCCCGGGCCAGCGAACCGCCGAAGGGGATCAGGTCGCGGCGGTCGGAGGTCCGGAAGGAGCGGCCGGTGAGCGCGAAGTAGAGCGCCTCGACCAGGTTCGTCTTGCCGATCCCGTTGGGCCCGACGACGCTGACGATCCCGCTGCCGAGCTCGACCCGCACGCGGTCGAGGCTGCGCAGCGGCCGCGCTTCGATCGCGGTGACGAGCACCGGCCCGGCACCTCAGCTGGCCGGCGGCGAAGTCATCAGACGTTCAGCCGGATCGGCATCACCAGGTAGCGGAAGTCGTCTCCCTCGACCGGCTCCAGCAGCCCCGGGCGCAGCGGCGAGATCAGCCGCAGCAGCACCTCGTCTCCCTCGACGCTCTCGATCCCCTCCTTGAGGAACTCCGGGTTGAAGCCGATCTCGAGCTCCTCGCCGTCGAAGGCGGCGGGCATCGTCTCGGTCGCGTCGCCGACGTCGGGCGTCTCCGCCGCCACCGTCAGCTCCCCCTGCCGCAGGGAGAGGCGCAGCGGTGCGTTGCGCTGGGCGAGCTGACTGACCCGGCGGGCGACGTCGAGGAAGTCCGAGCGCGGCAACCGCACGTCGTGCTCGTAGGACTCGGGGAGCAGCTGGCGGAAGTTCGGGAACTGGCCCTCGATCAGCCGCGTGGTCAGGGTGATCGAGCCCGCCGCGAAGACCGCCTGGTTGGCGAGCAGCCAGATCCCCGACTCCCCGACTCCCTCGGCGGCGAGGATGCGGCTGAGCTCCCGCAGGGCGCGGGCCGGGATGTTCGCCTCGATCTCGCCGCCGAGCTCGGCCTCGAGCTCGGTCCGTTTGACCGCGAGCCGGTAGGAGTCGGTGGCGACCATCGTCATCTCCTTGCCGGCGGCGGTGACGAAGACGCCGGTGAGGACCGGGCGCATGTCGTCGCGCGACGCCGCCCGGGCAACCAGGTCGATGCTGGCCTGGAGCGCCGGCGCCGGGATCTTCAGGCCCGGCTGATCGCCGGCCTCCGGCAGCTGCGGGAAGTCGGCGACCGGGAGGACGCGCAGGTGGAAGCTGGAGCTGCCGCTGCGGATCTCGACGTCCTGCTGGGACTCGCGCGCCTCGATCTCCACCTTCGGGTCGGCCAGCGAGCGGGCGACTTCGGCCAGCAACCGGCCCGGCAGCAGAACCGAGCCCTCGCTCTCGATCTCCGCCTCGAGGTCCGTTCGCAGACCAAGGTCGAGATCGGTGGCGGTGAGGGTGAGCTTGCCCTCCTTGGCGCTGAGCAGAACACCGGAGAGCGCCTGGGTGGCGGCCCGGGTCGAAACGGCCCGGGAGACGATCGAGAGCTTGGAGACGAGTTCTTCTCGGTTGGTCGTGAGCTTCAAGTTGATGAAACCTTCTTGCCTTCTTGAGTTGGATTAGGACCTGTGGAAAAGGCGTGGTAAGCGAGCGATTCGGCCTGGCGCTGCGGTTTCCGGCCTGTGGGAGCGGCTGTGGAGAAGGGCTGATTCTTGCACTGACCCCGGCGTTAGGAGGGATCGCGGGTCGGGTTGTGGATTGCGGCTCGGAGCTCGTCGACGCGGCCGGCGAGCTCTTCGTCGTCACCGATCCCGGCTTCGACCCGGCGCAGTGAGTTGAGCACGGTCGAGTGGTCGCGGCCGCCGTAGAGACGACCGATCTGCGGTAGCGAGAGGTCGGTCAGCTCTCTGGTCAGGTAGATCGCGACCTGCCGTGCCCGCAGCGGGGTGGCGGCGCGGCTGGAGCCGACCAGCTCGGCCCGGGAGATCCCGAAGCGCTCGGCGACCCGCTGCTGGATCTCCTCCGCCGAGGTTGCCTCCGCCGAGCGCGTCTTCGGGATCACCTCGGCGATCAGCTCCGAGCTCAGCGGCCTGGCCATCAGCGAGGCATGGGCGAGGACCCGGGTCAGCGCTCCGTGCAGCTGGCGGACGTTCGCGTCGATCCGCTGGGCGAGCTCGGAGAGCGCCCCGGTATCGGCGATCTCGACCCCGGCCTCCTCGACCAGGCGGCGCAGAACGGTGAGCCGGGTGGTCAGGTTAGGCGGCTCCATCGGCACGGTCAGGCCCCACTCGAAGCGGTCGCGGAGGCGGCTGGCCAGGGTCGAGAGCTCGCTCGGGATGCGATCGGCGGAGAGGACCAGCTGGCTGCCGGATTCGTAGAGGGCGTTGAAGGTGTGGAAGAACTCCTCCTCGGTGGCCGGCTTCCCCTCGAGGAACTGGACGTCGTCGATCAGCAGCACGTCGAGGTCGCGGTAGCGCGCCTTGAAGGCCTCGGCGCCGGCCGTTTTGAGCGCGAGCACGAACTCGTTGGTGAACGACTCGGCGGTCGTGTAGCGGACGCTCAGGGCCGGCGCATTGGCGTTCAGGTAGTTGGCGATCGCCGCCAGCAGGTGCGTCTTGCCGAGCCCGGGCGGCCCGTGCAGGAAGAGCGGGTTGTAGGCCTCGGAGGGGGCCTCCGCCACCGCCAGCGCCGCCCCGTGCGCGAGCCGGCTGCCGGGGCCGATCACGAAGCGGTCGAAGGTGTAGTTCGGGTTGAGGAGAACGCCGCCGGGACCGGTCGTCGCGTCCCCCTCGTCACGCGGCGGCGCGAAGCTGACCCGGCAGATCGGCGTCGCCGAGTCGGCCAGCGCTTCGGCGATCAGAGCGGCGTAGCGGCGCTCGGCCCAGGCCCGGACCCGCTCCTCCGTGGCGGTTAGGTAGAGGGTGTCTCCAGCGGCGCCGGCGACCCGCAGCGGCTCGAACCAGATTCGGTACGTCGACTCGGGGACCGAAGTCCGTAGCCGGTCTTGGGTCGCCCGCCAGAGGGCGTCGAGATCTTGGTTGGAGGGGTCATCAGGCACTCGGTCGGCGACCATAGCGGCGTGCCTGGCAAGGCATTCCAGCCGGGTCGCAAATCCCGGGGAAAAGTTTCGGGCAGGCGTCTCCGCCCGCCGTCCGTATACTTCTCGACCCGATGAAGCGCACCTATCAGCCGAAGAAGCGCAAGCGCGCGAAGACCCATGGCTTTCGAGCCCGGATGAGCACGCGTGGCGGCCGAGCGATCCTGAAGCGGCGCCGCCGCAAAGGGCGGAAGCGCCTCACTCCTTAGAGATGGCGTCGAAGCGACGGCGCCTGTCGCGCAGCGGTGAGTTCGACCGCGTCTATCGCGACGGTTCATCACATGCGACCCGTTACCTCGTCCTCTATACCTTCCCCCGTCGCGATGAGGGAGACGAAGACGTGAGGCTCGGTGTCTCGGTCAGCCGCAAGGTTGGCGGCTCGGTGGAGCGCAACAAGGTGAAGCGCGCCCTGCGCGAAGCCTTTTGGGAGCTCGCCGACCGGCTGCCCGCCAAGCACGACTTCGTCCTCGTCGCCCGCTCGGAGATCAAGGAGCTGATCGAGCGCGACGGCACCGCGGGCGTCTCCAAGAACCTGGAAGAGGCGCTGGCGGCGGCCTCACCGGGGGGGCGTTCCACGTGAAACGCGTCTTCCTCGCCCCGATTCGTGCCTATCAGCGGTGGATCTCCCCGGCCCGTCCGCGCCGTTGCCGCTACGAGCCGACCTGCTCGGCCTACGCGGTCGAGGCGATCGAGCGCTTCGGCGTCGTCCGCGGGCTGATCCTCGCCTCCTACCGGCTCGTGCGCTGCAACCCCTTCAACCACGGCGGCTTCGACCCGGTTCCCAGCCGCTTCACGCTGCGCGGTCTGGGGCACGTCCATCCGGCCGAGTACCACGGTGAGGCGAAGGTCTGATGAACCTGCCGTTCGGATTCCAGCTCGCGCCGCAGTTCCTGGTCGACATCGCCGACGAAGTCCTCGTCTTCTTCCACGAGTCGGTCGGCCTCTCCTGGGCCTTCTCGATCATCGCCCTGACGGTCACGGTGCGGGCGCTGCTGATCCCCCTGACCTACAAACAGATCAAAGGCATGCGGGCGCTGCAGGCGCTGCAGCCGCAGATCAAGGAACTCCAGGAGAAATACAAAAACGACAAACAGCGCATGCAGCAGGAAATGATGCGCTTCTACAAAGAGAACAACGTCAACCCGTTCGCCTCTTGCATCCCCCTGCTGGCGCAGCTGCCGGTCTTCATCACCCTTTTCTACGTCCTCCAGCACGACCTCCGCTTCGACATCTGCGGCCAGACCGCCGTCAGCTGCGGCGAGTTTGCTGTCCAGAACGGCAACGCGGCGGGCTTCTACGGGGAAAGCTTCCTCTTCATCACCGACCTGACCGCGAAGGCGACCGGCGGCGAACTGATCGCCCTGCTCGTCATCTACGTCTCCACCCAGCTGATCTCCGGCCTGGTGATGGCGGTCACGGCGGACAAATCCCAGCGCATCCTGATGTTCATGCTGCCGCTGATCTTCGTCCCCTTCATCCTCAACTTCCCGGCCGGCCTGATCCTCTACTGGATCACGACCAACATCTGGACGATCGGCCAGTCGTTCACGGTCCAGAAACTGATCCCGGCGCCGGTCGCGGCCACGCCCGCGGGGGCGGCGGCGATCAAAGAGTCGAAACCGCCGCCCAAATCGCCGAAAAAAAAGAAGCGCAAGCGGCGGTAGGTGTTGGGAGGGGTCCGGTGGGTCCCTTCACTTAACTTTTCGG
This sequence comes from Solirubrobacterales bacterium, assembly GCA_033856455.1. Taxonomy (GTDB): domain Bacteria; phylum Actinomycetota; class Thermoleophilia; order Solirubrobacterales; family 70-9; genus VAYN01. The sequence continues at coordinate 6,670 of JAWVEZ010000086.1, read as the reverse complement.
ATGGGGCGTGGTGCGGCCGGTCCGAGGGCCGGTCGCCCGAAAAGTACAAGACGTTTCGGGACCCACCGGACCTCTCTCGACAGTGCTCCCGCGGATCGTTCTTGGTTCGGGCGCTTGTGGTTGGTTCGCCGCCTGCTCGGCGACGCGGGGGGCGTGGGTGCGGTGGCTTGGGGATCTAGCTGGGGCTAGCCCTTGGGGCGCTTCTTGGCCATTCCCGGCCGGCGCGGCAGATTGGGCGGGGTTGGGCCGATCTTCTCGAGGATGTGGAGGTGGCGGTGTTCGGAGCCCGCGCGCCCGCCGACGTCGAGGATCCGGCGGGGGGCCATGGCCAGGGACTCGGCGGCGCGGGAGAGCTGGGACTCCTCGTCCTCGTCGCGTTTGCCCTTCCAGGCGACCAGATGGCCGTTTGGCTCCAGAAGGGGGCTGGCGAGCTCGGCCAAGGTTGAGAGGCGGGCTACGGCGCGGGCGCTGACCAGGTCGTAGGCCTCGCGGCCGTCCCCCGCTGCCCACTCCTCCGAACGCAGATTGACCACGGTGGCGTTGGCGATGCCCGCGGCGGCGATCGCGCGCTCCATGAACTCGCACTTGCGGCCGACCGACTCGATCAGGTCGACCCGCGATTCGGGCAGGGCGACGGCGAGGACGAGGCCGGGGAAGCCGGCTCCCGCCCCGACGTCCGCGATGCGGGAGGCCGCGCGCAGCTCGGGGACCTCGAGACCGGTGAGGCTGTCCTCGACGTGCACCTTCCAGGCGCGCCGGTCGACCACCGAGCTGACCGAGGCGCGCTCCTCGGCGAGCAGGGCGAGAACCGTCTCCAGGGCCGCGGTACCGGCCGGGTCGAGCGGCGGGGGCCCGCCGGAGGTCACTCGGAGACGAGCGGGGCGACGACCACGCAGCGGTGGGGCTCGTCGCCCTCGCTGTAGGTCTCGACCCCGGAGCGGCCCTTGAGCCGCTCGTGCACGACGCGGCGCTCCTGGGCGCTCATCGGATCCATCTCGACCACGCGGCTATTGGTCAGGGCCTGCTCGGCGGCGCGATCGGCCCGGCTCTCCAGGGTCTCGCGTCGCCGCTCGCGGTAGCCGGCGGCGTCGACGACCACGCGCTTGCGCTCGCGCAGACCGCGGAAGGCCGCCTGGTAGCAGAGCAGCTGCAGGGCGTCGATCGTCTGACCGCGTTTGCCGATCAGGAGCCCGTAGTCCTCGCCGCCCTGAACCGTGATCGAGATCAGGGCGTCGTCCTCCTCGACGATCACGTCGCCGTCGAGGTCGAGCTGGTCGAGCACGCCCTCGACCAGCTCGCGAGCGCGGTCGGCAGGGCTGTCGGGCCAGTCGGTGGACTCGGACACGGCCAGCAGGCTATCCGACCTCCCGCCGAGGCGCGCGGATAATCGATGACCTAGGCTGCGGCCGATGGGCAAGGTCTACGCGGTGGCGAACCAGAAGGGCGGAGTCGGGAAGACGACCTCCGCCGTCAACATCGCCTCCTGCGCCGCCGCGGCCGGCCAGCAGACGCTGCTCGTCGACCTCGACCCCCAGTGCAACGCGACCACGGCGCTTGGTCACGCCGCCGAGACCCACCCCTCCTCCTACGACTGCCTGACCAGCGACGTCTCCGTCGCCCAGGCGGCCCGGCCGGCCGGCCCGGACAACCTCTGGATCGTCCCGGCCAGTCGCGATCTCGCCGGCGCCGCGGTCGAGTTGCCGCGGATCGAGGGCTCCGAGACGCGCCTGCGCGAGCGCCTCGGGCCGGTTCGCGAGCGCTTCGCGGTCACCCTGCTCGACTGCCCGCCCTCGCTGGGCCCGGTCAGCGTCAACGCCCTGACCGCCGCCGACCGGGTGATCGTCCCGGTGCAGGCGGAGTATTTGGCGCTGGAGGGCCTGGTTCAATTCCTCGAGACGCTGGGGATGATCAGGCAGCAGCTCAACCCTCAGCTCGAGGTTTCGGGTTTGCTGATCACCATGTACGACGAGCGCACCAGATTGGCGACCGACGTCGAGTCGGAGCTGCGCCGTCACTTCGGCGAGATGGTCTTCGAGACCGTGATCCCGCGCAGCGTCCGCGTCGCCGAGTCCCCCAGTTATGGTCTGCCGGTGACCGAGCACGCCCCCGGAACCCGCGCCGCAGTCGCCTACGAAGCGCTCTCGAAGGAGCTGGTCAGCCGTGGCTAGCGGCACCAAACGGGGGATCGGCCGCGGCCTCGCGGCGATCCTGCCGGAAGTCGAGTCAGGCGGAGCCGGCGACCTGCGCGAGCTGCCGGTCGAGCTGGTCAAGCCGAACCCGAACCAGCCGCGCACCAACTTCGACCCCGAGGCCCTCGCCGCCCTGGCCGCCTCGATCGAGGCCAGCGGCGTCGTTCAGCCCCTGCTCGTCCGTCCCCTCCCCGACGGCAGCTACGAGCTGGTAGCCGGCGAGCGCCGCTGGCGCGCCGCCCAGCAGGCCGGCCTCGAGAAGGTGCCGGCGGTCGTCCGCGACCAGGAGGAGGCGGAGCGTCTGCAGGCGGCGCTGATCGAGAACATGGTCCGAGAGGACCTCAACCCGGTCGAGGAGGCGAAGGCCTGCGCGGCCCTGGTCGAGGGGCTCGGGCTGACCAAAGAGGAGCTGGCGAAACGGGTCGGGCGCTCGCGCCCAGCCGTCTCCAATCTGATCCGCCTGCTCGAGCTGCCCGACGAGGCGATCGGCCTGCTCGAGTCCGGCGAGCTCAGCGAGGGGCACGGAAAGGCCCTGCTCGGAGCGCAGGGCAACGACGTCCGCCGCCGCCTCGCCCGCGACGCCGTGCGCGGGGGCTGGTCGGTGCGCGAAACCGAGAACAGGGTTCGGCTGGCTGGCCAGCCAAGACTGAAGAAGCGCCCCGATCCGATCGACCCCGACGAGGTCGAGGCCCTGGAAGCCGCCGGCGACGCGCTGGAGGCGGCGCTCGGGCACGAGGTCAAGGTCAAACCGCGCTCAGACGGCTTCGCGGTCGAGCTGCACTTCGACGACGTCTCCGAAGCTCACGCACTCGCTCGCACACTGCGGCGCCGCAACAAGTAACCGCTCGCGGCTCCGTCGCTATCATCGCCAATCCCGGGCGATTAGCTCAGTTGGTTAGAGCGCGTCTCTGATAAGGACGAGGTCCCTGGTTCGAATCCAGGATCGCCCATTTTCGCCAGCCTATAATCGGCCTCCAACCACGGCCGGGAGCGTTTCCCTTGCAGCAGATGCAGATCTATGGGGTCAGCTTCGACATGGTCGGCAAGCAGCCGATCGTGTTGCTGAAGACCGTCGACGGAAATCGGTTCCTGCCGATCTGGATCGGGCACCCCGAGGCGGCGGCGATCCTGATGAAGCTGCAGGGCGCCTCGACCCCGCGGCCGATGACCCACGACCTGCTCTCCGACCTGCTCGACAACCTCGATGCGAAATGCGAGCGGGTCGCGGTCACCGAGCTGCGCGACAACACCTTCTACGCCTCGATCACGGTCTCGGTCAACGGCTCCGAGGTCGAGATCGACTCCCGTCCCTCCGACGCCCTCGCCCTCGCGGTCCGCGTCTCGGCCCCGATCTTCGCGGCCGAGGAGGTGATCGAGGAGTCGGCGATCGAGTTCGAGCACGAGGTCGAGGACACCGAGGAGGTCGTCGACAAATTCAAAGACTTCCTCGACGAGGTGTCCCCCGACGACTTCGCCGCCGGCGATTCTTAGGGCTGCAAGACGGCGCATCTCGGCCTCGTCGCTCGGTCAGGTGCGGAGCCCGCTCCCTCGCTCCTCCTGGGCTGCTTGCTTTTTGCTCTGGGAATCTCCGGACCGGCTAGGCGGCGGCCGAGTCGAGCGTGAGGTCGACGATCCGCTCCACCAGAGCCTCGAAGGACATCCCCGCCGCCTCGGCGGCCTGCGGCAGCAGGCTGGTGTCGGTGAGGCCGGGGATCGCGTTGGCCTCGAGCACCCAGGGGCCGTCGGCGGCGAGGATCAGGTCGACCCGCGCGAAGCCGGTGCAGCCGAGCGCCCGGTAGGTCGCCAGGGCCGCCTCGACCACGGCCCGTTCCTCGTCCCCGCTCAGCTCGGCCGGGCAGACGAAGCGGGTGCGGCCGATCTCGTAGCGGGCCTCGAAGTCGTAGCGGTCGCCCTCGGCGGGCAGCGCCTCGACCACCGGCAGCGCCTCGTCGCCGAGCACGCTGACCGCCAGCTCGCGCCCGTCGATGAAGCGCTCGACCAGGACCCGGTCGTCATAGCTGAAGGCGGCGACCAGCGCCTGCGGGATCTCGCCGGCCGAGCCGGCGAACTTGATCCCCAGCGCGGAGCCGCCGCGGCTCGGCTTCACGACCAGGGGGAAGCCGAGGCTGCGCTCGAGCTCGCCGAGCGCGTCGGCGGCGCCGAGTTCGCGGAAGGCCGCCTGGTTGAAGGCGAACCAGTCGGGGGTCGGAACGCCCGCCTCGCGGATCAGGTGCTTGGCCAGCGACTTGTCCATGCAGCGGGCGCAGGCGGCGGCACCGGGCCCGGTGAAGGGGATGCCGAGGATCTCCAGCAGCTCCTGCGCGGTCCCGTCCTCGCCGCCGACCCCGTGCATCGCGACGAAGGCGACGTCGGGCCGCTCTCCGGCCAGGCGCTTGACCAGGTCGGAGCCGACGTCGATCGGCTGCACCTCGTGACCGAGCCGGTCCAGCGCGTCCTCGACCCGGGCCCCCGAGCGCAGCGAGACGCCGCGCTCCAGCGACCGCCCGCCTTTGAGGACGGCGACCTTCACCCCGAGGCTTCTTCCGATTTCCTGAACGGGACGACGTTCTCCTCGACTGCCGGTGCGGCCTCCGGCCGCGGCACCGGGATCCGCTGTTCGCCGGTGAGCGCGCCGTAGAGCTCGACCTGCTCGTCGATCGTCTTGCCGATCCGCCGGATCCCCTCGCGGATCTCGTCCTCGGTGACGCCGGAGAAGTTGAGCCGCATCGAGCTGCCGCCGCGCCCGTCGACGTAGGCGCCCTGGCCGGGGACGAAGGCGACGTCGGCGCGCAGCGCCTTCGCCAGCAGGTCGCCGGTGTCGATGTAGTCGGGCAGCGTCGCCCAGATGAAGAGGCCGCCTTCGGGTTCGGTCCAGGTCGCCTCGGCCGGGAAGTGCTCGCGCAGCGATTCCAGCATCGTGTCGCGGCGGCCGCGGTAGATCTCGACCAGGTCCTCGATGTACTGGCGCCAGCGCCCTTCGGCGAAGTACTCGCGGACGAAGAACTGGGTCAGGGTCGAGCTGCAGAGGTCGGCCGCCTGCTTGCCGAGCACCACCTTCTCCATGACCGGCGGCGGCGCCACCATCCAGCCGAGCCGGATCCCCGGCGAGAGGATCTTCGAGAAGGTGCCGAGGTAGATCACGAAGTCGCCGCCGTCGAGCTGGTAGAGCGGCGGCAGCGCCTCGCCGCCGTAGCGCAGCAGCCCGTAGGGGCTGTCCTCGACGATCAGCAGCTCGTGCATCCGCGCCAGTTCGACCAGCCGCGCCCGGCGCTCCAGGCTCATCGTCACCCCGGCGGGGTTTTGGAATGTCGGAACCGAGTAGATGAACTTCGGCCGCCGTCCTTCCCGCCGCAGGCGGTCGAGCGCCGCCTCGACCAGCTCGATCTTCATCCCCGCGTCGTCGCACTCGATCTGGATCACCTCGGCCTGGTAGCTGCAGAAGACCGGCACCGCGCCCGGGTAGGTGGGGGCCTCGCAGATCACCACGTCGCCGGGATCGACCAGCGTCTTGGTGATCAGGTCGATCGCCTGCTGGCCGCCGGTGGTGACGATCACGTCCTCGGGGTCGGGCAGCATCCCCTCGGCCGCCATCACCTGGAGGATGCAGTCTTTGGTCTCCTCGAAGCCCTCGGTCGGCCCGTACTGCAGCGCCTCCGCCGAGGAGTTCTGGGCGATCCGCGTCATCTGCGCGGCGAAGCTCTGCGGCGGAAAGGTCGAGGTGTCCGGGAGGCCGCCGGCCAGCGAGATCACTTCCGGCCGCGCGGTGATCGCCATCAGGTCGCGCATCGCCGAGGAGCGCATCACCTTGGTCCGCTCGGCGAAGAGGCCGGCGTAGCGCTCGAGGTCGCGGGTGCTGGTGTGGGCGCGGCGCCGGTGCGGCGGCTGCGGGACTTCGCTCATGGGAGAAGTGTGCCGGATCGACACGGCGGCGCCCGGCCGGTTAGGTTTTCGCACGTGGACGTTCTGCAAGAGCTGGGGGTCGGCATCGCGATCGGCATGGTCGCCGGCACGACCGGCACCCACGGCTCCGCCCGTGGGCGGATGACCCTGCTCGCCGCGGTGATCGGCCTGATCGTCGGCTTCCTGCTCGACGGCGCGCTGGGAGCGATCCTGGCCCTGGTCGGAGCCGCGGCCGCCTGCCTGATCATCAGCGACCTGGTCGCCGGGGCCAGCCGCCGCGAGGGCAGCGGCGCCGGCGGGCTCGCCTTCATCGTGATGCTGGCCGCCCTGATCGTCGTCGCGGTCTCCCTGCTGGTTCCGGTGCTGGTGATCCTCGTCGTCCTCGCCCTGCTCTGGCTCGGGATCTCCCGCCGCCGCCGCGCCCAGCGCAAACACGCCGGGCTGCGGGTCCTGCGCTAGCTGTCCTACCCACGGACGTTGTGAACGCGGCTGGTCGGCGGCCGGTCTCCCAGTGAGCTGTGCGGGCGACGCCGGTTGTAGTAGCGCAGGAAGGATGGCAGGGCCTTCGTCCGCTCAGCCGA
>JAWVEZ010000085.1:0-4698 GCA_033856455.1 Solirubrobacterales bacterium | reverse complement strand
TGACCGCTCAACCACCCGCGACAGCCGGCAGGATCGTTACCTCGGCGCCGTCGTCGATCTGGGTGTTGAGACCCTCCTGGAAGCGGATGTCCTCGCCGCTGACGTAGACGTTGACGAAGCGGCGCAGGTCGCCATCCTGGGTGATCCGCTCGCGGAGGTCGCCGTGGGCGTCGAAGACCGCATCGAGGACCTCGCCCACGGTCGAGCCGGACACCTCGACCTCGGACTGCCCCCCGGTCGCGGCGCGCAGCTGGGTCGGGATCTTCACGGTGACTGCCATCAGACGGCTACCTCCTGGCGGAACTCGGCCTCGAAGCTCTCGAGGGCGGGGTCGATCTCGTGCATCCGGAACGTATCGCGGGTGGCGTCGAGCGTCTTCAGGCCCTCGCCGGTGATGTAGGCGACGACTTTTTCGCCGCTCTGCAGCTCGCCCCGTTCGGCAAGCTTGCGGAGGACGCCGATCGTCACGCCGCCCGCGGTCTCGGTGAAGATCCCGGTCGTCTCGGCGAGCAGCTTGATCGCCTCGCGGATCTCCTGGTCGGTGACCGCGTCGATGCCGCCGCCGGTCTTGCGCGCGTGCTCGACCGCGTAGGGCCCGTCGGCCGGGTCGCCGATCGCCAGGCTTTTGGCGATCGTCTCCGGCTTCTGCGGCTTGCAGACGTCCCAGCCTTCGGCGAAGGCGGTCGCGACCGGGCTGCAGCCCAGGGCCTGGGCGCCGTTGAAGGTCGGCTGCTCGCCCTCGACCAGGCCGAGGTCCAGCCACTCCTGGAAGCCGCGGCCCAGTTTCGTGAACAGCGAGCCCGAGGCGATCGGGCAGACGACCCGGTCGGGCAGCTCCCAGCCGAGCTGCTCGACGACCTCGTAGGCGAGCGTCTTCGAGCCCTCCGCGTAGTAGGGGCGCAGGTTGACGTTGACGAAGGCCCAGGGCCGGGTCTCGGCCAGCTGCGTGCAGAGCCGGTTGACGTCGTCGTAGTTGCCGCGCACCCCGACCAGGTTGGTCCCGTAGACGCCGGTCGCGAGCAGCTTCTGCTCCTCGAGGTTGGCGGGGACGAAGACGTAGGAGTCGAGCCCCGCCGCGGCGGCGTGGGCGGCGACGGCGTTCGCCAGGTTGCCGGTCGAGGCGCAGGCGACGGTGTCGAAGCCGAGCTCACGCGCTTTCGCGACGGCGACCGCGACGACCCGGTCCTTGAACGAGTGGGTCGGGTTGGCGGCGTCGTTCTTGATCCAGATCTCGGCCTCGGTGCCGATCCGCTCGGCCAGCCGGTCGGCGCGCAGCAGCGGCGTCAGCCCCGGCTCCAGCGGGTCGCCTGGCCGGCCGGCGAACGGGAGGAAGTCGGCGTAGCGCCAGATTCCCTGCGAGCCGGCCTGAATCCGCCGTTTCGCCTCTGTGGGTTCCAGCCCGGCGAAGTCGTAGGTGACTTCCAACGGGCCGAAGCAGTTTTCGCAGAAGTAGCTGGCGCCGAGCTCGTAGGTCGAGCCGCACTCCTTGCACTTCAGGTTCTCGATTGACATCCGATCCTCTTTTCCATCAAAAAAACCTCCGCCGTTTGTGGGGCAGAGGTCCGGAAAAAAGGACGTCCCCCACATCTTCCAGACCAACTTCTCTTCACGGTCTGCTGGAGTTGGCACCTGCTCTCGAACAAAAAGTTCGACGTGGTTGCCGGGGCTTCACTGGGCCAGTCCCTCCACCCCTCTAGATGTGGCGCTTATGTTGGGTGAAGCTTACCAGCCGCTCCGCGGACGTTTGCAGGCACGCCGGGCGGCTAACCTAGACGCCAGGATGACCCTGCCGCACGAGACCACGAGCCAGCCCGATGCCGAACCTTCCGAAACCTCGGCTGCGGCGGCCTGGCCGGCGCGGCGGGCTCGTCACCCCCACCCCACCGGCTGAGCCCCAGCAGCCGCAGGTCGAGCAGATCGACGCTGCCGGCCTGCGCTGGGTGAACATCGAGCGCCCCGGCGGCCTCGAGCGCGGCTGGCTGGAGGAGCACTTCGAATTCCACGCCCTCGACCTCGAGGACGTGCTCTCGCGCAACCAGCGGCCGAAGATCGACGTCTACGACGACTACCTGTTCATCGTCCTCCACCTGCCGGTCTTCGACCGCGCCGCCGGCCGGCTCGGCACCGGCGAGCTCGACCTCTTCGTCGGGCCCGACTACATGGTCACGATCCCCAACCAGCCGCTGCAGCCGGTCGAGTACCTGTTCGAGCGCTGCCGCCGCGACGAGGACCTGCGCGAGAAACTGTTCTCGCGCGGCTCCGGATACCTGCTCTACCGGCTGGTCGACGACAGCTTCGACTACTGCTTCCCGATGCTGCGCAAGATCGGCAACAAGCTCGACGCGCTCGAGGACGACATCTTCGACGGCCGCTCCGAGGAGGTCGTGCGCGACATCTCCAACGTCAAGCAGGAGATCATCAACTTCCGCAAGGTGATCCGGCCGCAGCGCCCGGTCCTCCGCGACCTCGAGAAAGTCAAACAGCGCTATCTCGCCACCGACCTCGACCTCGAGATCTACTTCGACGACATCGTCGATGCCCACGAGCGGATCTGGGACATGCTCGAGAACTACAAGGAGGTCGCCGAGGCGCTGGCGGAGACCAACGAGTCCGTGATCTCCCACCGCGTCAACGACATCCTCCGCGTCCTCACCTCGATCAGCGTGATCGTCCTGCCGCTGACCCTGATCGCCAGCATCTGGGGGATGAACTCCCACGTCCCCGGCGAGGGTGGCACGACCGCCTTCTGGGTCGTGCTCGGCTCGATGCTGGTGATCCTGCTGGGCATGGTCGGTTACTTCCGCCGGCGCGGCTGGCTATAGCCTGGAGCCTGTGGCAAATTTTCGGATCTGGGCGCCCTGGCGCCTCGCCTACGTGACCGACGCGGCAAAGGACATCGAGGAGCAGTGCATCTTCTGCGCCAAGCCGGCGGCGGACGATGACAGGGCGAACCTGATCGTCCACCGCGGCGAGTCCTGCTTCGTGATCCTCAACCTCTTTCCGTACACCAACGGGCACCTGATGGTGGCGCCCTACGAGCACATCGGCCGCCTGCAGGACTTCCCGGAGGCGACGCTGACCGAGATGATGGAGCTGTCCCAGAGGGCGATGGACCGGCTCGAGCACGTTTACGAGCCGCACGGCTTCAACGTCGGCTTCAACCAGGGCCGGGTCGCCGGCGCCGGGGTCGAGCACCACATCCACATGCACGTCGTCCCGCGCTGGGCGGGCGACAACAACTTCATGCCGGTGATCGCCGACACCAAAGTGATGCCGCAATCGATCGAGCAGAGCTACGAAGCGCTGGAAGGAGCATTTTGAGCGAGCAGCCGACCCTGGCCCCTCCCGCGATCTTCAAGGCGTACGACATCCGAGGCGTTTACGGCTCCGAGATGGACGAGACGACCGCGCTGGCGATCGGCCGCGCCTTCGCCCGCGTACTGGGGAGGTTGCGCGGCAAGCCGGTCGGCGAGCTGCGGATCGGGCTCGGGCGCGACATGCGCCTGACCGCGCCGTCGATGGCCGCGGAGCTGCGCGACGGCCTGATCTTCGAGGGCGCGACCGTGATCGACGCCGGCATGGTCGCGACCGAGATGCTCTACCACCTGGTCGGCTCCCGTGAGCTCGACGGCGGGGCCATGGTCACCGCCTCGCACAACCCGAAGGCCTACACCGGGGTGAAGCTGGTCCGCGAGGGCGCCCTGCCGCTCTCCGGCGACGCCGGGATCGGCGACGTCAAGGCCGAGATCGAGGCCGGGCTCGGGCCGGCGCCGGGCGGCGGCTCCTTCGAGGAGGTCGACGTCTGGGAGGAGTTCCGCGCCTACGTGTCGTCGTTCATCGACCCGACCCGGGTGAAGCCGATGAAGGTCGTGGTCGACGGCGGCAACGGGATGTCCGGGCCGATGGTCGGCCCGATCCTCGACCGGCTCGGCCTCGACCTCGAGCGCATGTACTTCGAGCCGAACGGCGAGTTCCCCGACCATGAGCCGAACCCGCTGCTGCCCGAGAACCGGAAGATGATCATCGACCGGGTGAAGTCGAGCGGCGCCGACCTCGGGATCGCCTGGGACGGCGACGCCGACCGCTGCTTCTTCATCGACGGGACCGGCGAGTTCTGCGACGGCGACTTCATCTGCGCGCTGCTGGCCCGCGCGGCGCTGCGCAAGAACGACGGCGCGACGATCCTCTACGACCCGCGCTCCAGCCGCGCCGTCCCCGACCTGGTCGCCAGCGAGGGCGGCCGCTCGGCCCTCTCGCGGGTCGGCCACGCCTTCTTCAAGGCGCGGATGCGCGAGGAGGGCGCCGTGTTCGGCGGCGAGGTCTCCGGCCACTACTACTTCCGCGACTTCTGGAACGCCGACTCGGGGACGATCCCGGCGCTGCTGATGCTGGAGCTGATCTCGATCGACGGCCGCACCCTGGCCGAGCTGATGGCCGAGTTCCGCTCCCGCTACTTCCTCACCGGCGAGATCAACTCCGAGGTCGCGGATCCGGAGGCGAAGATCGACGAGATCGCCGAGCGCTACGGCGACGGCGAGCTCAGCTACCTCGACGGGATCTCGGTCGACTACGAGGACTGGCACTTCAACGTGCGGCCGTCCAACACGGAGCCGCTGCTGCGGCTGAACCTCGAGTCGCTGACCTCGCGCGAGCACATGGAAGCCAAGCGCGACGAGGTCCTGGGGCTGATCCGGGCAT
>JAWVEZ010000084.1:0-9443 GCA_033856455.1 Solirubrobacterales bacterium | reverse complement strand
CGATCGGCCACGTGCGCTACTCGACCACCGGCGGCGGCTCCTGGGAGAACGCGCAGCCGGTCTGGCGCGACGACGGCCGCGAGGTGGCGCTCGCCCACAACGGCAACCTGACCAACGCGGTCGAGCTGTGGAGCGAGCTGAAGGGGCGCGGAATCGACTTCCGTGGCACCTCCGACTCGGAGATCATCGCGGCGCTGCTGTCCTCGCAAGGCGGCAGGACGATCGAGGACGCGGTCCAGGAGGTGATGCCGCGGCTCGAGGGCGCCTACTCGACCGTGGTGATGACCAAGCACGCGATCGTCGCCTTCCGCGACCCGCACGGGATCCGGCCGCTCAGCCTCGGACGAATCGGCGACCGCTTCGTGGTCGCCTCCGAGAGTTGCGCCTTCGACATCATCGGCGCCAAGCTGATGCGCGAGGTCCACCCCGGGGAGATGGTCTCGCTGACCGAGGGCGGCCTCGAGACCCGCCAGGTCGTCAAGGCCGAGCGGCGCGCAAGCTGCGTCTTCGAGCACATCTACTTCTCCCGCCCCGACAGCCGCCTCGAGGGCAAAGTGCTGCAGCAGTCGCGCGGGCGGATGGGCGAGATCCTCTGGCGCGAGTCGCCGGTCGAGGCCGACCTGGTGATCGCCGTGCCCGACTCCGGCAACCCGGCCGCCGCCGGCTTCGCCCGCGCCTCCGGGCTGCCCCGCGACGACGGCCTGATCAAGAACCGCTACGTGGCGCGGACCTTCATCCAGCCGGGCCAGGAGCTGCGCAAGCACGGGCTGCGGCTGAAGTTCAACCCGCTGCCGGAGATCGTCGCCGGCCAGCGCCTGGTCGTCGTCGACGATTCGATCGTGCGCGGCAACACCACCCGCCAGATCGTCGGCATGCTGCGCGACGCCGGCGCCGCCGAGGTCCACCTGAGGATCTCGGCACCGCCGATCCGCAACCCCTGCCACTACGGCGTCGACATGTCGACCCGCGAGGAGATGATCGCCCACAACCGCACGATCGAGGAGATCGCCGACGAGCTCGAGGCCGACAGCCTCGCCTACCTCTCGATGGCCGGCGTCTACGAGGCGATCGGCGGCGGGCCCGAGGACCACTGCGACGCCTGCTTCAGCGGCCATTATCCGCTCGGCGACCCCGAGGACGCGAACGGGAAGTTCGCCCTAGAGGACATCGCCGTGGTCCCGGCGAGCGGGTAGCAAGCTCGCCCGACGAAAGCAGTTCGAAGAAGAAGTTGGCCTCGTTCGCGGCGACGTCCCAAACCTGGGCGGTGGGTCCTTTGCCTAGCCGCCGTCGCCAGAGCCGACGAGATCGGCTGCCCGCTTCGCCCTGCTCCGCTGCGCTCGCTCCTCGCCCTCGTCCATCAGCGCGTGCGCCGCTCCGGGCACGCCGAATTGGTAGGGCCCGCCGACCACGCGCGGGATCTGCTCGAAGTTGAAGCGCGGGGGCGGCGAGGAGACCTGCCACTCGATCGTCTTCGCGCGCCACGGGTTCGCCGGGGCGCGTGGCCCGAACCGCCAGCTGACCACCATGTTGTAGAGGAAGACGAGCTGGGCGGCGCCGAGCAGGAAGCCGAAGATGGAGATCAGCAGGTTCCACTCTCCGAACTGGATCGCGTAGTCGGCGACGCGCCGAGGCATCCCGTCCATGCCAACCCAGTGCATCGGCAGGAAGGTGCCCCAGGTGCCGACCAGGGTCAGCCAGAAGTGGACGCGGCCGAGCCGCTCATCGCACATCCGCCCGGTGATCTTCGGGAACCAGTAGTAGATCCCGGCGAAGATCGTGAACACCGAGCCGGCGAAGAGGACGAAATGGATGTGGGCGACGATGAAGTAGGTGTCGGTGACGTGGATGTCGATCGGCACCATCGCCAGCATCACCCCGCTGATCCCGCCGACGATGAAGCTGGCGATGAAGCCGAGGGCGAAGAGCATCGCGGTCGACCGCAGGTGGATCTTGCCGAAGAACAGCGTCCCCAGCCAGGAGAAGATCTTGATCCCGGTCGGCACCGCGATCAGGACCGAGGTCAGCATCATCGGCACCCGCAACCAGCTGAACATGCCGGCGACGAACATGTGGTGCGCCCAGACCGAGTAGCTGAGGACGATGATCGCCAGCAGTGAGAGCGCCATCAGCCGGTAACCGAAGATCGGCTTGCGCGCATGGGTCGAGATGACCTCGCTGATGATCCCGAAGCCGGGGATGATCATGATGTAGACCGCCGGGTGCGAGTAGAACCAGAAGATGTGCTGGTAGCTGACGACGTCGCCGCCAGCGGCGAAGTTGAAGAAGTTGGTGTGCAGGAGGCGGTCGAACAGGACCATGACCTGGACCCCGGCGATGAACGGCGTCGCCGCGACCACCAGCAGTGAGGTGGCGAGGTTGGCCCAGACCAGCAGCGGCATCCGCCAGAGGGTCATCCCCGGCGCCCGCATGGTGATGATCGTGACCAGGAAGTTGAGCGCCGCCAGGATCGAGGAGATGCCGGCGAACTGGACCCCGACGTTGAAGAAGCTCTGCCCGAGCGGGGCCCCGGTGGAGAGTGGCGCGTAGCCGGTCCAGCCGGCGTCGAAGGCGCCTCCCGGGACGAGGAAGCTGGCGAGGAAGATGATCCCGGCCAGCGGCAAAAGCCAGAAGCTGAGCGCGTTCAGCCGCGGGAAGGCCATATCCGGCGCGCCCAGCATCAGCGGCAGGACGTAGTTGGCGATCCCGGCGAAGACCGGGATCACGAAGAGGAAGATCATGATCGCGGCGTGGGCGGAGAACATCGAGTTGTAGTCGGCGGCGCCGACCACCTGGGTTCCCGGCTGGGCCAGCTCGGCGCGGATCAGCATCGCCAGCAGCCCGCCGATGAAGAAGAAGAAGAAGGTGGTGACGATGTACTGGATGCCGATCACCTTGTGATCGGTGTTGAAGTTGAAGTAGTCGCGCCAGGTCGAGGCGCCGTGGTCCTCGTGCTCCTCCGGGCGGGTGGGCATCCCAAGCGCCCAGCGCAGCCAGTAGTCGAAGGCGCCGAAGCCGAGCAGGAAGCCGAGCGGGGCAAGGAGCAGCGGCACGACGACGTGTGGGTAGCCGGTCTGCTCGGTCTGCAGGGCGTCGAGCCCCGAGATCGCCCGCAGCCCGACCACCAGGAAGAAGCCGAGGGCGGCGCCGGCGAGGGCCCCAACCGAGCCCCCCAGCCAGCGCCGCCGCAGCCGCCGGGCCGAGATTCCGAATGCTTCCGGCGCCGCGCTCATGGCCACAGGGGCCTGGGCTTCAGATGCCACGAGATCCGGGTAGGTCATTTAACACACTAATCGTGGGAAAACTATCACAGCCCGATTCGTGCTCTTGCGGCTGCCGCCGGCGAGGCCGGCTGAGATACTTGGCCGGGCGCTGCCGAGCACCCGGGCGGCGAGGCCGGCGACGAAGAAGGCGACGACGACGTCGGTCGGGCGCAGCCCTCCCGGGTCGCGGGGCTGCGGCCGCGAGCGACGGCGGCGCGCGGGCGCGTCGGCGCTCATCCTCGGGTCGTGCCCACCACCTCGATCAGGCAGCCGGCCAGGTCTGGATCGTGGGGCTCGAAGGCGGTCAGCTTCGCGTCGGGGTCCAGCTCCGCCAGCAGCCCGGCGGTGATGCCGCGGTGCAGGGTGCAGACGACCTCGGCGCTCTCGCGCACGGAGTCCCGGTACGGGCAGTTGCCGAGGCTGCAGGTGAAGCCGCCCTCGCCCTGCTCCAGGGTCGGTTCGAAGCCGAGCGCGGCGAGCGCGTCGCGCAGGTCCTCAGCCGTGTCACCGGCCGCGGGCGGCGCCAGCTCGCGGCCGATCTCCTCCCCGGTCCGCTCGATCTCGCGCAGCCGCCGGGCGTTGGTCGGGATCGCCCGGGCGAGCCATTTCGCCAGGTCGGCGTAGGCGCGCGGCTGGATGCCGCCGGGGTGGGCGTCAGACGAGACGGCCCAGCTGTCGCGCGGGCGTCCCTTGCCGGCGCGCAGGCGGGTGCGGGTGACGAAGCCTCCCTCGAGCAGGCGCTCGAGGTGGCGCCGAACGCCGTTGGGGTGGAGGCCGAAGCGCTCGGCCACCTCGTCGGTCCCGGCCGGCCCCCGGCGCTCGACGAGGAAGGCGAAGATCTGGGCCCGGGTGGGCTGGGCGAGGGCGTCGTCGGGGGGAGGCGGCAGGTCCATTCGCGCGGGTCAGCTTTGCACAGCCAAGTTGGGTAAAGCAACGGCCGCTTGGTATTTTCCCACTTAGTCTGTGAATAAACTACAAGGCGGAGGACCCATTGGCCTATGTGATCAACGAGCCGTGCATCGGGACCAAGGACAACTCCTGCGTGGAGGTCTGCCCGGTCGACTGCATCCACCCCACCCCAGACGAGCCCGACTACGACTCGGTCGAGATGCTCTACATCGATCCCGACGAGTGCATCGACTGCGATGCCTGCGTCGAGGCCTGCCCGGTCGACGCGATCACGCCGCAGGACATGGTGCCGCCGGAGTGGCAGAAGTACATCGAGATCAACGCCGCCTACTACCGCAAGGAGAAGGCGTGACGGAGGTGGCCGCCGCGACGCCGCTGATCGCGCTGGAGGCGCTCTCGGCGGCGATCTGGGTCGGCGGCCTGGTGGCGATCTTCGTCGCCGCCCGGGCGGCGAGCCGGACGCTTGGCCCGCGCGAGCGGGTCGCCTTCTTCCGTACCCTCGGCCGCTCCTACGGGGTCGTCGGCACCGTATCCCTGCTGGTCGCGCTGGGCTGCGGGGCGCTGCTGCTGCGCGGGCATCCCTGGGACGGGTTGCTGATCGCGGCGGCCAGCGTCGCCGGCGCGCTTGTGCTCGCCACCGCGACCGGGATCGCGCAGGCGCGGGCGATGACGCGGCTGCGCCACAGATCGATGGCCGAGCCCAGCGAGGCGATCGAGGCCCAGGTCCGCCGCGGCGCCATCCTCGCCGGCGCGCTGCGCGGGACGATCGCCCTGCTCACGCTCACCCTCGTCGTGCTCGGCGCGGCGCTCGCAGCCTAGGCGAGCCTCCTAGATCGCGCACTCGCCCTCGCCGCGGATCACTTCGTAGGGGCTGGTGCGGTTCCAGTCGATGAATTCCTCCATCGTCTCGAGGCTGAACTCGGCCGGCAGGGTCAGCTCCTTGACCTCGGCTTCGAAACGCTCGTTGCCGACGCGCTCGGCGAAGGCCTCGAAGTTCTCGGCGCTGTCGTTGCGCTCGGCCTCGTACATCCGCAGCCAGCGCTCGACCGCCTCCGGGACCCGCTTGGCGGGGAGGCGCGATTTGAGCCGCTTGCCGAAGGCGATCTTGCCGTCGGTGGCACGGCCGCCGATGTGGGGGATGTAGGCCGGCATCTGGCGCTCGCCGATCTTCAGCGAGGCACCGTAGAAGCCGATCGTGCCGATGTGGTGCTGGCCGCAGCCGTTGGGGCAGCCGCTCATCTTGATCTGGACGGCACGGGTCAGCGGGTCGTCGAGCTCCATCGCCTCGACCCGGGCCTGGACCGCTTCGTTGAGGCCCATCGAGGCGGTGATCCCCATCTTGCAGCTGTCGGTTCCGGGGCAGCTGATCACGTCGTCGACTTCGAAGGCGCCGGATCCCCCCAGGCCGAGCTCGCGGAGGCGGGCCCAGACGTCATAGAGGGCCTCGTCGCGGACCCAGCGCAGGATCACGTTCTGCTCGACGGTGGTGCGGGCGAAGCCACCGCAGTACTCGCGCATGATCGTCGCCAGCCCGCGGAACTGCTCCGGGGTGAGGTCGCCCCGCGTCACCTTGACGGCGACCGCCGAGAAGCCCGGCTGGCGCTGCGCGGTGACGTTGCGCTCGACGAAGACGTCGAACAGTGAGCGGTCGCCGTTTGGCGAGCCGTAGACGGCGCCGGCGGCCGGCGCAGCGGCCTCCTCGTCGACGTCGAAGCGCAGCCGCTCGAGCTCGGCGACGAAGTCGCGCTCCTCGATCCACTCGCCCCGCAGCTCCTCGTCGACCAGGTCGCGGAAGGCGTCGGGGCCGATTTTGTCGAGCAGGACCTTGATCCGGGCGCGGGCGCGGTTCTTGCGCAGCCAGTCCTGGCGGTCGAAGATGCGGGTGATCGCCTCGGTCACCTTCAGGTAGTCGCCGTTGTCGGCCTCGACGAAGTCGTAGATCTTGTGGGCGAGGCGGGGCATGATCGCGGTGCCGCCGCCGACCCAGACCTCGAAGCCACGGACGCCGTCATGGATCCGCGGCAGGAAGCCGATGTCGTGGATCGGGACGATCGCGCGGTCGGCATCGGAGGACGAGAACGCCGTCTTCCACTTGCGCGGCATCGCCTGGGTGACCGGATGGCGGACGAAGTAGCGCACGTAGGCGCCGGCGTAGGGAGTGGGGTCGAAGACCTCGTCGGCTGCAACGCCGGCGTAGGGGTCTGCGGTGACGTTGCGAACCGTGTTGCCGCAGCCCTCGCGGGAGGAGAGGCCGGCCTTGCCGACCTCGCGGATCAGCTCCGCGGCGTCGGTCAGCGGCACGTGGTGCAGCTGGATGTTCTGGCGGGTGGTGATGTGGCCTTTGCGCATCGGCACCCAGCGCTCGATGACGTCGGCGAAGGCATCCATCTGATCCGGCGAGACGCCGCCGAAGGGGAGCTTGACGCGGATCATCTGGACGTCGGCCTGGCGCTGCCCGTAGACGCCCTGTTTGAGGCGGAAGGGGACGAAGGCCAGCTCCTCCCGCTCACCCTCGAGGAAGCTGCCGGCCTCGGAGCGGAAGTCGTCGAACTCGTCTTCGAGGATCGGGATCACGTGGCCGGGGACGTTCTCCAGCAGCTCCGGGTTCTCTCGCGAGCCGGGCGCCCCCTTGCCGTGCTGGCGCTTGCCGTGGTCGACGTCGAGGCCGTCGAGGACCGCGCTCGCGTTGCTCTCAGGGGGCGCAGAAACATCCATGCCGTTTTGACTCCTCGATGTCGGGTGCGGGGGGTCCCGGCTAAATACAGCCGGGGTGTGAAAATAGCAAAACCTGACCGGGATTCGGGTATTTCCCGAACGGAGCACTACGGGGTCAGAGCGGCGGCGATCGCGGCCGCGGGCCGAACCTCGTCTGCAGCGAATAGAGGGGTCGCCCCGGGCGAGGGAGACTGCGCGAAGATGGCGCCATGAGCACATTTCGCATCGTTGTCCTCGCCTCGGGCGCCGGTACCAACCTGCAGGCGATCCTCGACCAGGTCCACGGTCGCGAGGGGATCGAGGTCTGCGGCGTGGGGTCCGACAAGCCCGGAGCCCGGGCGCTGCAGCGGGCCGTGGCGGCCGGGGTGGAGACCGCGGCCTTCCCCGCCGACGCCTACGAGGACCGGCTGGGGCGCGACGCGGCGCTGGCCGACTGGGTGGCGGCGCGCGGTGCCGACCTGGTCGTCCTCGCCGGCTACATGCAGCTGCTGAGCGAACCGTTCGTCGCCCGCTTCCGGGGGCGGGTCGTCAACGTCCACCCCGCTCTGCTGCCGGCCTTCCCGGGCCTCGACGCGATCGGCCAGGCGCTGGACGCCGGGGTCGAGGAGACCGGGGTCACGGTGCACTTCGTCGACGAGGGCGTCGACACCGGGCCGGTCGTCCTGCAGCGGGCGGTCCCGGTGCCGGCCAGCCGCGATCGCCAGGTGCTGGAAGCGGCGATCCACAACGTCGAGCACCAACTCTACCCGGAGGCGATCCGCATGATCGCGGAGGGCCGGGTTAGGATCGACGCCGACGATCCACGGGTCGTCCTGATCGATGAGTGAGGCAGAGGCACAGACCGCGAGCGAGGCCGTCGGCGACGGGCAGATCCGGGTGCGCCGGGCCCTGATCTCGGTCTCCGACAAGACCGGGGTCGCCGACTTCGCCAAGGGCCTCGCCGCGCTCGGGGTCGAGATCCTCTCGACCGGCGGCACCGCGACGGCGCTGCGCGAGGCGGGCCTCGAGGTGACCGACGTCTCCGCGTTCACCGGCCAGGAGGAGATCCTCGACGGCCGCGTGAAGACGCTGCACCCGCGGCTGCACGCGGCGCTGCTGGCGCGGCGCGAGGACCCGGAGCACATGGCGACGCTGGCGCGCGAGGGGATCGAGCCGATCGACGTGGTCTGCGTCAACCTCTACCCCTTCGAGCAGACGGTCGCCGCCCACGACGTGGCGGCCGAGGTGGCGATCGAGAACATCGACATCGGCGGGCCGACGATGATCCGCGCCGCGGCGAAGAACCACGAGGGCGTCGCGGTGATCGTCAAGCCGGAGGCCTACGACGCGGTCTGCGCCGAGCTGGAGGAGTCGGGCGGGGAGATCTCCGCCACCACCCGGCACTGGCTGGCCAACGAGGCCTTCGCCCAGACCGCCCGCTACGACGCCGCGATCAGCCGCTGGTTCTCGACCGAGTACGAGGACTTCCCCGAACACCTGGCGGTCGCCTACGAGAAGGTGCTCGACCTCTCCTACGGCGAGAACCCGCACCAGCGCGCGGCGCTCTACTCCGAAGCCGGCGTCCGCAGCCACGTCCTCTCGCGGGTCTCGAAGCTGCACGGCCGGGCGCTCTCCTTCAACAACGTGCTCGACCTCGACTCGGCCCGCGGCCTGGTCGAAGACTTCGAGCCGCCGGCCTGCGTGATCGTCAAGCACAACAACCCCTGTGGGGTGGCGATCGGCACGGACGCGCTCGAGGCCTACCTGAAGGCCCTGGCCTGCGACCCGGTCTCCGCCTACGGCGGCGTGATCGCGCTCAACCGGCCGATCAGCCTGGCGCTGGCCGAGGAGCTGCACAAGAACTTCGTCGAGGTCCTCTACGCGCCCGGCTACGAGCACGGCGCGCTCGCCGTGCTCCAG
This sequence comes from Solirubrobacterales bacterium, assembly GCA_033856455.1. Taxonomy (GTDB): domain Bacteria; phylum Actinomycetota; class Thermoleophilia; order Solirubrobacterales; family 70-9; genus VAYN01. The sequence goes on along the minus strand of JAWVEZ010000084.1, from coordinate 660 downwards.
CAGAAGGAGTCGATCCGGATCCTCGAGGAGGAGGAGCGCCGCCAGCCCGACCCGGCCGAACGCGACGTCAAGAAGGTGCTCGGCGGGCTGCTGATCCAGGACCGCGACGGCGACCCCGAGCCGCGCGAGATCATGGAGGTGGTGACCAAGACCGAGCCGAGCGAGCAGCAGTGGGACGACATGCTGTTCGCCTGGACGGTCAGCCGGCGGGTCCGCTCCAACGCGATCGTGATCGCCAGGGACGGCGCCACCCTCGGGATCGGCGCCGGCCAGATGAGCCGGGTCGACTCGGTCCGCCTCGCGGTCGAGAAGTGCCGCGACGCCCGCGGCGCGGAGGCCGACGCCCTGCTCAAAGGATCCGCGGTCGCCTCAGACGCCTTCTTCCCCTTTGCCGACGGCCCCGAGTTGGCGATCCAGGCCGGCTCCAACTCGGTGATCCAGCCCGGCGGCTCCAAACGCGACGCCGAGGTGATCGAGGCCTGCGACGCCGGCGGCATCGCGATGGTCTTCACCAAGCACCGGCACTTCCGGCACTAGCTGTCCTACCCACGGACGTTGTGAACGCGGCTGGTCGGCGGCCGGTCTCCCAGTGAGCTGTGCGGGCGACGCCGGTTGTAGTAGCGCAGGAAGGATGGCAGGGCCTTCGTCCGCTCAGCCGAG
>JAWVEZ010000083.1:0-14645 GCA_033856455.1 Solirubrobacterales bacterium | reverse complement strand
GTCGGGATCACCCTCTCCCCCCCGCAGGCCGAAAAAGCGCGCGAACGGGCCGAGGCGGCCGGCGTCGCCGACCGGGTCGACATCAGGGTCATGGACTACCGCGACATCGTCAGTACCGGCGAGAAGTTCGACGCGATCGCCAGCATCGGCATGGTCGAGCACGTCGGCGCGGCCAACATCGACGTCTACGCCCAGACCCTGGCGGCCGTGCTGGAGCCGGGCGGGCGGCTGCTGAACCACGGGATCACCCGCCTGCGCCACACCGACGCCGAGGCCGGCGCCTTCTCTGAGCGCTACGTCTTCCCCGACGCGGCCCCCCTGCACCTCTCCCGCAACCTCCTGGCGCTCGAACGCGCCGGCTTCGTCACCCACCACGTCGAGGACTACGCCCCCGACTACGCGGAGACGCTGAAGCACTGGTACGAGAACCTCGATGCGAACCTCGAGCGGGCGACCGAGCTAGCCGGAAAGGAACGCGTCCGCGTCTGGCGCCTCTACCTGCGCGCCGCCCGCAACGGCTTCCTCTCCGGCTTCACCTCGATTTACCAGGCGCGCTGCGAGCTGGCCTAGCCCACTACTTACTCACGGCCGCCTTTCGGTGATGCTGGGGCTCGTACCTGCCGCCATTCCACGTGGGTGTTAACCCATCCGTGGCCGTGGGTCCCATTCATGGCCGCGGCATAGCCGCCTCCGGCAGTGCCGACGACGCTCGGGCTGGATTTCGCCGCCATGCCGGGCTGGTATTGAAGAGGTCCTGGACGGATTGCGGAGCCAGAGCTGGCCGCTATTCGACCCGCGCCCGGCTAGGGCAGAACTCCCATATTCCAGGACACGCCGTTCCACGCCCATTGAGTTACGCCTCCGGCGGTGTTCAGGTAATAGAGCCACTTGGTGCCAGACCAGTGGTCCCGGACCACGACAGGGGCCGAGTTTCCCTTGGCGTTCGTGCCGGGGAAGACCCCTTTGCTCCAAGCGGAGCCGTTCCATCCCCACTCCGTGATGCCACCAGTGGGGTTGATGAAGTAGACCCACTTGGTGCCGGTGTAGGGGTCGCGCACCACGGTGGGGCTCGTTCCGGGTTTGACGGTCCCCGGCCCAGACAGGATTCCGCTGCTCCAGTTCGAGCCATTCCACCCCCACTCCGTGATGCCACCTTCCCCATTGACGATGTAGATCCACTTGGTGCCCGCGTAGGGGTCGCGCACTACGGCTGGACTCGAGTTGGGAGCGACGCTGCCCGGGAACGGGCCACCGAGAGCCCAGTTCAAGCCGTCCCACGACCACTCGATCAGAGAACCGCTGCCGTTGACCGTGTAGATCCACTGATCGTCCGTCTCCGGCTCCCTGATCGCGACGGGGGTGCTGTTGACGGCGATGGTCCCCGGGAAGGTATTCGCGGCCCAGCTGGACCCGTTCCATGACCACTGCTTCAGCTTTTTTTCATTGTTCACGTGGTAGACCCACTTGTTCCAAGATTCCTCGTCATAGGTAACGGCGGCGCCCGTGTTCGGCGCAACGGCGCCCGGGAACACGCCTTTGTTCCAGGCGCTCCCGTTCCACGACCACTCGATCAGCGAGTTGGCGCTGTCGACGGCGTAGACCCACTTGGCGCCATCGAACGGATTGCGCACGACGACCGGATGGGAGTTCGGGGCCATGGTCCCCGGGAAGACTCCGGGCACCCAGCTGCTTCCGTTCCAGCCCCACTCCTTCAGCGCATTGGTACCGGTGGCGTAATAGAGCCACTGGATTCCGTCATTCAGGCGGATTGCCCAGCTCGGCGGCTCGGGGACCATTCTGGTCGTGAACGTCTTGTCCGCTCCGTAGCTCGTGCCCGTCGAACTGAACGCGACAATTCGGTAGTGGTAGGTCGTGCCCGCTTGCAGCCCCGAGATCACCTCCTGTCGCCCAACGGCACCGGGCTGGAAGCCGACATAGATGTTTTCGGTTGCTTTCCCATAGGAGAGCGTCGTCCCGTACTCGAAGCGATAGTAGGTGTGGTATCCCCGCGGATCGACGGCGCCGGTGATGGTCGCGTGACGTTGCCTGACGCCAATGGCATCTCCGGTGCCCAACGACGGCGGTAGCACCGCCTGCGGGAACAGCGTGAGGAATGCCGGCCGAACGAACCCGTTGGCGTCCATCAGACCGCTGTCCCAGTGCGCGCCGGAACCAGAGGGGCAGGCGATTTGGCTTTGTTGCTGCCACGACAGAAAGTAGTAGTACGCGCGGTGCACACGCGCGCCGATGGAATCGATCAGTTTGAGGTAATTGAGGGACGCCCCATTCTGGTGCGTGAGAGCACTGTTGTAGCTTCCTCCGACATAGCCGACCCCGCGCTCGCAGACCATTCCGCCCGCCTCGGTGAACCAGATCGGTTTGGTACCAGCAAGGGCAAGAAAGTCTTTGATTTCTTGAGTCTGGGCACCGTTGCCGCTGTTTAGCGAAGTGTAGGGGTGATATGCCCAGACGGAAGGCGTAAGGCCGCCGTATTCGGCAATGCGTTTCTTGTAGGCTTCCATATAAGGTTTGACATTCCACCGTTCGCTGAAGTCACCCGCAGCGACCGTGCAGGTCGGTCCGTATTTCGGTGCCTGACACTGCTGGTGCAGATTCACCCAGTAGTCGGCGGCGAGCACGGCCTGTCCTTTGGTGTGGTCATGCGGGTTGGCAGTTTCAACGGGATGATTCGGCTCGTTCCAGGCCGTATAGGCGCTGATCTGGGGAAATTTTTCGCGGAATTTGATGATCGCGAGGAGGTACTGCCCCGCGGTTGGCGGAGTCGCACCGCTGTGATTGAACGAGATCAACACCTGCAGCCCTTGGGATTCGGCGGCGCTGATCTTCGCCCCAACGTTTGCGACTTCGCCCGCGTTGTTGGCCGTGTCCCAGGGGATGATGAACCGCACCTGTTTCACGCCGGTGTTGTTGAAGGCCGCCCAAGCCGTGCCAGGCCAACCAGCGACGTTCTCGTCTGAGAAGCCGGTGATCTGCGCAGCGGAGGCCGCAGATGCTCCCGGCAGCATTACCGCGAACAAGGTCAGGAACGAGATCAGGATGGTTCGTCGGTTGCGCCGCACGTCGGTGCCTTTCTTCTGGTTCATCTCGGTCAACAGAGGGACCGGCCGAACCTATGCGGCTTTAGCGAGAGGTAGCAACGGTTTCAGTCAAAAATGGAACAAACCCCGGCAAGCCCAGGGCAGGCTCCTGCGCTAGAGCGGGAACCCGTCCAGAACCGACGCAATTGCCCAGTCGGCGCCGGCGGCGCGCTGCTCGTTGACGCTGTAGACGCCGGTGGCGACGCCGACGACGCGAATGCCGGCGCCGTGGCAGGCGCTGACGTCGCGCGGGGTGTCGCCAACCCCGATCGTCGCGGCGAGGTCGAGCGGGTGGCCGGCGACCTCTCCCCCGCGCTCGACGCCGCGCTTGGTCAGCTCGGTGCGGTCGCGGGCGTCGGAGCCGTAGCCGCCGAAGGCGAAGTAGCGGTTGAGGTCGCCGCGGCTGAGCTTGATGTGGGCGGCGGCCTCGATGTTGCCGGTGATCAGGCCGAGCAGGACGCCGGCCGCGGTGAGGCGCGGCAGGATCTCCTCGATCCCCGGCATCACTTCGTAGCCCGGCGACTCGTCGACAGCCTTCTGCAGATGCCCGAGGTAGGCGGCGATCGCTTCCGCGCGCTCGGCGTCGCTGCCGTCGCGGCCGATCACCTCGCGGAAGATGATCTCGACGATCTCCGGGTCGGTCATCCCTTCGCGGGTGTGTTCGGTGATGTTGGCGTCCACCTCCCAGAGCTCGCGGAAGGCGCGCTGCCAGGCGACCGCGCCGGCCCCGCCGGTTTTCAGCAGGGTGCCGTCGATGTCGAAGAGGACGGCCTTGATCACGGGCGGGAACCTAGACGATCGGCCCGGCGCACTGGAGGCCTCTACCGGCGCGCGGCGCCGGCCCGGAGCTCGGAGCGGCGCGCCGGGCGCAGGTTCGGCGCGTGGATGCCCTTGTTGCGGCCGAAGCGCTTCTTGCGGACCTTGCGCTGCGAGGCGACCGCGTCCTCGGCGCGCGGGGACTCGGCCCCGGCTGCCGGCGCCGGCAGCCCTGCGCCTTCGAGGAAGACCATCGTCCCGTCGTCGCTGTCGCCGAACATCGCGAAGCGGGCGCTCAGCGGCCCCGGCTCCTGCGGCTCGAAACGCACCCGCACCGTGCAGGAGTGGGCGGGCTGCAGCTCGATCATCGTGCAGCTCTCCGACAGCAGCCGGAAGCTGCCGACGTCGCCGCCGGCGATCACGGCGATGAAGAAGGCACCGGGGAGATCGCCCGAGTTGGTCAGGGTGATCGTCCTCACGACTTTCGAGCCGACCGTGGCGGCGCCGAAGTCGACCGGGTTCGAGGCCGGGCCGATCACGCTGCGCCCGCCGCGGCCGCTGAGCGTGGCCGAGAAGTGCTCGCCGCCGGTCGAGGCGCGCAGCTCCGCCTGGTAGTCGACCTGGTCATAGGGCGAGAAGTAGACCCGCACCGAGCAGGACTGGCCGGGCGCGAGCAGCAGGCTGCAGCTGCTGGAGCCGTGGGAGAAGACGCTGGTGTCGCCCTGGACGTCGAAGTTGAAGACCTGGACCGGCGCTTCGCCGCTGTTGGTCACCTGCATGAACGCTTCCGCGCTTTCGCGGTTGACCCGCACGATCCCGAAGTCGTGGGCGGGCGGGCTGAAGGTGAGCTGGGGCGGGACCGCGTGGCCGCTGATCGGACGCTGCTCGGCCGGCCGGCCATTCTGGAAGGTGACTTCGATCGTCGCCTGCTTTTCGCCCAGGCTGCTCGGCTTCAGGGCGAACCGGGCGGTGCAGTGCTGGCCGCTTTGCAACACCTCGCAGCTGTCGCCATCGGCGGAGAACTCGCTGGCTTCGCCGCCGCTGAGGGCGATCTTTTCGACCCCGGCTTCGCCATCGCCTTCGTAGGAGACGTCGACCGTCAGCCATTCGCCCTGGTAGCCGACCGTGGTCGCCGGCACGACCAGCGGGTCAGGCGCGATCGTGACGGTGCCGGGGCCTTCCAAGGGGGCGGCGAGGGCGCTGGCGGGGAGCGCGAGGGCGAACAGGGCGACGAGCAGTACGAACGATTTCCTCATGGGAGCCCATCGGCTTCCCACTACACCTGCATGCGAAATGGATGGAAATTCCCACCTTTTAATCGGTGGCGCTCAGCGGGTCCTAGTGCTCGAGCAGATCGCGCTGGGAGAGCGTGTAGAGCAGGAACAGCGAGGGCAGGACGAGCACCGCGGCGACGCCGAAGACGACGAAGATGATGGTCAGGGCGGGGTCGGGCGCCGCGGCCTGGTCGATCCGCAGGCTGGTCGGCAGCAGGTAGGGGAACTGGGCGACGCCCCAGCCCCAGACAACCGAGATCACCGCGCCCGCCGCCAATGGCCGGATCGGCTTGCGGCCGCCGCGCAGGAGCACGACCAACAGGCCGAGGCCGCAGATCACCGAGAGGACGACCAGCGGCAGCCCCTCGGCGACGAGGCGGTCGAAGACGTAGGGGGCTTCGGCGTGCAGCTCGACCAGTCCGACCGCGGCCAGCACCCCGGCGACGGCGCCGGCGGCCAGCGCCCGTTTGACGAAGTAGCGCTCGAGCTCGGCGTCCTCGGCGCGGCGCGCGTCGCCGACCAGGAAGACGGCCGAGAGGTAGGCGCCGGTGGCGACGAACATTGCCCCGGTCAGCAGCGAGAGCGGCTGCAGCCAGCTGGAGAAAGCGTCGCCGTTGCCCTCGGCCGGGACTTCGCCGGAGGCAATCGCCCCGACGACGACGCCCATGAAGAACGGGGTGAGGACGGACGAGAGGGCGAAGATCGCCCCCGCCGTACGTTCCTCGCCGAGCGTCACCACCGACTTGCGGAAGGCGAAGCCGGCGCCGCGCAGGACGATCCCGAGGGCGGCCAGCGCGATCGGCACGTAGAGGGTCGTGAAGATCGCGCTGAAAGCCTCCGAGAAGGCGGTCCAGAGGACGACGAGGACGAAGATCAGCCAGACGTGATTCGCCTCCCAGACGGGGGTCAGCGAGCGCTGGATCAGCCCCCGCGGGGCCCGCCCCTTCTCGGCGTCGCCGGCCATCAGGTCCCAGAAGCCGCCGCCGAAGTCGGCGCCGCCGAACAGCGCGTAGAAGGTCACCCCGACCCAGAGGATCGCCGCGGCGGCGTCGGCCTTGCTCACAGTTCCTTCTCCTGGGGCGCGTAGGGGGTGCCGGCCTCGACGTCGGCCCCGCCCTGCTCGCGCCAGCGTTTCGACATCCCGCGCAGGACGAGGATCGCGGTCGTCCCCAGGGCCGCGTAGAGCAGCAGGGTGATCCCGAAGGCGAACCAGATCCCGCCCGCCTCGGTGACCGCTTCCTCGGTCCGCATGTAGCCCTGGACGATCCACGGCTGGCGCCCGACCTCGGTGACGATCCAGCCGCACCACAGGGCGATGATCGTCGCCACCCCGGAGACCGCGACCGCGCGCAGGAACCAAGGCGTCTGCGGGATGTCGCGCCGTCTCCACCAGACAAAGGCGAGCCACATCGCCAAGAACATCAGCCCGGTGCCGATCCCGACCATCAGGTCGAAGGAGAGGTGCAGCAGCGTGTGCGCCGGCGGCTGCTCGTCCTTGGGGACCTGGTCGAGCCCGGTGACCACGGTGTCGGCGCTCCAGCCGACCAGGAACGAGTCGAGGTCCGGGATCCCGATCCCGAACTTGACCTTTTCGTCGACGCAGATCCCGCCCAGCCACTCGGTCTGGTTCGGGCCGGTCTCGTAGATGCACTCCATCGCCGCGAACTTGGCCGGCTGGTGGTCGGCGACTTCGCGCGCCGCGGTGTCGCCGACGAAGAGCTGGATCGGGGTGACGATGCAGCCGATCGTCAGCGGGATCAGCAGGCCGAGCCGGTGCAGGCGGTCGCGCCGGCCCTTCAGCATCCCGACCGCGTAGATCGAGGCGACGAGGAAGCCGACCACCATGTAGGCGGCGAGGATCATGTGCGGGACCTCGTAGCCGAAGGCCGGGTTGAAGAGGACTTCGAGCGGTTCGACGTCGATCACCTCGCCGGCCTTGTTCAGGGTGAACCCCTGCGGCTGGTTCATCCAGGCGTTGGCGGCGACCACCGAGGCGGCGCCGCCGATCCCGGTGATCACCATCGGCACCCCCGACCAGAAGTGGGCCCAGCCGCCGAGCCGCTTCCAGCCGTAGATGTAGATCGCCAGGAAGATCGCCTCGATGAAGAAGAAGATCCCCTCGATCGCGAAGGCGACGCCGAAGACCGAGCCGAAGCGGTCCATGAACTCGGGCCAGAGCAGGCCGAACTCGAAGCTCAGCACGGTGCCGGTGACGGCGCCGACCGCGAAGGTGACCGCCATCGCCTTCGACCAGCGCCGGGCCAGCTCCATCGCGTCCTCGTCGCCGCGTTTGAGGCCGAGGTAGTTGGCGACCAGGATCGTCGCCGGCAGCGCCACCCCGAGGCAGGAAAGAACGATGTGGAAGGCGAGCGTGAATGCCATCATCTCCCGCGCGGCGAGGAGATTGGACTCCGACGCCGCCAGTGGGAGCGCGTCGAGGAACGGCATGTCATGAGCCTATTCCTCCCGCCGGCCGCTGAGGGTGATGCGGCTCACGCCTCGACGATTGCTGGAGGGGTCGGCGGGGCTGGTGCCCCCCGTGGCTTGTCCCCCACCGGCGGTGGACAACACACGGAGGACGTTCAGACCGGGCCAGCACGCACACCTACCTGCCCTGTGGGTGTGCGTGGTGGCCCGGCGTCCCTAGGAACTGTCGCGCTGAGACCGGTAATGCCGGATCAGGGCGTTGGTGGAGCTGTCGTGGTGGAGCTTTGGCTCCTCCTTGGACTCGAGCTCGGGGATGATCGCCTGCGCCAGGACCTTGCCGAGCTCGACGCCCCACTGGTCGAAGGAGTCGATGCCCCAGATCGCGCCCTGGGTGAAGACGCTGTGCTCGTAGAGGGCGATCAGGGTGCCGAGGGTCTCCGGGGTCAGGCGCTCGGCGAGGATCGTGTTCGAGGGCCGGTTGCCCTCCATCACCCGGTGCGGGACGACCTCCTCGGCGGTGCCCTCGGCGCGGACCTCGTCCGCGGTTTTGCCGAAGGCCAGCGCTTCGCCCTGGGCGAAGACGTTCGACATCAGGTAGTCGTGGTGGTGGCCGAGCGGGTTCAGCGAGTTCGCGAAGCCGATGAAGTCGCAGGGGATCAGCCGCGTGCCCTGGTGGATCAGCTGGTAGAAGCTGTGCTGGCCGTTGGTCCCCGACTCGCCCCAGTAGATCTGGCCGGTGTCGTAGTCGACCCGGGTGCCGTCGAGGGTGACGTGCTTGCCGTTGGACTCCATCGTCAGCTGCTGCAGGTAGGCGGGGAAGCGGTGCAGGTACTGGTCGTAGGGGAAGACCGCGTTGGTTTCGGCGCCGAAGAAGTCGCCGTACCAGACCGCCAGCAGCCCCATCAGCATCGGCAGGTTGGAGCCGCTGGGGGCTTCCTGGAAGTGCTCGTCCATCGCGTGGAAGCCGGCCAGCATCTCCGCGAACCGGGCGGGCCCGATCGCCAGCATCGTCGAGAGCCCGATCGCCGAGTCCATCGAGTAGCGGCCGCCGACCCACTCCCAGAAGCCGAACATGTTCTCGCGGTCGATCCCGAACCTGGTGGTCTCCCCGGCGTTGGTGGAGACGGCGACGAAATGCTTGGCGACCGCCGCCTCCTCGCCGCCCAGTCCCGCCAGCAGCCATTCGCGGGCGGTGTGCGCGTTGGTCATCGTCTCCAGCGTCGTGAAGGTCTTCGAGGAGACGATGAACAGCGTCTCCGCGGGGTCGAGGTCCCGGGTCGCCTCGACGAAATCGGTGGCGTCGACGTTGGAGACGAAGCGGAAGGTGATCTCGCGGCGGCTGTAGTGGCGGAGCGCCTCGTAGGCCATCACCGGGCCGAGGTCGGAGCCGCCGATGCCGATGTTGACGACGTTGCGGATCGGCTTGCCGGTGTGGCCGACCCACTCGCCGGAGCGAACCCGCTCGCAGAAAGCGCCCATGCGGTCGAGCGTCTCGTGCACCTCCCTGACCACGTCGACGCCGTCGACGACCAGCGAGCGGTTGCGCGGCATCCGCAGCGCCACATGGAGGACGGCGCGGTCCTCGGAGACGTTGATGTGCTCGCCGGCGAACATCGCTTCGCGACGCGCTTCGACGCCCCGTTCGCGGGCCAGCTCGCCGAGCAGCATCACCGTCTCGTCGGTGATCCGGTTCTTGGAGAAGTCGAGGTAGAGGCCGGCCGCGGAGGCGACCAGGCGCTCGCCCCGCTGCGGGTCGCCCTCGAAGAGGTCGCGCAGGTGGCGCCCCTCGATCTCCTCGTAATGGGACCGCAGCGCCGCCCAGGCGGGCGTCTCCCGCAGGGGCGGCACTGCCCCGCTCACGCCGCGAGCGCTCCGCGCTTGGACTGGATCGAGGAGAGCAGGTCTTCCCAGGACTTGACGAAGCTCCCCTTGCCCTCCTCCTGGAGGCGGGCGGCGAGCGCGGCGACGTCGATCCCGGCCGCGTCGAACTCCGCCAGCACCGCCTCGGCGTTGCCGCCGTCCTTCGGCAGCAGGTCGCCGACCTCGCCGTGCTGGGAGAAGGCGACCAGGGTCGGCTCCGGCATCGTGTTGACCGTGAACGGCGAGGCCAGCGCTTCGACGTAGAGCGTGTCCGAGGCGTCGGGATCCTTGGTCCCGGTGCTGGCCCAGAGCAGGCGCTGGGCGCGGGCGCCCTCGTTGAACAGCCGCTGCATGCGGTCGGACTCGAGCAGCTCGTGGTAGGCGCGGAAGGCGCGGCCGCCGACGGCTATGCCGAGCCGGTTCACCAGCTCCGCCGGCGCCGTTTCGGCGACGGCGACGTCCCAGCGGCTGATGAACAGCGAGGCGACCGAGGCGACGTTGGGATCGAGGCCCGCCTCGATCCGCCGTTCGACGCCCTTCATGTAGGCGTCGGCGGCGCCGAGGTAGTGCTTGTCGTCGAACAGCAGGGTGACGTTGATCGGGATGCCGGCGAAGATCGACTCCTCGATCGCCTTTCGTCCCGCCTCGGTCCCCGGGATCTTGATGAAGAGGTTGTCTCGCCCGGCCTTCGCGTGCAGCGCCGCGGCCTGCTTGATCGTCCCCTCGGCGTCGTCGGCGAGCAGCGGCGAGACCTCCAGCGAGCACCAGCCGTCGACCCCGTCGGTGCGCTCGTGGACCGTCGCGAAGAGCTTGGTGGCGTCGCGCAGGTCGGCGATGCCGAGCTCGAAGAAGACCTTCTCGTCGGAGTTTTCGCCGACCCCCTCGCCCGCCTCGGCGGCGGCGCTGACCTCGGCGATCTGCTCGTCGTAGGCGTCGCCGGCGGAGATCGCCTTGTCGAAGATCGTCGGGTTGGAGGTGAGGCCGGTGACCGAGAGCTCGTCGATGTAGCCCTTCAGCACCCCCTCGGCGAGCATCGGCCGGGTGATGTTGTCGAGCCAGAGGCTCTGACCCACTTCGTGCAGTCGTGCGGTTGGCTTCATTGCAGCGACCCCCTTCAGGTCGACGGACTGACGGCCGCGCGTTCCACCACGTCGCGTGCCGCCTGGGCAATCTTCTCGGGCGTGAACCCGAACTCGGCCTCGACGTCAGCGTACGGCGCCGACTGGCCGAAGGTGCGCATCGCGAGGATCTCGCCGGCGTCGCCGACGTAGCGCTCCCAGCCGAGCGGCGAGGCCTCCTCGATCGCGAGCCGGGCGCTGACGTCCGGAGGCAGGACCTCGTCGCGGTAGGAGCGGTCCTGGCGGTCGAAGATCTCCCAGCAGGGCAGGCTGACGACGCGTGAGCGGACCCCCTCCTCCTGCAGCTTCTCGTGGGCGAAGACGGCGAGCGAGACCTCGCTGCCGGTCGCCAGCAGGATCAGCTCGGGGTCGCCGCCCTCGGAGTCGGCGAGCACGTAGCCGCCTCTGCGGACCCCCTCGGCGGAGGCGTACTTGGAGCGGTCGAGGACCGGGACGTTCTGGCGGGTGAGGACGAGCGCGACCGGGTCTTTGGTGCGCTCGATCGCCAGGCGCCAGGCCTCGGCGGTCTCGTTGGCGTCGCCGGGGCGGATCACGTCGAGGTTCGGCATCGCCCGCAGCGAGGCGAGCTGCTCGATCGGCTGGTGGGTCGGGCCGTCCTCGCCGAGCCCGATCGAGTCGTGCGTGAAGAGGTGGATCACCGGGATCTCCATCAGCGCCGAGAGGCGGATTCCGGGGCGGCCGTAGTCGGAGAAGGTGAGGTAGGTCGACCAGAGCGGGCGCAGCTTGCAGAGCGACATCCCGTTGCAGGCGGTGGCGGCGGCGTGTTCGCGAATCCCGAAGTGGATCTGGCGGCCGGCGTAGCTCCCCGGCTCGAAGTTCTCCACCCCGTCGAAGGTCAGCCGCACCGAGGTCGAGTCGGTGAGGTCGGCGGAGCCGGCGATCAGCCAGGGCAGCTTCTCGCCGATCGCGTTCTCGACCTTGTTCGAGGCCTTGCGGGTGGCGAGGCCCTTCTCTTCGTCGGCCTCGAAGCTGGGGATCGCGCTGTCCCAGTCGGCCGGCAGCTCACGCCGCTGCATCATCTCGACCGTCGCCGCGTGCTCGGAGGCCGCCAGCTTCTCACGCCAGGCCTTGCTTTCCTCGGCGCCGCGCGCCCCGATCACTTCGTCGAAGCGCTCGCGGACGCCGTCGGGGACGAGGAACTGGGCGTCCTCGGGCCAGCCATAGGCCTTCTTGGTCAGCTTCACCTCGTCGGGGCCGAGCGGTTCGCCGTGCGCGGACTCGGTGTCCTGCTTGTTCGGCGAGCCCCAGCCGATGTGGCTGTCGACGACGATCAGGGTCGGGCGTCCGGTCTCGGCCTTGAACTCGTCGAGCGCCCGGGAGAGCAGGCCGGTGTCGTTGGCGTCTCCCACCCGCAGCACGTTCCAGCCGTAGCCCTCGAAGCGGCTCAGCACGTCGTCGCCGTAGGCCAGCGAGGTGGCGCCGTCGATCGTGATGTGGTTGTTGTCGTAGAGCCAGCAGAGGTTGTCGAGCTTCAGGTGGCCGGCGAGCGAGGCGGACTCGTGCGAGACGCCCTCCATCAGGCAGCCGTCGCCGGCCAGCGCGTAGACGTCGAAGTCGAAGAGGTCCTCGCCGAAGGTGGCGCCCTGCCACTTCGAAGCCATCGCCATCCCGACCGAGGTCGCGATCCCCTGGCCGAGCGGGCCGGTGGTCGTCTCGACGCCGGTCGTCCAGCGGTACTCGGGGTGGCCGGGGGTGCGCGAGTGCAGCTGGCGGAAATTTTCAATCTCGTGAAGTGAGCAGGCTTCTTCGTCCGTGATCTCGTAGTCCTCGGAGACCTTCCTCACCCCGGCCAGGAAGATCATCGAGTAGAGCAGCATCGAGGCGTGGCCGGCCGAGAGCACGAAGCGGTCGCGGTTCGGCCAGATCGGGTCGGCCGGGTCGTAGCGCAGGTGGTTCTGCCAGAGCTCGTAGGCGACCGGGGCCATCGACATCGGCGTCCCGGGATGGCCCGAGCTCGCCTTCTCGACGGCGTCGATCGAGAGCGTGCGGATCGTGTTGATTGCGAGCTGGTCGATGTCTTGATTCATGCGCGGCCTCCGATCCTAGCCTCTACCCGATGACGGACTCGTGAACGCCTGACGCGCGTCCACGCAAGTGGGTCCTCAACCCTCGATCCTGGTGATGCTGCCGTCGCCGTTGTTGGCGACCCAGACGGCGGTGCTGCCGACCGCGACGGCCCCCGGTTCGGGACCGACCCCGACCGGCGAGCCGGCGCTCTCGCCGCTGTCGACGTCGAGCCGGTAGACGGCGTCCTCGGCCGCCGCGGCGACCCAGACGACCCGCGAGCCGGCGTCGACCCCGCCCGGCTGGCCGCCGACCTCGATCGGAGAGCCGACCACGGTGCGGGTCTGCAGGTCGACCGTGGTGACCGTGCCCGAGCCGCTGTTGGCGACCCAGAGCTTGCCGCCGGCGACGGTCAGCCCGGCCGGGTTGGCGCCGACGATCGTCGCCCCGCTGACGCCGGTCGTCCCGAGGTCGACCCGGCGCACCCGGTTGGTGTTGGCGATCGCCACCCAGAGCCCGCCGCCGCCGGTGGCCAGCCGCAGCGGCGCTTCGTGGGGCTCGATCTCCTTCTTGAAGACGCGCCCGCCTTTCGCGTTGACCGCGGTGATCCCGCTGCCGTCGGCGTCGGCGACCCAGACCCGGTAGCCGCCGAAGGCGACGGGGCCGGGGTGGCCCCCGACCGGGATCCGCTGGGTGACGGATCCGCTCCCGGGGTCGATCCGCAGCAGCTCGCCGCGCGGCGGGTCGCTGACCCAGACCGAGCCTTCGCCGACCGCGACGCCGGCGATCCCGGCCCCGAGGTCGATCGGCTCGCCGACCCGCTCGCCGTTGTCGGGATCGAGCCTGGTCAGGGTGCCGTCCTTTTCGCTGGTCACCCAGATCGCGTCGTCGGCGGCGGCGACCCGCAGCGGCGCGGTCCCGATCGGGATCGGGTCGGAGACGGCGATCCCGTCGCTCTTCAGCAGGATCACCAGCAGGGCCGCCATCACCGCGACCAGCGCGAGGCCGGCGCCGATCAGGACGCGTTCGCGGCCGCCGATCCGCCCCAGCGCCGATCCGAAGCCGCCGCCGCCCGCGCGCAGCCTCCGCGCCGGCCGACCGTCGGCGTCCTCCCCGGAGAGCACCCGGGTCGCCGCCAGCTCACCGCTCTCGCGCTCGCGGGCGGCGGCGATCAGGCCGCTGGCGCTGCCGTAGCGCGCCTCGGGGTCCTTGGCGACGGCGCGCTCGATCACCTCCCCGAGGCCCTCGGGGATCTCCGGCTCGGTATCGGCTTCCTTGCGGGCGAAGGGCGGGATCCCGGTCAGCGACTCGTAGAGGACGCAGCCGAGCGAGTAGACGTCGGCGGCCGGGCCGACGGCGCCGCCGCGCCACTGCTCGGGCGACATGTACTCGGCGGTGCCGACCACCGAGGCGCCGCTGGGCAGGGCGCCGCCCTGGTCGAGCGCCTTGGCGAGGCCGAAGTCCGAGAGGTAGGCGCGCTCGCCGTCGACGAGGACGTTGTGGGGCTTGACGTCGCGGTGGACGATCCCGGCCGCGTGGGCGGCGTCGAGCGCTTCCGCGACCTGGCCGAGCAGGGCGACGGCGCGGGCCGGCGGCAGCGGCCCTTCGCGGTCGATCAGGCGGCGCAGGTCGCCGCCGGGGACGAGGCGCATGGCGACGATCAGCTCGCCGTCGACCTCGCGCGAGTCGTAGATCGGGACCACCGCCGGGTGGTCGAGCCGGGCGGCGAGGCGGGACTCGCGCAGGAAGCGCTCTCGGAAGCCCTCGCGGTCGGCGAGCTCACGGGCGATCACCTTCAGCGCCACCTCGCGCTCGAGGCCGAGGTGGGTGGCCCGGTAGACGACCCCCATCCCGCCGCGGGCGATCTGGGCGTCGATCCGGTACCCCGCCAGCTCCGAACCGATGGCAATGTCCCCCATCCGGCCATATATACGCCGGATGGGGGACGCCAGGGAGTGCGGCTAGCTG
The DNA here is from genome assembly GCA_033856455.1 of Solirubrobacterales bacterium. Taxonomy (GTDB): domain Bacteria; phylum Actinomycetota; class Thermoleophilia; order Solirubrobacterales; family 70-9; genus VAYN01. Next base: position 119 of record JAWVEZ010000083.1, on the reverse strand, counting down.
TAGCTCCTAACAACGTTGTTCATCCGGGCCTCCTTGAAGGCTGGGGGTGCTGAAGCCACCCACCAACAAGGAGAACCCGGATGAAGCTCCACGCTAACGCCCGTACCTGCCCGAACAGC
>JAWVEZ010000082.1:0-39287 GCA_033856455.1 Solirubrobacterales bacterium | reverse complement strand
GCGATCCCGAGCAGCAGGGTGAAGATGGTGAGGACGATCGCCGCGGTGGTGAGGTCTTTGCGTAGTCCGTTCATCAGAGCTGTCCCTGGTCAGAAGAGCTGGTCGGTCAGGCCCTGCGCGACGGGGCCGAGCAGGAAGGCGGGGAAGAAGGTGAGCGCGGCGACGATCACGACGACGCCGATTAGAAGGACGACGAAGGTCGGCGAGTCGGCGCGGAAGGTCCCGGCGCCGACCGGCGCGACCTTCTTCTTCGCCAGCGAGCCGGCGACGGCAAGCACCGCGAGCAGCGGCAGGAAGCGGCCGAAGAGCATCACCAGGCCGCCGAGCAGGTTGGCGAAGTCGAAGGCTTCCGAGCCGCCGTTGCCGGGCGCGTTCGGCTGCAGGAAGCCGGTGTAGCCGGCGAAGGCGGAGCCGTTGTTGTTGGCCTGCGACATGTAGGCGTAGAGCGACTCCGAGAAGCCCTGTGGGCCGGGGTTGTAGATCGACATCGTGCCGTCGTGGCCGGCCACCGCCCAGGCCGTGCCTATGAGGACGAGCAGAGGCGTTGCCAGCACCGCGACCAGGACCAGCTTCACCTCGCGTGCCTCGATCTTCTTGCCGAGGAACTCGGGGGTGCGGCCGACCATCAGCCCGGCGATGAAGACGGTCAGGAGGACCAGCATCAGCATCCCGTAGAGCCCGGAGCCGACGCCGCCGAAGATCACCTCGCCGGTCGAGAGGTTGGCGGTCGGCATCAGGCCGCCGATCCCGGTCAGCGAGTCGAAGGCGGCGTTGACGGCGCCGCAGGAGGTGACCGTGGTGACCGCCGTCCACAGCGAGGACTGGGCGATCCCGTTGCGGACCTCCTTGCCCTCCATGTTGCCGCCGCTGGAGCCGTCAAAGGCGTGGGTGGCGACGCCGGCCGCGTGCTGGGCGGGGCTGCCGTGCTGCTCGGCGACGAAGACGACGGCGACCGAGACGACGAACATCAGCATCATCGCCGCGTAGATCGCCCAACCCTGGCGGCGGTTGCCGATGATCCGGCCGAAGGCGTAGGGCAGGCTGGCCGGAATCAGCAGCATCAGGAAGATCTCGAGGACGTTGGTGAAGCTGCTCGGATTCTCGAACGGGAAGGCACTGTTGACGTTGAAGAAGCCGCCGCCGTTGGTCCCGAGCAGCTTGATCGCCTCCTGCGAGGCGACCGGGCCGAAGGAGAGGGTCTGTTCGCCGCCGGCGATCGTCTGGACCAGCTGGGAGCCATCGAGGGTCTGGACGACGCCCTGGGAGACGAGGACCAGCGCGGCGACGAAGGAGATCGGCAGCAGGATGTAGAGGGTGATCCGAGTCAGGTCGCGCCAGAAGTTGCCGAGCGAGGTGGCGCTGCGCGCGGCGAAGCCGCGGATCACCGCGGCGAGCACTGCGATCCCGACCGCGGCGGAGAGGAAGTTCTGCACCGCGAGGCCGGCCATCTGCGCGAAGTAGCTGAGCGTCGTCTCGCCGCCGTAGTACTGCCAGTTGGTGTTGGTGACGAACGAGGAGGTGGTGTTGAAGCTGAGGTTCCAGGGGCCGGAGCCGAAGCCCTCGGGGTTGAATGGCTGGACCGACTGGGTGCGCAGGATCAGGTAGAGCAGCAGCCAGGAGAGCAGGCTGAAGACGAGCGCCGAGCGCGCGTAGGCCTTCCAGTCCTGCCCGTCGCCGGGCCGCACGCGAAACAGCCGGTAGCCGAGGCGCTCGATTGGCCCGACGACGGGAGACAGGAAAACCCGCTCGCCCTGGAAGACCTTGGCCAGGTAGGTGCCGAGCAGCGGCACCAACGCGGTCAGCAGGACGATGAAGACGGCGAACTGCAGCCAGCCCTGCGCCATCAGACCCGGTCCAAGGCGTCGATTACGAAGTAGAGAATCGCGAAGGCCGCGAGGGCGAGGGCGATCGAGACGATGTCCATGCGACGACTATGCGCCCACCCCCGTCAAGGCCGCATGAAGTTCCAGCGCCCCCGTATACAGATCCTGTGAAGGTGCCGATCAGGCCGCGAAGCGGTAGCCGACGCCGGGGTCGGTGAGGACGTACTTGGGGCCGTCGGGCGGCTCGATCTTGCGGCGCAGATTGGCGACGTGGGCGCGCAGGACCTGGAAGTCGTCTTCGTACTCGACCCCCCAGACCGCGACCAGCAGGGCGCGGTGGGTGAGCAGGCGGCCGCGGTTGCGGGCCAGCTCGCGCAGCAGCCCGAACTCGGTCGGGGTCAGGTGGACCGGCTCGCCGTCGCGGCGGACGGTCCGCCCGGCGAGGTCGATCTCCAGCCCGTCGGCGACGATCGTCGGCTCCGCCCCCTCGGGCGCCGCCCGTCGCAGCGCCGCCTGCAGCCGGGCGATCAGCTCGCGCGGCCCGAACGGCTTGGTCACGTAGTCGTCGGCGCCGGCCGCCAGGGCCTCGACCTTGCGGTCCTCCTCGCCGAGCGCGGAGAGCACGAGGATCGGCATCTCGCTCCACTCGCGCAGGCGCCGCGTCACCTCCACCCCGTCGATGTCCGGCAGCATCAGGTCGACGATCGCCGCCTGCGGCGGCTTCACCGCGGCGCGGTCGAGCGCCTCCTCCCCCGTGCTCGCGGTCACCGCCTCGAAGCCGGCGTCGCGCAGGATCACCCGCAGTGCCCGCAGGATCTGTGGCTCGTCGTCGAGCACGAGGATCCGCGGCAGGTCGCTCATCGGCCCTCCCCCAGCGGGAAGCTGACCACGAAGGTGCTGCCCTGCCCGGGCACCGACTCGACCGCGAGCTCGCCGCCGTTGGCCTCGACGAAGCCGCGCGAGATCGCCAGCCCGAGCCCGGCCCCGCCGCCGGAGCCGTCCTCGCGCCGGTAGAAGGGCTCGAACAGCCGCGCCCGCTCCGGCTCGGGGATCCCCGGCCCCTGGTCGACCACCCGCACGACCAGCCGCCCGCCGATCGACCGCGAGCGCACCAGGACCGGCCGGCCCTCGCCGTGGCGGACCCCGTTCTCGAGCAGGTTGGCGAAGGCGCGCTCCAGCTGCGCCGCGTCGGCCTCGAGCGCAGGCAGCTCGGGGTCGAGCGCGAGCCGCACCTCCTCGGGCCCGGCTCCGACCGCGCTGCGCGCCGCCTCCAGCACCCCGGCCAGGTCGACCGGTTCGCGGCGCGGCGCGGCGTTGCCGGACTCAAGGCGCGAGACGTCGAGCAGGTTCTCGACCAGGCGCGAGAGCCGCTGCCCTTCCGTGATCACCGCCTGGCTCAGCTCGTGGCGCTCCGCCGCGCTGGCGCTCGGCGAGTCGAGCGCCGCGCCGGCCGCGATGATCGAGGTCAGCGGCGTGCGCAGGTCGTGCGAGACCGAGCGCAGGAGCGCCGTCTTCAACTCGTCGCTGCGCCGCAGCGCCCCGGCCTCGATCGCCTCCACCTGGAGACGCTCGCGCTCGGTCTCGGCGGCGCGCAGCTCGGCGAGCAGCCGGTCGGCCTGCTCGCGCCGCCGCTCGGCCTCGGCGGCCCGCGCCCGCGCCAGCTCGGCCAGGGCGCTGCTCGCCACCGCGACGATCGCGAAGACGACCAGCGCCACCCCGTCGCGGTCGGCGGCAACCTCGAGCCGGCCGGTCGGGGGGATGTGGAAGTAGTTGAAGGCGAGCGCGCTGACCGCCGCCGTCAGCAGCCCCAGCCGCCAGCCCCAGAGGGTCGAGATCAGCAGCACCCCGGGCAGGTAGACGACCCCGAGCGAGACGACCGGCGCGACGTCGGCGAGCGGGTAGACCAGCCCGGTGCCGACCGCGACGACTCCGGCCACCGCCAGCAGCCCCCAGCCGAGTGGTGGCGGCCCGGCGGCGAGCCCGAAGGAAGAGCCGAGCCTGCGCATACCGTCAGCCTAGACCTCGATCACCGAGCCCATGATCACGGTGCGCTCGCGCGGGAGGCGGAAGTACTCGGCGGCGTCGGCGGTGATGTGGGAGGCGGCGACGAAGAGGCGCTTGCGGTAGCGGTTCATCCCCGGCGCGTCGCCGGCCTGGAGGTCGATCGTCGAGAGGAAGTAGGTCGCCTCGCCGATCTCCAGCGGGCACTCGAGCCCGGCCGCCGGGGCGAGCCGCAGGGCGGCCGGCACGTCGGGGTGCTCGATGTAGCCGAAGCGCGCGGTCAGGTGGGTGATCCCGTCGTCGGCGTAGCCGAGGTCGTCGACCACGAGGCGCTCCTCGAGCGGCACTTCCGGCACCGGCAGGGTCTCGATCGAGAGCACGACGACGTGCTCGTGGAGGATCTGGTTGTGCTCGACGTTGGCCCGCATCGCCAGCGGCGTCGTCTCCACGTTGCGGTTGAGGAAGACCGCCGTGCCGGGGGTCCGCGGCAGCGGCGGCTCGCGTCCGTGCAGGGCGTCGACGAATTCGCGCAGCGACCCCTCCTTCGCCTCGCGCCGCGCCGTGACCAGTTCGCGGCCGCGCTGCCAGGTGGTCATCACGGTGAAGGCGACGAGGCCGATCAGCAGCGGCAGCCAGGCGCCGTGGAAGATCTTGGTCAGGTTCGCCGCGAAGAAGAGGAGGTCGACCGAGAGCATCAGCACCCCGAGGGCGAGGACCGACCAGAGCGGCCAGCGCCAGCGGTGGCGGGCGACGTAGAGGAAGAGCAGCGCGGTGATCGTGATCGTCGCCGTCACCGCCATCCCGAAGGCGAAGGCGAGCGCGGCGGAGGTCTGGAAGGCGAATACGAGGGTCAGGACCGAGACCAGCAGCAGCCAGTTGATCCAGGGGACGTAGATCTGGCCCTCGGTCTGGGCCGAGGTGTGGACGATCCGCAGCCGCGGCAGGTAGCCGAGAGTGACCGCCTGGTGGGCGACCGAGAAGGCGCCGCTGATCACCGCCTGCGAGGCGATCACGGTCGCCGCGGTCGCGAGGACGACCATCGGCAGCTGGCCCCACTCGGGGACCAGCAGGAAGAAGAGGCCGCTGGCGTCGCGCCCCGGTTCGTCGAGCAGCAGCGCCCCCTGGCCGAGGTAGCTGAGGATGCAGCAGGGGAAGACCAGCAGCAGCCAGGCGCGGGTGATCGGGGCGCGGCCGAAGTGGCCCATGTCGGCGTAGAGCGCCTCGGCGCCGGTGACCGCCAGCACGCAGGCGGCCAGGGCGAAGAAGGCGGTCGAGAAGTTGCCGCTGAGGAAGTCGAGCGCGTAGGTCGGCGAGAGCGCCTCCAGGACCTGCGGTTCGACCACGATCCCGGAGATGCCGGCGGCGCCGATCACCGTGAACCAGACGATCATCACCGGCCCGAAGAGGCGGCCGACCGCGCCGGTGCCGAAGCGCTGGGTGGCGAAGAGGACGACGATCACCGCCGCGGTGATCGGGACGATCAGGTGGTCGAGCCCGGGCTCGACCACATCCAGTCCCACGACCGCCGAGAGCACCGAGATCGCCGGCGTGATCATGCTGTCGCCGAAGAACAGCGAGGCGCCGAAGATCCCGAGTGCCGCCAGGATCACCTTGGTGCGGACGTCGCCGCGGGTCGCCTTGCCGCGGACCAGCGTGATCAGCGCCATGATCCCGCCCTCGCCGTGGTTGTCGGCCCGCATCACGAAGGTGACGTACTGGACCGTGACGATCAGCGTCACCGCCCAGAAGATCAGCGAGATCACCCCGAAGACGCTTTCGGTGGTCTGCGCGACCGGGTGCGGGTCGCCCGGGTCGAAGACCGTCTGGATCGTGTAGAGCGGGCTGGTCCCGATGTCGCCGAAGACGACCCCGAGGGCGCCGATCGTCAGCGCCGCCTTGGCCCCGGCGCGCTCCTTCACAACCAGCCGGCCCGCTTGAAGCGCCGGTAGAGGATGAAGCAGATGACGACGATGACCAGCAGCACCGCCGGGTAGCCGAAGCGCCAGCGCAGCTCCGGCATCTCGTCGAAGTTCATCCCGTAGATCCCGGCGATCGCGGTCGGGACGGCGATGATCGCGACCCAGGCGGAGATTTTCCGCATGTCTTCGTTCTGGCGCACCGAGACCTGGGTCAGGTTGGCGTGCAGGGCGCTGCCGAGCAGCTCGCGGAAGGCGGCGATCCGGCCGCTGACCCGCTGCAGATGGTCGGAGACGTCGCGGTAGTACTCGTGCAGCTCGTCGGAGACGACGTCGTAGCGGCCGCGGGCGATCTCGTCGGCAATCAGCGCCAGCGGCGCCACCGCCGACTGGAAGTCGAGCACCTCGCGCTCCAGCTTGTAGATCCGCTCGGCCGGGTTCTCGCGCTGCTCGGAGAAGACCTGGCGCTCGACCTGCTGGATGTCGATCTCGACGCCTTCGGCCGCTTCCTCGTAGCCGTCGACCACGTGGTCGAGGATCGAGTAGAGGACCATCCCGACCCCGTGCTCGAGCAGGTCCGGGCGCGCGTCGAGCCGGTCGCGGACCGGGGCGAGCTCGCCTTTGCCGTGGCGGACCGTGATCACGAAGCCGGGGTTGGCGAAGATCAGCAGCTCGCCGATCTCGATCACCTCGTCGGGGTCGATGTAGTGGGCGGTCTTGACGACGATCAGCAGGGTGTCGCCGTAGCGCTCGAGCTTCGGCCGCTGGTGCGCTTTGACCGCGTCCTCGACCGCCAGCTCGTGCAGGTCGAACTCGCGGGCGATCGCCGCGAACTCCTCCTCCGTGGGCTCGAAGAGGCCGAGCCAGACGAAGGCGCCGGGCCGGCCCGCCACCTGCCCCGCCCGCTCCAGCGAGATCTTCTCCTCCTCGCGGTGGCCGTTCTCGTAGAGCGTGCAGTTGACAATCACGCCGTCAGTATCGGCGCCCACCCGGTCGTCAGGCGTCGCCGAACCCGAGGGTGCCACCGGATCGAGAACCTTTAGCGCCGCGAGCCATTTCGCTTAGGCTGGACGGGACCCCGTGACGAGGCTGCCCAAAGATCGCGCGACGCACCTCAGCGCCAAGGAGATCGCGACCGAGGCCCTGCGCCAGTTCGACCAGAGCGGGAGCGAGCCGAGCATCCGCAGCCTCGCCGAGGAGCTCAACGTCGCCCCCTCGGCGATCTACCACCACTTCCCCTCCCGGGCGGCGATCGTCCAGGCGGCGGTCGAGCGGGTCTGGTGGGAGGCGACCTCGGGCCTGCTTGAGCTGACCCCCGAGCCGTTCGAGGCCGACCCGACCGAGGTCCTGGTCAACACCGGCCTCGCCAGCCGCCGCGCCTGGCTCGCCCACTACCGCCTCGCCCCCTACCTGGCGGCCAGCCCGGAGGTCAACGACTTCACCCGCGACGCGCTCGGCCTGATGTCGGGGGTCTTCGAGAAGCTCGGCCTCGACGGCGAGGACGCGGCCGCCGCCTTCCACATCTACGCCGCCTTCATGATCGGCTCCGTCCTCTTCACCGCCAGCCGCCAGGCCGCCAACGAGCAGCTGGCCGCCGAAACCGGCGAGGTCCGCTTCCGCGTCGACCACACCCCGCAGGCCGCGCGCCGCTCCAGCGAACAGACGCGCGAGGCAATCGACGAGACGATGTCTCTCGCCGTCGCCGACCCGATCGCCGACGAGGAGCTGTTCGCGCTGGGCCTGCAGAGGCTGGTCGCCAGCTTGGCGCGTGGGGACTAAGTCCGCGCAAACAAGAGCGGGTCGACCTCCCCAACCATCCGCTCACCTCCTAAAGGGGGTGCAGACGTGCGCAGCGTCAGTCGAAATAGAAGTCGATTGCCGATCCCAATCCGCTTTCGGTCGCCGTGAACAGCAGATTCCCTTCCCAGGTGGCAGAGGTTTTCAGGGCTGCGCCACAGTTCACCGCGGTCCCGGAGGTACGTTCGATCGTCAAGGTGTTGATGTTCATTGTTACTTCGATGCCTTTTTTCCCGGATCCAGCGGTCACGACGTGGTAGACGACGCCTATGTCCGGACCCTGTTCCGGCAACTCGAGCCGGCACAATTTGGCTTCGCTGTGCGATTTACCGGTCGCCCAGATGTCATAGACGATGCTGTTCCCGGCCGAGCAGAGAATCGACAGCGTCCCTTCCCCTGTCGTAGCGGTGATCTTTGTCGTCAACGCAAATTTGTAGACACATCCTTCGGTGTCGACTGTCACCGTGGTATTGCCGTTCCCGGTGCAGTTCGCGTAAGACGGACCCAGATACAGGAGGCTGGACGCCGCCGCAAAATTGGTCGTGGCCAGCGAAGCCGTTGCGCAACCGACCGACCGAATGCCATTCGAGAGGGTGTTCGTCGTCGTCTGGAAACCGCCTATCTCTGCAGCGTAGGAACCCGCTGTGAATTGGCCTGCTTCTGCCCGGACCACCGAAGCAAAAATGCCGGCACCAACCAAGGCCGTCACGACGCTGACGATCAGGGCCTTTGCGAATCGCGACATACGAGAGTCGTACGCTGCGAGGAGCAGCCCGTCAAGGAATCGCGAAACCTAATTGGTCGCCGCCCCGCCTCGTCGAGTTTTCTCCTGGATCCAGCGTGCGGCTGAAATTCGCGTGCGCCGGTTCAGCGCATTCGAGTCGCGGTCTCCACGGGTGACTCAGCCTCCGAACCGGGAGAAGCGGCGAGCCAGCGGCGCTCCTTGGCGCGCATCACCGGGGTCGCCAGGATGCTGCCGGCGCGGCGGTGCAGGGGGCGCAGGCGCGAGCCCTCCGCCGCGGGGAGCAGTTTCGCCAGCTGACGGTACTCGCGCGAGACCTGGCTGCTGCGGAAGGTGGTGGCGATCGCGGTGAGCAGCTGGTCCGGTCCCTCGACGGTGGTCGCCAGCAGCTCCTCGCCCTCGGCCAGAACCCGCAGCTCGGCCGGGTAGCGGCGGGTCCGCGGCGGCGTTCCGGGCGCCGCGATCGCGGCGGCGATCGCCTCGCTCAGCTCCCCGTGCACCTCCTCCGGCGAGCGTGAGTCGGCCCGCGCCCGTCCCCGCCCCTCCTTGGTCGGGACGAGGATCGCGCCACCGAGCTCCGCCGGGCCGAGCTCCTCGAGCATCCAGCGGTCGCCGCTCGCCGCCAGCACCGGCACCCCTTCGGCGGCCAGCGCCTGCGCGTAGACCTGGACCTCGTTCAGCGACTCGCCGTCGAGCAGCACCTCCATCTCCCAGACGAAGGTGTGGGAGCAGAAGGCCCGCGGGTTCGGGGTGCTGGCGTGGTGGCCGAGGAAGACAACCGCGTCGAGCGGGCCGCCGTGTGCCTTGGCCATCGACGGCTCGGCCACGTGCAGCGCCAGCTCGGCGATCGGCCGCACCTCGACCCCCGCCGGCATCCGCTCGCGTTCGACGTTGGTCCCGACCATGTGCCAGTCGCCGACCGAGATCCGCTCGGCGCCACCGGCCCGCAGCGCCGCCACCGCGGCCAGCACTTCCGCGGTCATCAGCTTGCGGCCAGCCGCGTAGGCGGCGGGGTGCGAGGGCAGGCAGTCGCCGTACCCCTCGATACCCGCGACCCCCTCCATGTCCGCCGCGATCAGGACGTTCACGTACCCAGACTATCCCCGGCCGCAAAAAATCAACCTGAGCAGCGGATTTATGACCAACGCCGAGGGTTCCTTTATCCGAGGCTGCTACGGTGAAGGAGTCGAGTGCGCCAACTGGGCCACCCGAGAGGTTCCGTTTCCTCCACGTGCCGCTGGCGCCTTGGGGCTGCAGGATCTCCCTAAGACGTCACATAAGGAGCACCAAAATAACTTCGTTTGCCGATCTCGGCACCTCCACGCAGGTGGTCGACGCCCTCAACGCGCGTTCGATCGCCAGCCCTTTTCCCGTCCAAGAGCTGGTCATCCGCGACGCGCTCGCCGGCCACGACCTCCTAGTCCAGTCCCCCACCGGATCCGGTAAGACGCTCGCCTTCGGCGTGCCGCTCGTCGATCTCGTGCAGCCGGGCGCTGGCAAGACCCAGGCGCTCGTCCTCGCCCCGACCCGCGAGCTCGCCGGTCAGATCGTCGACGAGATCGCCACCCTCGCCGCGGCCCGCAAGCTGCGGATCGCCGCCGTCTACGGCGGCGTCGGCTTCGGCCCCCAGATCGCCGCCGCGCGCCGCGCCGACATCCTCGTCGCCACCCCCGGGCGGCTCGAGGACCTGATCGACCGCGGCGCGGTCTCGCTCACCGCGGTCCGCGTGCTCGTCCTCGACGAGGCCGACCGGATGCTCGACATGGGCTTCCGCCCGGCCGTCGACCGGATCGTCAAGCTCACCCCCGCCAGCCGCCAGACCCTCTTCTTCTCGGCGACCCTGAAGGGCGCGACCGGACAGGTCGCCAAGGCCTACACCCATGACGCCCGCTCGCACACCCACGAGCACTCCGAGCAGGCCCAGGGCGACATCGAGCACCGCTTCCTCCACGTCGCCTCGCCGGACGCCAAGCTCGACCACCTGGTCGAACAGCTCCGCGCCGACGAAGCGGGCCGCTCGCTCGTCTTCGTCCGCACCAAGCGCGGCGCCGACCGGCTGGTCAAGCGCCTGCGCAAACACGACGTCGAAGCGGTCGCGATGCACGGCGACAAAAGCCAGCGCCAGCGCGAACGGGCTCTGTCCCGCTTCGAGCGCGGTGAAGTGATGACCCTGGTCGCGACCGACGTCGCCGCCCGGGGGATCGACGTCGCCGACGTCAACCGGGTGATCAACTTCGACGCGCCCGAGGACCGCGAGGCCTACGTGCACCGGATCGGCAGAACCGGCCGCGCCGGGCAGACCGGGACCGGGATCAGCTTCGTGCTCGCCGACCAGGCCGACGAGATGCACGCGATCGCCTCCGGCCTCGGCCTCGCCGAGCAGTTCGGCGGGCCGCCGCGGAGGGCCAGCGCCGGCGCGCCCAATCCCCGCAACGGATCCGGCAATGGATCCGGCAACGGGTCAGGCAACCGCCGGCGCCGGCGTCGCCGCCCGCCGCGCAGCAAGGCCGCGGCCTAAGCCGCAGCCCATGGTCGAGCTCGGAATCGGACTGGCGGTGTTGGTCGCGCTGATGACCAACCTCGCCTCGCTGCTCAAGCACCGCGGCTGCCAGCGCACCGCCCGGGTCAAGCTCAGCCGTCCCCTGGAGAGCATCCGCAACCTGGCGACATCGCGCTGGTTCGCCGCCGGCTGGGCGCTGGCGGCGATCGCCTGGCTGACCCACATCGCGGCGCTCTCGATGGCACCGATCTCCCTGGTCCAGGCGGTTCTCGCCGGCGGCGCGGTCACCCTCGCGGTGATGTCGCAGCGGATCTTCGGCGACCGGGTCGAGCGCCGCCAGTGGCTGGCACTGCTGCTCGGTGGCTGCGGCCTCGCCCTGCTCGTGCTCACCCTGCCCCACTTCGAGGGCAGCCACTCCGGCTTCTCGCTGCCGGCCCTGCTCAGCTTCGAGGGCGGGCTGATCCTGCTCGCCTGCGGGCTCGCGCTCGGGCATCGCAGCGAGTGGCTCGCCGCCCGCAAGGGAGTCCTGCTCGCCACCCTCGCCGGCCTGCTCTTCGCGCTCGCCGGGGTCGCGATCAAGGGCCTGACCGGGGGCGGCGGCGACTCGGTGATCCTGATCGCCGGCCTCGTCCTGCTCACCCTGCTCTGCGGCGGCCTGGCCCAGTACACGGCGGTCTCCGCGCTCCAGCTCGGCGGCGCGATCGAGACGATCGGGCTGATGGGCCTGGTCGCCAACGCCACCCAGATCTTCGCCGGTGTCCTCGTCTTCGGCGACCCGCTTTCCCCCAGCCCCGCCGGCCTCGCCCTACAGGCGACCGCCTTCGCGATGGTCTGCCTTTCCGGTCTGCTGATGCCAGGTTCAGCCGACCGTCGCAGCGCCCCCGCCCTGGCCTAACAAAGGAGCCCCAAAATCACCTCGCTCATGGAGCCGACCGCCAGCAAATGGACCTGTAGCGGCTGCGGGGTGTCGGCGAGCCGCATCGACGGCCAGCCCACCGCCCAGCCAGCCGGCTGGGCAGATTCGTCAGCGGGGCGTTTCTGCCTCGTCTGCAGGCGCGCCCGCGCGGGCGAGGCAGCGGTCGAAGCCGCGGCAGACGACAGCACCGCCGACGAGCGCATGCGCCTGCGCCGCACGGGCCTGATCGAGTTCGAGGTCGCGCGCGCGCCCGATCAGCTCGACCGCCGGATCGCCAACGCCTGCCACACGTCCGCCGCGACGGTTCGCACGGTCCGCCGCAACCTGCTCGCGGACACCGACCAGCCCGCAGCCGACGACCTTCACGCAGCCGACGCCGCTTAGCTCCTAGCGGCCAATCGTCACCGGCACGCCGGCGCCGATCCGGCTGGCGAGCCAGGCGATCGCGCGGCTGCTGAGCCTGATGCAGCCGTGCGATACCGCGGTCCCCAGGGAGCCGGGGATACCGCGCGTCCCGTGCAGGGCGATCTGTCCCGGCCCGCCCTCGAATTCCTGCAGGACGTTGGAGCGAGCGCTGGTCGCCAGGGCGAACGGCGCACCCGGCGCGCCGGCCGCGAGGGCGAGGGCCTCCTCGACGAAGAAGCTGCCACGAGGCGTCGGCGTCGACTGCTGGCCGATCACGGCGCGGAAGCTGCGGATGCCACGGCCGTCGCGATAGACGTTGACCCGGCGATCGGAGAGCGCGACCCGGATCCGCCACCCGGTCGAGGAGCCCCGCGTCCCCCGGGCCGAGATCCAGCCGGCGTGCCCGTTGGGGCGGCCCGGCAGGCGGACGCGCAGCCAGGAATCGTGGCGGCCGGCGCTGCCGAGCAGGGGCAGAACCGTCCTCACCCGGGTCAGCGGGCGCCGGGCGGCGACCGCGTCGACCCGGGGAGAGCTGGCGTCGGGCTGGGCCCGAACCACGTGGTCGCGCTGCACGACGACCAGCGGCTGCGACCTCGGCACCGCCCCGGCGAAGGCCGGTGCGGTGCCGATTGCAGCGAGACCGATCCCCGCCGCCAGCAGGGCCAGCGAGAGGGCGGCGCGCTGAGTCATCCGGTGAACTGCGAGGGACCCTCGACGGGCGCGAACACCGGGTAGGGGATGCGGAAGCGGAACTTCATCCGCTTCGGCGGGGTGCCGTCTCCGAAGGTCACGTTGGCGACGACCACGTGGCTGCCGGGGGTCGCCGGGACGGTGACGTGGCGCGAGGACGCGGAGCTCTTCTCGACCCGTTTGCCGTCGACGCTGAAGGTGACTTTTTTGATCCTTTTGCCGCGCACGGTGGCGCGGATGCCGCCGGGGCCGACCTTGCCACGACCGAGGGTCGCGGTGCCGTCTCCGGCGCCGTTGCCTTTGCCGCCTTTGGCGTTGCCTTTTCCGGGGCCGTTTTTCGTCCCGGTCCCGGTCCCGGTCTCAGACGAACCGGTCGTGCAGTTGCCCTTGCCGAGGACGTTGTTGATCAGGCTGATCTGGCCGTTGCGGGCGAGAACCCGGCCGATCACCGAGGCGCCGCTGTTCAGCGTAATGTCGGTCAGCGCCATCAGGTTGCCGGCGAAGGACGTGCCCGAGTCGAGCGTCGCCGAGCTGCCGATCTGCCAGTAGACGTTGCAGGGGGAGGCGCCGTTGACCAGGATCACCGAGCTGGCCGAAGCCGTGGTCAGGGTCGAGCCGATCTCGAACACGAACTGCGCGTTCGGGTCGCCCTGCGCGTCGAGGGTGAGAGCGCCGGTCAGCTGGGCCGACGAGGAGAACCCGTAGTTCCCCGCGGTCAGCGTCCTGCTGCCGAGGTCGGTGCCGGTCAGGTTGTTGGAGGGTGGCACCGGCTGGCCGGCGGCGACGTTGTAGGCGGTGGTGAGGTCGGCCTGGGCCTGGGTGGCGACGCCGTTGTTGACGTGGGTGGCGCCGTTGACGACGGCGGGAAGCCCGAAGCCGACCAGCGAGGTGCCGGGGGCGACCCCGAGGTTGCCGTTGAGCACCGAGGGGCCGGTGTTGGTCACGGTCGAGCCGCCGAGGACCACGAAGGGCCCCGCGGTAGCGAGGTTGACGGCGGCCGCCTGGGCGGCGACCGGAACGGCGGCGACGGCGAAGACCGCCGCCAGGGAGATGCAGGCAAGCCGAGCTCGTCTGCGGTTGAAGCGGTTGGACATGAAGCCCTTCCCATATGCGAGGAGGCTTCGTCGACACTCGTCTTCGGGCGGTCGCGGCGAACTCCGATGGAGTCCCGTGACCCTGCGGACCCGCCTCACGACGAGGGTGCTTGAGTCGAAAAGCCTGCTCCGGTGTCCGAGTTCATCGGTCAGCCGCGGAAATACTTGAGCCAACGCGCAGGACCGGACGAACGATGTGGGCTCAGTCGCGGGCCGACAGCGCCTCGTCGAGATTGAGCGTGAGGGCGTCGACGACTGACGCGTCGAACTGCGTCCCCCTCCCCGCTTCGAGCAGCTCCACCGCCTCCGGCACGCTCATCGCCGGGCGGTAGCAGCGGTCGCTGAGCAGGGCGTCGAAGACATCGGCGACGGCGGTGATCCGACCCGCCAGCGGGATCTCCTCGGCGCGCAGCCCGCGCGGATAGCCGCTGCCGTCGTAGCGCTCGTGGTGGGTGAGCGCGATCGTCGCCGCGAGGCGCAGCAGCTGGCTCTCGGAGTCGCAGAGGATTTCATGGCCGATCACCGTGTGGCGCTCCATCTGGCGGCGCTCGTCGGCGCTCAACGGGCCCGGCTTGCGGAGGATCTCGTCGGCGATGCCGATCTTGCCGACGTCGTGCATCGGCGCCGCCACTCGCAGCAGCTCGGTCTCGGCTGGATCGAAGTTCAGCTTGCGGGCCAGGAAGGCGGTGATCAACCCGATCCGGCTGACGTGCTTGCCGGTCGAGGCGTCGTGGAGGTCGACCGCGCGCGCCAGCCGGGCGACCGTCTCCTCGCGCGAGAGCCGCAGCTCGTCGATCGACTCGCGCTGGGACTCCGCGAGCTCGTCACGCAGGCGGACCTCGCCCTTCTCGGCGCTGATGTCGATCGAGATCCCCCCCAATCCGGAGATTTCGGCCAGCTCGTCGACAAGCGGGAACTTGATCGTCTTGAAGGTCTTCTCGACGCCCGAGATCAGAACGCGTTCCTCGGCATCGAAGTGGGAGCCGCCGTCGAAGATCCGCTGGTCGACGCCCCAGGCCGTCTCGGCGGCGGCCGCGTCCATGAAGTCGCGGTCCGTATGGCCGATTGCGCCGCCGCGCTCGAAGCCCGCCAGCTCGTCGGCTTTCGCGTTGGAGACGATGTAGCGGTGGCTGGAGTCCTTGGCGTAGATCGGGAACGGCGCTTTGTCGATGATCGTCTGGAAGGACTCGCGCAGGTTGCGGGCGTGAGCCGCCCGGGAGAGCTCCAGCCGTCGCCAACGCAACGCGTTGACGACGGTGATCAGCAGCTGCCCGGGCCAGAAGGGCTCGACCAGGTAGCCGTGAACGCCGATCGCGAAGGCCCGGTCGGCAACCTCGGGACTGTCCTCGCCAGTGGCCAGAACCACCGCCGTCCCCGGGTAGGCGCCGAGGATCTCCTCGGCCAGGGCGAGAGCCTGCTCGCCGGCCGCGTGCACGTCGCAGATCGCGAGCTGGAAGGGCTTTTCGGCCAGTGCCGCGCGCGCCGCCTCGACGCTGTCCGCGAACTCGCACTCGTAGCGCCCGTCCAACGCCAGCGCCGTCGTGTGCAGCATCTCGGGCCGGTCGTCGGTGACCAGGATCCGCGCCGGTCCAGGGGTGGAAGTCCCCCCCGAATCAGGGGCAGAAGCCGTGGTCTGGGTCTCTAGGCTCATGAGTCGCCGGCCACCCCCCTCCGCGTGCCGGCACATCGATGCCCCCGGTAAGGCCGAAAGACGCCATCTGGACGCTTTCCCGCAAATACCGGGTTTCCATTGCTCAGTCGAGCTTACTGGACGATCAGTTTGATTTTTCCTACGCTTCCGGCGACGGGATCAGGGAGATCCGGACCTTGTCGTCGTCCGGCAGACCGGCCTCGCGGCGGCCGATCGCGTAAAGCCGCAGCGCCTGGGTCAGCGCCTCCTGCGGATGCCCGACGCCGATGATTCGGAACGACAGTTCGGCGTCGGCCGATTGGCTCGGGTCGCTCTTTTCCCGGACCGTGAAGTCGAACTCGTGCGGAGAGACGTCCCAGGCCGCCTGCGCGATCCGCTCCGCGTCGTCAAAGGCCGGAACGACGATGTAGACCGCATACTCCACCCGACCACCATCGCAGAGCGGAGTCGAAATAGCGAACACGCCCGTACATGCGACCGACACCCCTCTCTCCCGTAGGCTGCCGGGCGATGGCCGAGGCCGAGGCACTGGAGGTCTGCGGCGCGGCGAAGAGACTCTGCGCGCCCACGGCCTCGCCCTGCGCAGCGAGCAGCCCTGGCCGGGATGTTGCCCAGCTTCTCCGCCCGCCAGTTCGCCTCGGCAGGGCGATCAGCTGAGGAACACGCCGGCTAACGCGTGCGGAACAGCTCGAACCCGGCGTGGAACGCCCCGCTGGGCAGGTACTGGATCGTGAACCGCTTTGGCCACGGGACCCCGCCCTGCACCGCCCGCGGCTGGGCAAACGGGAACGAGACGGCCTGACCAGGAGCCGCGATCGCATCCTGGAGCGTGGCCAGGGTCACGGACGCCTCGGCGAACAGAACCTTGCCGTCGAAGGTCCCGTAGATCAACGTTGGGTGATGGTCGACGTTGTGGACCGTGTAGTCGAATCTGCGATCGAGCAGGTGGAGGCCCATCATGGGAATCGACGATTCAGGTTCCGGCGCGTAGCTCGCCGGTATGAACGCAGGCGCGGGCAACGTCAGGAAGCGACGCATCTGGGCGTAACTGGTCTTGAACGGATCACACGTCTTGCCGTTGCTCGACACGCACATCGTCTTCATGTCCACCGCGTGGCGTGGGCGGAGATAAAAGTGAAAGTCGAAATGTGGGGAGGTGAACGAGTTGTTCGGTCCCCGCGGGAGCCCCTCGGTGTTCCAGTCGACCTCGAGGTACCGAAACGGCGAGGCGGCCTCGCCACCCGGCGCCCGGACATTCTTGAACTTGAAGCGATAGATGTGCTGACACGGTCCCACGGGCAGCGTCGCCGAGCGGCCCGGGCCGGTAAACCGGATCGGTGGGATCTCGACCGCGACGCGGGCGGGGACGCCCTCAGCCGTGTTGGTTTGCACGGTCGGATATCCACCGGCCCGTGCGTACGCGTCCATCAGCCGCGATCCACCCCGCAACGACATCCCGCCGCACCCTGCAGTCGCTGCAGCCGGGTCGGCCGGGGCCGAGGCGATCGCCATGAAGAGCACAAGCGCGGCAACTGCCGAGCCGGCCACCGACCCCTTGGTCCAGAACGTCACGGCCGGCGCGCCGGGCGCGGGAGCATCTCGAGCATCCCTCCATCGTAGGAGGGGTGGCGGCGGCGGCGCGGGCGGGTGGCGAGGCGCGCTCGCCGCGGAGCCTTGTCGTAAGCGCGACAAGAAACCCGATTGTTGAGCATCTCTAGATGCAAAGGGCTACATTGAGCCGAATTTGGAGGGAGAAGAAGAGGAGAAAAAATCAGAGCGCCGGCGTGGCAGGCTGAGGAAGACCGGGGTGTTCCTGGTCGCGCTCGTGCCGATCTTCGCCGGCCTGATCGCGATCGCCGACGCGCTCGGCCTCGGCTCCTTCGTCGACGTCTTCCGCCCCGAGTCCGCCCCGATCTCGTACTCCGCCGAGACGATCGCCGACGTCTGCCTGGCCGGACCCGCCTTCCTGCCCACTGCGAGCGCCGAAGCGACGCTCGCCGAGCCCCCGCCCGATGATCTGGATGCGCTCTTCGAACGCCCCGGAGCAGCCTTTGTGGGGCGGGCTGGAGTCGAGGTGTCGATCCAGGGCAGCTCGTTCAGGACCATCACCCTGACCGGCATCGATTTCACTGTAAAGCGGCACCGTCGCCATCCGACCGGGAGCTCCTTCCACGGTCAGTGCGGCGACGCCGGGTTCACCCGCGTGCTCGAATACGACCTCGACGCCGAACCGCCGCGCCTGGTCAAGGCGCAGTGGACCATGCCCGAACTCGCCACGCGGCCGTTCCGATTTCCCTGGGAGGTGTCGCTCGACGACCCGCTGCAACTGCTCGTGTTCGCGCGGGCGAGCGACTGCACCTGCGACTGGACCGCGGAGATCGAGTGGCAGAGCGGCTCCGAGCGGGGATCTATCCCCCTCATTCAGGCAGACGAGCCGCTGCGAGTCGTCAGCGAGGAGAGCGTGACCTCTTCATACCTGGGCGTCCCCTCTGAGCACCTCTGGGAACCGGGCTACCCATGACAGGAGATACCGCTACTGGGTAGCCGAGACATCCGGCCGGCCGCGAAATCAGCACAGCCGGTTCCCGGCGCGGGGGGCGAGCCAGATCGTCGCTTCGCCCCACGGTCCTGTCGCGGCCCAGCCAGCTGGCACCAACGCGCCGACCAAGGAGATCAGCTCGCCTCGCCCCTCCATGGATACCGCTACGGGGATTCGAACCCCGGTTTCCGGACTGAGAATCCGGCGTCCTAGTCCCCTAGACGATAGCGGCGAGGGACGAGCATTCTAGCGAGACGGGAGGTTGGCCTGCTTCGCGGGGAGGCGCCGCCGGGGGGCGCTCAGGCGGTAGATTGGCGGTTCCGGCGGCTGTGGCGGAACTGGTAGACGCGCACGGTTCAGGTCCGTGTGGGCGAGAGCCCGTGAAGGTTCGACTCCTTTCAGCCGCATCGAATCGGGCGCCCGCTTGGGCGCTCGTTTCTTTTCCGCCCCTATAGGGGCGGCTAGGCGACGAGCGCGTCGCGGGCGCGGTCGGCGTTGGCGGCGAGCTCGTCGACGAACTCGGGCCAGAGGGCCTGGGGCAGGTCGTGGCCCATGCCCTCGAAGATCTTCAGGCGGGCGCCGGGGACGGCCTCGGCGGTGGCGCGGCCGCCGGAGGGGCGGATCAGGACGTCGGCGCTGCCGTGGATCACGCTGGTCGGGACGACGAGGTCTTCCAGCGCGGCGGTGCGGTCGCCGGAGGCGAGGATCGCGTGCAGCTGGCGGGCGACGCCGGCGGCGGAGTGGCCGCGGTCGTAGGAGGTGGCGGCGATATCGCGGATCCGCTCCTCTTCGAACGGGTAGGCGGGCGAGCCGATCACCTTGAAGGTCTTGACGGCGCGCTCGATCACCTGGTCGCGGTCCTTCGGCGGGCCGCCGAAGAGGATGCCGAAGGCTTTCAACGTCGGCATCCCGGTGAAGCGGCGGCCGGTGGTCGACATGATCGAGGTCAGCGAGCGGACGCGAGCCGGATTGTTGATCGCCATCGTCTGGGCGATCATCCCGCCCATCGAGGCGCCGGCGACGTGGGCGGACCCGATCCCCAGGTGATCCATCAGGCCGAAGCTGTCGCGGGCCATGTCGGAGAGCAGGTAGGGAGCCGCGGCGCGGCGGCCGGCCAGCATGTCGAGGCGGCTCGGCACCCCGGCGGACCTGATCTTGGTCGAGCGGCCGATGTCGCGGTTGTCGAAGCGGATCACGCGGAAGCCGCGCTCGGCCAGGAGGCCGCAGAAGTCCGGGTGCCAGGCGATCATCTGCGTCGCCAGGCCCATTACGAGGAGCAGCGGCTCGCCGTCGGGGTCGCCCATCTCCTGGTAGGCGATCTCGATGCCGTTGGCGGAGGCCGTCTTCTCTTCGCCGAAGCCGCGCATCCGAGGATGGTACCGAAACTGGCTACACAGCCAGTCAGGGATGTCGGGTTTGTTTCTCCCCTGGAAACAAACTCGAGAGGCGAACGAAGTGAGGTAGAACCCTCGGATGCGCACCGCGGTGATCTCCGACCTGCACCTCAGCCTCTGCAGCGGCGGCGACGTGCTGCGCGACCCCGCGGTCCGCGACCTGCTGCTGGCCGAGATCGCCGACGCCGACCGCGTCGTCCTGCTCGGCGACGTGGTCGAGCTGCGCGAGCGGCCGCTCGGCGCCGCCCTGACCGCGGCGCGCCCCTTCTTCGAGGCGCTCGGCAAAGCCCTGGCCGGCCGCGAGGTGATCCTCGTCCCCGGCAACCACGACCACCACTTCGCCGAGCCGCTGCTCGACGAGCTTGGGCTCGCCGGCACCGCGCTCGGCCTCGAGCAGCTCGCCGACCCCTCCCCCGGCCCGACCGCGACGCTCGCCGGCTTCCTCGGCGAGGCCGAGCTCCGCTTCGCCTATCCCGGCATCTGGCTGCGCGAGGACGTCTACGCGACCCACGGCCACTACATGGACTCGCACCTGCGGCTGCCGCGGGCCGAGTGCATCGCCGCCGCGACCAGCGCCCGGATCCGGGGACCGATCCCGGCCGCGGCCACCCCGGTCGACTACGAGCGGGTCCTCCGCCCCATATATGGACTCGCCTACGCGACCGCGCAGGGCCGCCGCCGCCCGGTCGGCCACCAGCAGAAAGCGGCCGAGACCGCCTGGGAGACGCTGGCCGGGGTGGAACGCGAGCGCAGCCGCGCCGCCCAGTTCCGCGCCGCCGCCGCCCGCGCCGCCTTTCCGCCGGCGATCCGCGGCCTCAACCGCCTGCTGCACGCCGAGTTCGAGCCCGACGTGACCGGTGCCGCGATCTTCCGCGGCGGGCTGGCCGCCGCGACCGAGCTGGCGACCCGGCTCGGCGTCGACGGCGGCCACGTGATCAGTGGCCACTCGCACCGGGCGGGGCCGAGCGACGACGAAGCGAGCTGGCCGCTGCCCGGCGGCGGCCGCCTCCACAACACCGGCAGCTGGGTCTTCTCCTCGGTCTTCCACCTGCCCGGCCAGCCGCCCAACGCCTACTGGCCCGGGACGGTCACCTGGGTCGAGGACGAGGGCCCGCCGCGCCGGACCCAGCTGCTGCTCGACCGCTCGCATGCGGACCTGCTCGAGCTGGTCGAGGCGCTCAGCGAGCCCGGCGCCGCGCCCTCAGGCGCGTAACCACTCGGCGACGATCGCGCCGATCTCCTCGCCCTTGTCCTCCTGCAGGAAGTGCGACGCGTCGGCGATCGGCCGCGGCGGCGGGAAGTTGAGCTGGCTGGAGACCCGCTCGCCGACGCTGAACGGCAGCACCGGGTCGGAGTCGGCCCAGAGCTCCAGGGCCGGCCGCTCGTCCTCGCGCAGCGCGTCGGCGACGGCTTTGCCCGCGGCAGCGCCGGGCATCTCCGGGGTGGTCGGCAGGATCAGCGGGAAGGCGCGGGCGCCGGCCTTCGAGGCCCCGTCAATATAAGGAGCCTCGTAGGCGGCGATCACCTCGTCGCCGGGGTCGTGCTTGCAGCCGCCGCGGACCAGCATCCCGATCGGCACCTCGTCGCTCCCGCGGACGAACTCGCGGAAGGCGAGCCAGGCCTCGCTCATCTTCTGGTGCCCGGTGAACGGCCCGGTCTCCATGATCACCAGCCGCGAGATCCGGTCCGGGTGCTCGACCGCCAGCCGCAGCCCGATCGGCCCGCCCCAGTCGTGGACGACCGCGGTCGCGTCGCGCAGATCGAGTTCCTCGAGCAGCGCCGCGGTCAGCTCGACGTGGCGGTCGTAGGTGTACCAGCCGAGGTCGGTGGGCTTGTCGGAGCGGCCGAAGCCGGCGTAGTCGGGGGCGATGCAGCGGAAGCCGGCGTCGCGGACCGGCGGGATCACCCTGCGCCAGAGGAACGACCAGGTCGGCTCGCCGTGGAAGAAGATCACCGGCTTGCCTTCGCCCTCGTCGAGATGCGCGAGCCGCAGCCCGTCGACCTCGCGGTACCGCGACTGCCACGGATAGTCCGGCAGCCCCTCCAGCAGCTCTTCCGGCGTACGCACCGCGTCGACGCTCATCCCGCTCCCCCTTGTCGAGTTTATGCAGCCCCTGGCGCGCATAAGTCGCCACGGCCCCTCCCTCCACAGCCTAGTTCCCGGCAATCCGGATCGGGATTCCAGACTTTTTCGATCAACTTTGTGCTAGCCTGCCGTTCTTCCATTTACTAGTAAGTCAGTCAAAAAAGGAAGGAACCTAGATGCGGAACACGCGGGACACCCGGCGGCGCAGCGTGAAGGCAGGCCTCGGCGCTGCCCTTCTCACGTTGCTCCTTGCCCTGTTCGCCGTCGGTTGCGGTGGAGGCGATGACAGCACCAGCTCAGGCTCGGATACCGGTACCGATACCGGCTCCAGCTCGGGTAGCAGTGGAGGCAAGCTCGACGTGGTCGGCTATTCCACCCCGGAATACGTCTACACGGAATTCATGGAGCCGGCCTTCGAGAAATCGCCCGATGGCGCTGACGTCACGTTCAGCAACTCCTTCGGCGCCTCCGGCGACCAGAGCCGCGCGGTCGTGGCGGGTCAGCCCGCCTCGGTCGTCCACTTCGCCCAGGGGGGCGACATGGAACGGCTCGTCGAGGAAGGCGAACTGGTCCCCAGAGACTGGAACAAAAACAAATACAAAGGGATCGCCCAGAACTCGGTCGTCGTGATCACGGTCCGCAAGGGCAACCCGGAGGGGATCAAATCCCTCCAGGACCTGCAGACCAAGGACGTCGACATCGTTACCCCGAACCCGTTCAGCTCTGGCGCGGCGCGTTGGAACATCATGGCCATCTACGGGACCGCGCTGAACGAAGGCAAGTCGCCCGACGAGGCGCTTGCCGAGGTCCAGACGGTGCTCGAGAAGACGGCCGCGCAGCCGGGCAGTGCCCGCGACGCGCTCGCCGCCTTCACTCAGGGCCAGGGCGACGTCCTGCTCGGTTACGAGAACGAGGCGATCAAAGCGGTCGAAGAGGGCGAGGACATCGAATACGTCGTCCCGCCGTCGACGATCCAGATCGAAACCCCGATCGCCGTCACCACCGACGCCCCGGAGCCGGCGGCTGAAAATTTCCTCAACTTCATCTGGTCGGATGAGGGTCAGGAAATCTGGGCCGAACACGGTTACCGCCCGGTAAATCCGGCGCTGGTCGACGAGAAACAGTTCCCGACCCCGGCCGACCTGTTCACGATCGACCAGTTCGGCGGCTGGGGCAAAGTCAACGAAGAGTTCTTCGACGACGAAACCGGTTCGGTCGCGAAAATCGAGAGCGAACTCGGCGTCTCAACCAGCGGCTGAGTCATGGAGGCTAACCCGGCAGCCCTCCCCACTCCGTCCAAGGCCCGGGCAGGCGTTCGCCTGCCCGGGCTCGGCGTCGGCCTCACCCGCGGCTACGTCGTCCTCTACCTAAGCCTGATCGTCCTGCTGCCACTGGCGGCAATGACCGACCAGTCCCTGAGCGGCGGCCTCGGCCACTTCTGGGATCAGGTCACGACCCCCCAGGCGCTGCGCTCGCTCGAACTGACGCTGCTCGCCTCGCTGATCGTGGTCACGATCAACGGCGTCTTCGGCACGATCCTCGCCTGGCTCCTGGTCCGCGACGAATTCCCCGGAAAGGCCGCAATCAATGCGGTCATCGACCTGCCCTTCGCGCTGCCGACGATCGTCGCCAGCCTCATCCTGATCCAGCTCTGGGGTCCGAACAGCCCATTCGGCGTCGACATCGCAGTCACCAAGGCCGCCGTCGTCGTCGCCCTGCTGTTCGTCACCCTGCCGTTCGTGGTCCGCGCGGTACAGCCGCTGCTGATCGAGATGGACCGGGAGATGGAGGAGGCGGCCGCCTCACTCGGCGCCGGTGGCTTCACGATCTTCCGCCGGATCATCTTCCCCAACCTGCTCCCCGGTCTCGCCGCGGGCGTCGCGCTGGCTTTCGCCCGCGCGCTCGGCGAGTTCGGCTCGGTCCTGCTGTTCGCCGGCGGCCTGCCGGACACGATGGTCTCCTCGGTCTACATCAGGCAGCTGATCGAGACCGGCAACGAGACCGGCGCCGCCGCCGTCTCGGTGGTCCTGCTCCTCGCCTCGGTGGCACTGCTCGGCCTCGTAACCCTGTTCCAACGCTGGGGCAACCGTCACGAACGCTCGACTGCAACCACCGCGGCCGGCGGCGTCACGGTTATGCCGCTGAGCGGCGAGGAGCCGGTCAAGGCCCGAGAGGACGATGAGCGTGAATAGCGGCACGGCCAGCCGCTGGAGCCTGCGGGTCCTCGGACTCGGCTACATCCTGCTCCTGCTGCTGCTCCCCCTCGCCCTGATCTTCTACAAGACGTTCGAAGACGGGATCGCGCCGCCGCTGGAAGCCATCACCTCCGAGAACGGCATGCACGCGTTCAAGCTGACGCTGATCACGGTGGCGATCGCGGTCCCGCTGAACACGATCTTCGGGGTGATCTGCTCGCTACTCCTGGTCCGCCACAAGAGCCGGGGGAGCTGGCTGATCGACTCCGTGATCAACCTTCCCTTCGCGATCTCGCCGATCGTGATCGGCCTCTCGCTGTTCCTGCTCTACGGCACCAACGGCTGGTTCGGGCCTACCCTGTCCGAAGCCGGAATCGAGATCCTCTTTTCGACCCCCGGCATCGTGCTCGCCTGCATCTTCGTCTCGCTGCCATTCGTGGTCAGGGAGACGGTCCCGGTGCTGCAGGAGATCGGCACCGAGCAGGAGCAGGCCGCCTCGACCCTCGGGGCGAACGGGTGGCAGACCTTCTGGCGGATCACGCTGCCGGCGATCCGCTGGGGCGTCGCGTACGGCGTCGTCCTCACCACCGCCCGGGTGCTGGGCGAGTTCGGTGCGGTGACGATCGTCTCCGGCTCGATCTCAGGACAGACCCAGACGCTGCCGCTTTTCGTGGCCAAGGAGTACGAGAACTTCAGCCTGCCGGGTGCCTTCGGGGCCTCGGTCGTGCTCGCCCTACTCGCGCTGGCGACCCTGCTGGCGATGAACCTACTGAAACGAAAGGAGGACGCCTGATGGGAATCGCAGTCGAGGGAGCCAATAAGAGCTTCGGGGACTTTCAGGCGCTCAACGACGTAGCCATCGAGGTCCCGGACGGGTCGCTGACCGCCCTGCTCGGGCCCAGCGGCTCCGGCAAGTCCACCCTGCTGCGGGCGATCGCCGGCCTCGAGACGCTCGATTCGGGCGAGGTCCTGATCGACGGCGAAGACGTCTCCAAGAAGCCGACCCAGAAACGCGAAGTCGGCTTCGTCTTCCAGCATTACGCCGCATTCAAGCACATGACCGTGTACGAGAACGTTGGCTTCGGGCTGAAGATCCGCAAGCAGGACAAGGCGAAGATCAACGCCCGTGTCCACGAGCTGCTCGACCTCGTGCAGCTGCACGGGCTGGCCGACCGCTACCCCTCCCAGCTCTCCGGTGGCCAGCGCCAGCGGATGGCGCTGGCCCGGGCGCTGGCGGTGGAGCCGCAGGTGCTGCTGCTCGACGAGCCGTTCGGGGCGCTCGACGCCAAGGTCCGCAAGGACCTGCGGACCTGGCTGCGCCGCCTCCACGACGAGATGCACGTGACCACGATCTTCGTCACCCACGACCAGGAAGAGGCGATGGACGTCGCCAACCAGCTGGTCGTGATGAACGACGGCCGGGTCGAACAGTCCGGGACCGCCGGCGAACTGTACGAGCAGCCCGCCAACGAGTTCGTGATGAGCTTCGTCGGCGAGGTCAACCGGATCGGCGACGCCTTCGTGCGCCCGCACGACATGGACGTCGTCCGCGACCCCGACGACAGCACCGCCGAGGGCATGGTGCAGCGGATCGTCGCGCTCGGCTTCGAGATCCGGGTCGAGTTCGTGCTCGGCGACGGGACCGAGGTCTGGGCCCAGCTGACCCGCTCCGAGCTCGAGCGGCTGGAGCTGCGCGAGGGGCAGATCGCCTACCTCCGCCCCGTGCAGGCCAAGAGCTTCAACGGTGAGTCTCCGTCCGAATCCCAGGGGGCCTCGACTCCCCCCGGGTCCGAGGACGGGGGCGACGCAGAGGTATCTGCAGAAACCGTCTGAAGGGGCGACGGGCGGGGCGCGCTTTTTGCCGGGTGGCGCCCCGCCCAAACCGCCACTTCCAAGTTTCGCATCTGCATCCGAACGCAGTTGTCCCCGCATACCGGGGACAACTGCGTTCGTGCCTGCTGCGCGCTTGCGCCTACCCACTTTCCTGCTATTGTTGAGTTTCACGATCAACAAACAAGGAAAGGACGGCAGGGATGAGCAAGCGAGTAGACCAAACGACGTTCGTCTCACGCGGCCGGCTGACCGGACTGATTCGGGACGAGCACCCGGCCGGGACCGGGCAGAACCGGACCAGCCGTCTCGCCAATCGCGACTCCGGCAACGCAGCTGACGAGGCACTCTTCTACCGCGCTCGCCTTCTCCTCGGCGACGCACTTCCCCGCCCCCAGCGATAAGGGCCGCTTCCCCTCGGCCCGGGGGCACCACCAAAAAGAGCCGGCACCTGAAGTCAGGTGCCGGCTCTTTTCCTGTTCCCTCTGAACTCCCGGTGCTATTTGCCGCTGGTCTCCTCCTCGACCGAGGTCGCCGAGGTATATGAAGGCGATGTGGTCGGCCACCCGGTAGGCCTGCTGCAGGTTGTGGGTGACGATCACGACCGCGACGTCGTCGCGCAATCTGACGATCAGGTCCTCGATCACCTGGGTCGATTTCGGGTCGAGCGCCGAGCAGGGCTGGTCGAGCAGCAGCCAGCGACGTGCCCCTGGACGAACTCGAGAAGGACCTGAAGAAAGTGGAGACGACGCCGAACTGGTCCTGGATCTCCCCCACCCCGTGCAACGCCGGGGTGGTCGGTCAGTGCCCGCCGGGCGCCCCGCAGGGCCCGGCCGCGGCCGACGCCTTCCTGGCGAAATGGGTCCCGCTGATCCAGAAGTCGGCCGCCTTCAAGAAAGACGGGGCGCTGATCATCACCTTCAACCAGGTCAGCCCGCCCGACCCGGCGCTGCCCCCCGTGCCGAACACGGAGCCGCTGAAAGTCGGCACGCTGGTGCTCTCGCGCTTCGCCAGCCCGGGCGGGATCGATGCCACCCCGTACGACCCCTACTCGCTGCTGCGCACGTCCGAGGACTTCTTCCGGCTCAGCTACCTGGCCGCTGCCGGCGGCGCCAAGGTGAAGTCGTTCGCCGGGCCGCTGATGGGCGAAAACGGCGGCGACTGACCACAGCGCGGTTGCGTCCGGTTTCTGACAGGCTTTTCGGATGGCACCAGCCGAGCAGAACGCCGAGCCGATCACCCAGGCCGGCATCGAAGAGCTGAAAGCCGAGCTCGAGCAGCTCGAAGGTCCCAAACGCATCGAGATGGCGGCGCGGATCAAAGTCGCGCGCGACGAAGGCGACCTCAAGGAGAACGCCGAGTACCACGTCGCCAAAGAGGACCAGGCGCACATGGAGACGCGGATCAAGCGCCTGCGCGAACGACTCGACAACGCCGTCGTCGTCGAGTCCGACACCGCCCCCGCCGATACCTTCGCCTTCGGCCGCAGCGCCGAGGTGCTCGACGAGTCCAAAGGCGAGGCCGCCGTCTGGACCCTGGTCGGCTCGACCGAGGCCAACCTCGCCGAGGGGCGCCTCTCGGCCGAGTCCCCGATCGGCAAAGCGCTGATGAACGCCCAGATCGGCGCCACCGTCGAGGTGGAGACGCCGAAAGGGACCAAAGCTTTCAAGGTCCTGAGGCTCGTTTCGTAGACGGCTTGCTTCGGGAGGTTTGCGGGGAGGGGTCGGGGTGCCCCTTTCGCTTAGTTTTTTTGTGGCTCGCGCTCCGAGCTGTCGCCTAAAGCGCTGAAGCAAAAAAACACAAGACGCTTCAGGGGCACCCCGACCCCTCCGCTCAAACCCCGCCGATTATCCGTCTGGCTTCGTGGGTCCGCTGTAGGTGGCGCATAGCGCCACTAAGTGCGGACTCGCGGAAGCTGACGGTCCTTGAGTCCGCTGTTGACCACCGTATGGGTGGTCCAGGGCGGACTCGCGAGGGACGGGGCCAGCCCGCACACCTACCTGCCCATGGAGGTGTGCGGGTTGGCCCCGTTTGACGCCGCTTCGCCGATGAGAATCCCCGGCGTGCTGATGCTGCGTTCATCCGTGGAGGCCGGGTTGGCGCCCCGCTTCTCGGAGCTGCTGCGGGAGATCGAGGGGGTGCGGCGGGTGGTGCAGCAGCCCAACGAGTCCGACGGGCGCGGTTGCAGCGTCTTCGTCGCCGACGTCGAACCGGCCGCGGCCGACCGGTTGGTCGAGACGATCGCCGAGCTCGGGATCCCGGTCGACGACTACCTGCTGACGAAGGTGGACGTGGTCGCGCCGCTGCGCCGTCAGATGGGCGGCGCGCACGGGGTCGAAGGGTTCGCCTGGGTCGAGGTGATGGGGCAGGCGCGGGCCAACTCGCGGCCGCTCGCCCGCTATCTGGCGCTGATCAGCGTCGCCGCGGTGATCGCCGCGCTCGGCGTGATCACCAGCAACGGGATCCTGATCGTCGGCGCGATGGCGGTCAGCCCCGACCTGCTGCCGATCTGCGCCACCTGCGTCGGCATCGTCGGCCGCCGCCGCGCGCTCACCGAACGCGCCACCTTCACCCTGCTGCTGGGACTCGGCCTCGTCGTGGTCGTCGCCGCGGTGCTCTCGGCGCTGCTCAAATGGGGCGACTTCCTGCCCGCCGGCTTCCAGGTCGAGGACTCCACCCTCAACACCCTCGCCCACACCGACTACTCGACCGTGCTGGTCGCACTCGCCGCCGGGGTCGCCGGGATGCTCGCCTTCGAGTCGCGCGCCTCCGCCGCGGTCGGCGTCGCGATCTCGGTGACGACGATTCCCGCCTCGGCCTACCTAGGCGTGGCGATCGGCTCCGCCGGCTCCGGCGAAGCTCTCGGCGCGCTGGTCGTGCTCGCCGTCAACGTGGTCCTGCTGATCGTCGCCGGCAGCTGCACCCTCTGGCTGCAGCGCTGGCTGGCCAGCCGCCGCCCTCACGACTGAGGCCGGCGCGGGCGCCGGCCGCGACCACGGCGCCGGCTCCGGGCGGCGCTCGTCGTAGATCACCTCGGTGCCGGAGAAGCGGTCTTCCCAGCCACGCCGGTTTTCGCGGAAGATCACGCCGAGGAAGCCGATCCCGAGGGTGACCACGGAGAGGTAGAGGCCAAGCAGCCGTTTCAGCCCGCGCCGCAGCGAGAGGCGTCGCTCGGTCAGGCGGATCCCGACGAAGCGCATTCCGGGGGTCTGCCCGGCCAGCGCCCAGAAGGCGAGCAGGTAGAACGACCCGATCGCCACCCAGGCGGTCGAGCCGACCGCGATCGCCCAGTTCGAAGCGCCGCCGCTGGCGCCGCCGAAGGCGTTGTCGAGGAGGGTGACGAGGGCGACCAGGGCGGTGAAGCCGAGGTTGACGAAGACACCGTCGATCACGTACGCGAGGGCGCGGCTGACGAAGCCGGCGTCGGGGCTGGGCACGGTGCGCCGCTTGCGGAAGAAGATCCGCCGCACGATCCGCTCGAAGCTGTCGTCGAGGTCGCGGGCGATCTTGCCGATCGTGCGGCCGACGTCCTCGACGAGGCCGGCGCCCTGGGCGCTGATCGCGGCCCGCAGCTCCGGCGCGCCGGCGATCCGCTCGACCAGCTGCTGAGCCTCCTCGCTGGCCAGCAGCCGGCGCCAGACCTCGTCGACCAGCTCGCTGTCCATCGCCTCCAGCAGCGCCCGCTTGACCGCGTCGCTTTCGATCGCGCCCTGCATGGCCTCTTCGACGATCGGACCGTTGAGGACCCGGGCCATCGCCCGCTCGACCGCCTCGCTTTCGATCGCGCCGACGATCGCCTCCTCGGCGGCGAGCTCGACCGCGCGGTCGATCCCGGTCGCTTTGCCGACGCTGCGGGCGCCGCGCACGCCGACCCCGAGCAGCCGCGCGGAGAGCGGCAGGTGACCGTTGGCGCCCACCTCGACGCTGCCGTTGAGGTCGGCGCCGTTGCCTTCAGACCGCGGTGCGGAGCCGTTTTCCATGCCCGCCGAGTATAGGTCGGCGGGGCCGAGCTCGCTCGAATTCAGCCGCCGCCGAGGTGCTCCAGCAGGCGGTCGATGAACGGCGCCTGCGCCGGCAGGATCTTCTCGCGCGCCTGGGCGGCGCCGAACCAGCCGGCCCGGTCGACCTCCGGGAACTCGCGCTCGCGGCCGCTGCGCGGCGGCCACTCCATCTCGAATGTGATCGAGTCGAGCAGCTCGGGATCGAACTCGCCTTCGGCGGCCCAGGCGCTGACCGTCTTGCCCGACTTCTGCTTCACCTGCCCTAGCTCGATCAGCTGCTCGGGCGCCAGCTCCGGCGCCGGGCCGAGCTCCTCGCGCAGCTCGCGCAGGGCGCAGGCGCGGGTCTCCTCGCCGGGCTCGACTTCGCCCTTCGGGATCGTCCAGGCGCCCTCGTCGCGCCGCGCCCAGTAGGGCCCGCCGGGGTGGACGAGCAAGAACTCCGGCTCGCCCCCGTTACGGCGGTAGAGCAGAATGCCGGCGCTGCGCTTCGCTGCCAACCGATCCGCCCCTCAGCCCGAGCCGAGCGCGTCGACGGCGGGGGACAAGAGCTCGACCAGCTGCGCTCGCGAGGCACCGGAGAGTCGCTCCAGGGTGCCGTTGGCACGGGTCATCGCGACCCCGACCGCGAGCGCCACCAGCAGCTCGGCGCGCAGCTCCGGCTCGGGGACGCCGCGCCCGCGCAGCTCCGCGGCCTCCGGGACCAGCAGCAGGTCGGAGACGATCGCGCCGATCTCGCGGCGGACGTCCTCGCTCAGCACCGGGCTGGCGAGGGCGCGGCTGAGCGGGTTGTGACCGCGCTCGTCCCAGTACTCGAGCAGGAACGAGACGAAACGGCACGGCTCCAGCTCCAGTTCGCTTTCGGCCGGGTCGACCTTGGCGATCGAGGCGATGAAGAGGTTTTCTTTGGAGCCGAAGTAGCGCGCGATCAGGGCTGGGTCGGCGCCGGCGCGCTCGCCGATCTCACGCGTCGTCGCCCGCTCGTAGCCAAGCTCGCGAAAGACGTCCTGGGCGGCCGCGAGCAGCGCCCCGCGGCTGGCGGCGGCGTCGTGCGGGCGACGTCCCCTGGCCGGCACCCGCTCCTTCGTCGCGTTGTCACCGCCTGATGACATCTGCGGCGACCGTACCACGCCGGGGAGGGTCCGCCGTGACGGCCGACCCTCCCCGTTCCGACAGCTACTCCCCTTCCGCCCCGAGCCTCAGAGCCGCGACTTTCGGTCGCTGGCCTTCGGCCACGGTCGAGCCGGCCGGGATGACCAGGGTGTCGCCGCTAGCCATGATCCCGCCGTTGATCCCGGCCGGCATCGAAGCGCTCCAGACTTCACCACCGGTTTTGATGTCAAGCGCGTGGACGATGCCTTCGTAGCTGCCCGCGAATACGAGGTCGTTGACGACCACCGGCGGTCCGTAGGCGGGCCCTTCGAACTGCGCGTTCCAGAGCTCTTTGCCGGTGGCCGCGTCAAGGGCGACGAGTTCACCGGGTGGGCCCGACCCTTCGGCGGCGGTGATCGTGACGCCTTTGGAGACGGTGACCGGGGAGTTGACGACCGGCACGAAGACGGTCGTGGCGTTGGCCGCCGCGGGCGCGATCACCCCGCCCAGATAGCCCGGGTAGACGAGCCCATCTTTCAGCTTCGAGTATTCGCCGCGCATCGCCAGCAGGCCGTCGTCGTCGTGCCCGTTGTGTTTGCCGACCGGGGTCGACCAGACCGGCTTGCCGGTCTGCGTGTCGATCGCGGTGACGATCCCCGACTTGCCAGAGCCGATTGCCAGTTCCTTGCCTTTAGCCGAAAGCAGGATCGGCGGGTTCTGGAAATCCCAGTCATAGAGATCGTGCGGGGTCTGCTGGTAGAACCAGTCCATCTTGCCGGTCTTCGCGTCGAGTTTGATCAGCGAGTTGGTGTACAGATTGGGACCGGGCCGGCTTTTACCCCACGGATCCGACTGCGTCCCCGGAAACGGGGCCGGGTTGCCGGTCCCGACGTAGACGGAGCCTTTCTCGTCGAACGAGGGTGGGTACCAGAGGCCACCGCCCGCGTTCTGTTTCTTGTCGCCCCAGAGACTCCGTGGCACCGTGTCGAAGTGCCAGGACTCGTCGCCGGTTTCGGCGTCGAGCGCGTAGATCACGCCGACGCCGCCACCGGGATACGAGGCGTCGGAGACGGCCGGGACGGTCGAGACGTAGACGAGCCCGTCGCTGTAGCCCGGCGCGATGCTGATCGCTTCGGAGCTCGGGTCCTTGACCAGCGGCACCGACCAAAGCTCTTTGCCGCTTTCCTGGTCGAGCGCGAAGGCGGCGGTGGCGGTGGCGCCGAACACCTTGCCCTCGGCGACCGCTACGCCGTTCGGCCCGAGGTCGACCTCGCCGTACCGTTTCTTCCAGAGCACCTCGCCGCTGTCGAGGGCGACCGCCTGGACGTCGGACTCGAGGTCCTGCAGGTAGACGACGCCGTCGACGATCACCGGCGTCGAGGCGTAAGCGCCGAAGCTTCCCTGTGCCGTCAACGGCAGCTTCCAGGCGACCCCGAGCCTGCTGACGGAGTCGCGGTTGATCGGGCTCCCCTGCACGGCGCGGGTGTTGGCGGCATCGACCCCGGGGTACCCGGTCCCGCCGACGCTGCGCGTCCCATCGCCGCCATCACCGCCCCCGCTGTCGTCCGAGCCTCCGCACCCGGCGAGCGCCGCCAGCGCGAGCGCAAATAGCGCAAAACCGATGGCGGCACGAATACCCCTGCTTGGCGACTGCGACATCCCTGTCCCTCCCTATTCGATCAGTACGGACTTACGCTGTTGCTGCGGACCGGAGCCGGCGGCATCGGTGCCGAGGCCCGGCAGATACGGCTGCAGAACACGGTTGGCGAGCAGCCCGAGGCTGCCGAGGTTGGCGAAGCCGGGTCCCTGGCTGAGACCGCCGAGCCCGGGAATGTGCAGGCGGGGATCCATCCCCACCAGCTCGAGGGCGCGGCCGATCGGGACCTCGGTCTGCGGCGGCCGGTCCCAGAGCGGGCCGGCGAGGCGCTCGACCGCGGCCCGCAGGTCCGGGGCGAAGAGACCGCGGACCTGCGCCAGCAGGTCGAAGCCCGTGCAGTTGACGACGCAGTCGTAGGGCTCGGCGACGATCCCGTCGGGCCCCTCGTATTCGAGCGCGACGCCCTCGCCCTCGGCGCCGACGTGGACGGCGCGGCCGGTCAGGAACGAGCACTGGCCGTCGCCGGCGATCGAGGCGAGCACGCCGACGTCGAAGACGCCGCGGTCGCAGTGCTTGACGAAGTCGCGCCGGGTCTGCAGGTCGAGGCGCTCCCAGCCGACGTCGTCGGGGTCGGCGAAGACGCGGTTCTCGAGGAAGCTCTCGCCGCGGCTCAGCGGCAGGGTCGGCGTGTAGACGGTGATCCGCGCCCGCGGCCGGAAGGCGCGCAGGAAGACCAGGGCGCTGAGCGCGCTCTCGCCGCCGCCGACGATCGCGATCTCGGCGTCGGCGTCGGCCGGGATGCGGGCGAACTCGTCGCGGCGGCTGTCGCAGTGGAAGAGGCGCTCGCCGACATCGGGGTCGGCCGGGAAGTCGCGGTGGACGCCGGGGCCGGTGAGGATCAGGGCGCGGCCGCGGTGGCGAACCGGGTCGGCGGGGTCGCCGCGTTCGGCCACCTCGATCTCCCAGCCGTCGCTCTCCGGGGTCAGCCCGACCCGCTCGACCCGCCCGTGGAAGTGGGAGATTCCCGCGGTCGCCCGTTCCATCACCCAACCCAGATAGGCGCCGTAGTCGCGGTGGCGGACCGGCGGCGATTCGCGGTTGACCCAGGTGGCGTAGGTGCCGCGTTCGATCGCGTAGCGCTGCCAGCTGAAGGGCAGGAGCCCGGCGTCGATCGCGTCGCCGGCGTCGCCGAACTGGCGCCGTGAGCGGTAGGGGAAGCCGATGTCCTTGATCGGCGGGACCGCCAGCGGCTCCTCGCCGGAGGTCATCCCGTTGCGCCCCAGCCAGGAGGCGGCCGGCTCGGTTTTCTCGACGATCGTGACCTTGAGCGGGCCGAGCCCGAGCTCGTTGATCGCGTGCACCTTGGCCGAGATCGCCGCCGCCTTGGCGCCGGCGCCGACGATCAGCAGATCGGCTTCGGTCGGGCTGGTGGTCTCGCCGCTCATCGTCTTCCTAGGCAGCGGCGAGCGAGGTGCGGTCGGGGCGGCCGTTGACGCGGGGCTCGGCGATCACCAGGCCGCTCTGGTCGGGGCTGAATGAGATCGCCCCGCGGCGCGCGCGCTCGTCGCGACGCGCCGCGGAGCGCAGCTCAACCTGGGAGAGGACCACGGAAAGGACTCGCTTCATCTCCATTTCCGCGAAGCTGGCGGCGAGGCAGCGGCGCACGCCGCCGCCGAAGGGGATCCACGTGTAGGTGCCCGGCGGCGCTTCGAGGAAGCGCTCGGGGCGGAACCGGCGCGGCTGCTCGTAGTACGCGGGGCTGCGGTGGATCAGGTGGATGCAGGGCGCGACCGTGGTCCCGGCCGGCAGGTCGTAGCCGGCCAGGCGCATCGGCTCGAGCAGGCGGCGGACGACGACCGGGACCGGCGGCCGCAGCCGCAGGGTCTCCTTGACCACGGCGTCGAGGTAGGAGCCGTCGCCGTCGATGGCATCGGCGTGGGCGCGCCCCAGCACCTCCGGGTTGCGCAGCATCCGCTCGAAGGCCCAGGAGAGCGAGGTCGAGGTCGGCCCGTCGCTGAGCAGGGTGACGAGTTCGTCGCGGAGGTCGCGGTCGCTGAGTGTCGAGCCGTCCTCGTAGCGCGCGTGGACCAGCATCGAGACGACGTCCTCGCGGTCGGGTTCGGCGCGGCGACGGCGCACCTCCTCCATCACCGCCTCCTCGACCGGCTCCATCGCCTCCCGGTAGCCACGGCTGGCGGCCACCCGGTCGGGGCCGGCCAGCGCCAGCAGCGCCAGGTTGCGCGGTTCGTTCATCCAGGTGGTCAGGGTCCGCAGCCGCTCGCGCAGCGGCGCCAGGCGGGGTTCGGGATCCGGCCCGAAGACGCTGCGCATGACCACGTCGAGGGTGATGTCCTGCATCCGCGGCCAGAGCGCGAACGGCTCCCCGACCGGCCACTCGGCGACCGCCCGGTGCGCCACCTCGGCCATCGCCTCGGCGCTGGCGGCGACGCTGCGCCCGTGGAAGGAGGGCAGCATCAGCTTGCGGCGGGTCATGTGCTCCGGTTCTTCCAGCAGCATCACCGAGCGCGGCCCGAGCACCGGCCCGAGCAGCGGGTTGGCGATGTCGACCCCGACCGCGTCGCCGCCGGTGAAGACCTTTTTCACGTCGGCGGGGTCGGCGAGGATCACCCAGTCCCCCCAGTGCATGATCCGCAGCGTGAAGGCGTCGCCGAAGCGGCGCTGGCAGCGCTCGAGGAAGGGCAGCGGTCGCTGCGTCCAGCCGATCGCCTGCAGGGCGCGCGGCATCCGCGGGCCGGGCGGCAGCGCGCTCATGCCCGCGTCGCTTTCTGGGCGGACAGCTCGTCCATCAGCTCGTCCTCCGCCTTGCAGGTGGCGGCGATCAGCAGCTCGAAGAGGGCGCCGCTGAAGTCGGCCGGCAGGCCGGCGGCGGCGCCGCGGTCGAGGTAGCGCTGGCGCACGACCCGCACCCGGTCGGGCTGCATCATCGGGATCTCGTGCTCGCTCTTGTAGATCGCGACTTCACGGCAGATCTGGAAGCGCTCGCCGAGCAGGCGGGCGATCTCGTCGTCGACCACGTCGAGCCGGGCGCGGAACGGCTCCAGGCCGCTCATCGCTCGTCCCCTCCGAGCAGGCCGTTGGCGAAGGCGTGGCTGCAGGCGGCCAGGGCCGGCAGCGAGTAGCCGCCCTCCTGGATCACGCAGATCGGCAGGCCGCAGGAGGCGAGCAGGCGGCCGACCTCGGCGAAGATCGCCGGCGAGAAGCTCCAGCCGCCGTGCGGGTCGCCGCGCACCGTGTCGTAGCCGAGCGAGACGACCAGCGCCGCCGCCTCGGCTGCGAGTGCCTCCACAGAGGCGCCCACCTCAGCCAGGTAAAAATCCTGATCCGGGGCCTCGGCGAAGGCGATCGCGCGTTCGCCATCGGCCTGCGGCAGCACCGTGCCGGGGGCGACGTTGGTGACCGGCGAGGCGTGCAGCGAGTGCAGCGTCGCGTCCGCCATCCGTTCGACCAGGGCCGCGGTCCCGTTCGGGTAGTGGAGGTCGAGGTCGAGGATCCCGACCGGCTTGATCCCGCCCTCGCAGAGCGTCCGCACCGCCGCCGCGGCGTTGTTCAGGTAGCAATAGCCGCCGAGGAAGGCGGGGCCGGCGTGGTGGCCGGGCGGGCGACAGACCGCGTAGGTGTAGCGGGCGCCTCCCAGGAGCCGCTCGGCGGCGGTGATCGAGGTGCGGACGCCCTCGCGGGCGGCGGCGACGAGGCCGGCACGGACCGGGATGTCGGGCTCCAGCCCGGGCGGCGCGAACTCGGCCAGCACCACCTGCTCGGAGGCGCCGACCCCCGCCAGGGCCTCCAGGTAGCGGCGCTCGTGCAGGGCGCCGAGCGTGCGCTCGACCGTCTCGTCGGCGGCGTCGGCGACGACCGCGCGGACGCCGGCGTGGCGGACCAGGCCCTCGCGCAGCTCGCTGAGCCGCAGGTTGCTGTCCTGCCCGGGCAGCCGGCGGTCGCCTTCGCGCACCCAGGGCGCCGCGTCGTCGCTGCCGCGACGCTGCTCGATCATCAGCAGCTCGGTCATTCGAGCTTCCGCCGCATCCTCGGCCCGAGGTGCTCGAACCCGTTGGCGCTGTAGAAGGCGGTCGTCTGCTCGATCGCCGCGAAGTCCTCGCGCGGCAGGCCGACCTCGAGCCGCGTCGCCCCCTGCTCGGCGGCGATCTCGGCCAGCGACTCGATCAGCGCCGCGCCGACCCCGCTGCCGCGCCAGGCCGGGTCGGTCCAGAGGTCCTGGACGACGACGTACCGCCCGGGCACGTGGATCGCCCGCTGCCAGCTCGAGCCGAGCACCCCGATCAGCTCGCCGCCGGCCTCGGCGACCAGCACGTCACCGGCCGCCTCGTCCTCGATCAGCGCCCGCACCTCGTCCTCGATCGCGGCACGGGACGGCGGCCGCCCGCCGAGCTCGAGCAGCAGCGCCTCGACCGCCGCCGCCACGGCGGCCACGTCGCCGAGCTCCGCCCCGCGGACAACCCATTCAGACATGCACCGGCTCCAGCTCGATGCTCCAGGCGACCTCGGGCTCGGCGCTGCCGGTCACCGCCTGGGCGATCGCCGCCATCGGCGCCCGCGCCTTCAGCAGGATCTCGTCGAACTCCTCCTGCGGGTCGGACTGCATGACGATCGCGCCGCCGGCCCCGATCGTCGTCCGCCCCGGCCGCATCACGATCGTGCGGATGACGATGCTGAGGTCGGTCGAGCCGTCGAGCCCGAAGTAGCCGATCGCCCCCGAGTAGACGCCGCGCGCCTCGGACTCGAGGCCGTCGATGATCTCCATCGTCCGCTCCTTCGGCGCCCCGGTCATCGAGCCGCCGGGGAAGCAGGCGCGCACGCACTCGGCCGCGGAGCGGTGCGATTCGAGGCTGCCGACGATCGTCGAGACGACCTGGTGGACGGTCGCGTAGGGCTCGACCACCATCAGGTCGGGGACGCTGACGCTGCCGACGTCGCAGACGATTCCGAGGTCGTTGCGCAGCAGGTCGACGATCATCAGGTGCTCGGCCTTGGTCTTCTCGTCGCCCTGCAGGAAGGCGACCCGGGCGGCGTCCTCGGCCGGGTCCTCGTGGCGCGAGATCGTCCCCTTGATCGGCCGCGCCTGGACCTGGCGCTGGCGGTCGACCGAGAGGAAGCGCTCCGGCGAGGAGCTGACGATCGCGTTCTCCCCGAAGCGCAGGAAGGCGGCGAACGGGGACGGGTTGCTGCGCCGCAGCTGACGGTAGAGGGCGAAGGGATCGGGGCTGGCGTCGGTCGAGATCTGGTCGGTCAGGCAGACCTCGTAGGACTCGCCGGCGGCCAGTTCGGCCTGCGAGCGGACGATGTCGGCGAGGTAGCGGTCGCGGCCGCGGCCACACTGGAAGCGGACGTGGCCGCCGGGCTCCTCGGGCGGATCCAGCGGCGCCTCCGGGGGCGGCTCGGCGATCGCCGCGGCGACCAGCTCGCCCGCCCACTCGAGCCAGCGCTCGGCCTCCGGATCGCCCGCCGGCCCGAGCGCGAAGAGGTAGCTGCGGCGGCTCGCGTGGTCGACCGCGAGCACCCGGTTGGCGAGCATGAAGGCGGCGTCCGGAAGGTCGGAGCTGTGCAGGTTGCGGGCCCCGCAGTCGGCCTTGCACTCGTAGCCGAGATAGCCGACGTAGCCGCCGACCAGGCCGCGCTGCACGCCCGGCGGCGGCTCGACCTCGTTCAGCGCCAGCTCGCGGTCGAGGAAGTCGAAGATCGACTTGTGCTGGACGCTGCGCACCCCGTCGCGCTCCAGCGCCAGCTCGCCGCTGTCGACGTCGTAGCTGACCAGGGAGCTGCCGGGGCCGGCGCTGGTCCCCAGGTAGGAGCACTGGGCGAGCCAGGTCGGCGCGTCGGCGCTGTCGAGCCAGAAGCTGAACTCGGCCTCGCCGAAGAGCCGTTCGTAGAGCTGCTCGGTCGGCGCCGCGCCCTCGAGCTCACGCCACCGCAGGCGCAGGCCCTTGTCGGCATCGCGGCTGGCGGCGGCCGGCGCGGCGCTCGGCGCGGGCGCCGTGCGCTCGCGGCGCAGGCGCGGCGTGCCGCTGCGGCGGCCGCTGTGGCGCTCGGCCATCGCATAGAAGTTTTCGGCGATCTTGCGGCCGTGCTCGGTGGCCACCGACTCGGGGTGGAACTGCACGCCCCACATCGGCCGCGTGCGGTGTTCGGCCCCCATCACGACCCCGTCGTCGGCCCAGGCGGTCTCGCGGCCACTGGGGCCCATCGGCTCGGTGATCGCCAGCGAGTGGTAGCGAACCACCTCGAAGCCCTGTGGCACCCCCTCGAACAGGCCGGTCCCACCGTGGCGCACTTTGCTCAGCCGGCCGTGCATCGCCTCGGGGGCGCTGCCGACCCGGCCGTCGAGCTCGTTGCCGATCCCCTGGTGGCCGAGGCAGATCCCCAGCACCGGCGCTTCGCTGTAGGTGAGGATGTCGCGACAGACGCCGAAGTCGTGCCAGCGTTCGGGCCGTCCCGGCCCCGGCGAGAGCACGAAGGCGTCGAATTCCGAGCGCGAGAGCACCCGCCAGGAGACCGCGTCGTTGTTGACGACGACCGGCTCCTCACCGCAGGCCGCGGCCAGCAGGTGGAAGACGTTGTAGGTGTAGGAGTCGTGGTTGTCGACCAGCAGGGTTCGCATCACGCACCCTCCAGCCCGAGGCCCTGGACCCCGCCGGCAAGCACCGCCTGCACGACCCGCTCGACCTCGGGCGGGCGCTCGGCCTCGCTGTACCAGCGCGAGAAGTGGGAGATGTGGCGGGCCAGCTGCAGCGCGTCGAAGCGCGCGACCGAGCCGCGCAGATGACGCCGGTACATCTCCCCCTGCAGGACCGCGAAGCGGAAGTCGGGGTCGGCGGCCGGACGCTCGCCGGCCAGCTGCCCGCGCCCGCGGTGCGCCTGGGCCCGCGCCAGGTCCCAGCCGAGGCTCTCCGGTTCGGCCCGCAACAGCTTCTCCGGCGCGAAGTCGACCTGCTTGGTCGTCGGCGGCAGGGGGATGGTGCCGGGCGCGGTGGGGGCGGGCGGGGGC
>JAWVEZ010000081.1:0-3815 GCA_033856455.1 Solirubrobacterales bacterium | reverse complement strand
TGCAGGAGCGGGTAGTTTGATCCTCGCCACCGGCAACCGCCACAAGGTTGCCGAGATGGCGGAACTGCTGCCCGGGGTCGAGCTGCAGCCGCTGCCGGAGGGTTTCGAGATGCCGCCCGAGGACGGCGACAGCTTCGAGGCCAACGCGCTGATCAAGGCGCGGGCCGTGCACGCGGCGACCGGCGAGCCGGTGCTCGCCGACGACTCGGGGATCGAGGCCGAGGACCTCGGCGGTGCTCCCGGCATCTACTCGGCCCGCTACGACGGCCCCGGCGCGACCGACGAGAGCAACCTCTCGA
Organism: Solirubrobacterales bacterium; assembly: GCA_033856455.1. Taxonomy (GTDB): domain Bacteria; phylum Actinomycetota; class Thermoleophilia; order Solirubrobacterales; family 70-9; genus VAYN01. The sequence continues at coordinate 3,516 of JAWVEZ010000081.1, read as the reverse complement.
AGCTGCTGCGCGAAGTCGACGCGGCCGGCGGCAGCCGCCGGGTCGCCTACGTCTGCGCGCTCGCCCTGGTCGACGCCGACGGCACCGAGCACGTCATCGAGGCCCGCTGCGAGGGCCGCCTGCTGCGCGAGCGCCGCGGCGAGGGCGGCTTCGGCTATGACCCCGCCTTCGTCCCCGACGACACCGGGCCCGAGGACGAACGCACCTACTCGGAGCTGAGCCAGGCCGAGAAGAACGCGATCAGCCACCGCGGCCGCGCCGCGGCGCTGCTCGCGGACCACCTCGCCGCCGCCGGGTAGAGGGGCGTCATGTTCCGCACCAAAAGCGGCGCCGCCGGCCTCTCGATCGCCTCCAACGCGCTGCTGATCGCGCTGAAGCTGGCGGCCGGAGCGATCACCGGCTCGATCGCGATCATCACCGAGGCGATCCACTCGCTGATCGACCTCGTCGCCTCGGTGATCGCCTTCATCTCGGTCCGCAAAGCCGACGAGCCGGCCGACGAGGAGCACCCATACGGGCACGAGAAGGTCGAGAGCCTGGCGGCGAACATCGAGGGGATGCTGATCCTGGTCGGCGCCGGGGTGATCATCTACGAGGCGACGAAGCGCCTGGCCGACGGCGCCGGGATCGAATCGCTCGGCATCGGCATCGCCGTGATGGGCTTCTCGGTGGTCGCCAACCTGGTCGTCTCGGCGGTCCTTTACCGCCGTGCCAGGACGCTCGAATCGCCGGCCCTGGAAGGCGACGCCGCCCACCTGCGGACCGACGCGATGACCTCGGCCGGCGTGCTGGTCGGCCTCGCCCTGGTCGAGCTGACCGGGGCCGACGCCTTCGACTCGATCACCGCCCTCGTCGTCGCCGTGGCGATCGTCTGGTCCGGGATCCGGATCATGCGCCGCTCCTCCGGCGTCCTGGTCGACGAAGCCCTGCCGGCCGAGGAGATGGACAAGATCGAGGCGGCGATCGCCGCCTCGCGCACCGAGGAGGTCGCCGGGTACCACAAGCTGCGTGCCCGCCGCGCCGGCAGCCGCCGCCACATCGACTTCCACGTCCAGTACGTCTCCGGCACCAGCCTCGAGCGCGCCCACGACCTCGCCCACGCGATGCGCGCCTCGATCGAGGCCGAGATCCCCCAGGCCGACGTCCTGATCCACGCCGAGCCGGAGACCTCGTTCCGCGAGCCGGACGAGAGCCGGGACGGGCCGTTTAGGTCGGGCTGAAGCGGGGGACGCCGGGCCACCACACACACCTCCATGGGCAGGTAGGTGTGCGTGGTGGCCCGGTCCGGCGCTTCCGGTGGGAGTTTTGGTCGCTATGCGGTCGTAAGTCCCACCGGAACCTTGCGGTCCGACTTGTCCTGGATAGCGGGACGCAACGAGCCGCCGGGCCGGGGCGCACACCTGCCTGCCGAGTCGGTGTGCGACCCGGCCCGGTGGCGTGGCTCGTCCCTACGCCGGCGGCAGCAGATTCACGGCGGCGGCGAGGCCGACGGCGACGAGGGTGATCGTGTAGCCGGTGTAGCCGCTGAGCGCGAAGGCGAGGGCGGCGATCGCGCAGGCGACGACGGTGATGATCCAGGATGCTCGGGCGAGGGACATCGTCGGGTATCTTCGCTCAGATGACGGACTGCACCATGAGGTGTAACTGGGGGCGCTCCCGGCCAAGCAGATCAAGGACGCAGGGCGCAGCCTTTGCCGGTGGGCAAAGGCAAGTCCGAGGACGCAGAGATGCGCAGTGTGCCGGGTGCGTCATCCAGGCGCGCCTGATGGTGGAGTCCGTCATCTAGATGGCCGACGGCTCCGCAGCCACGCTCGCACCGGGAGGCTCCGCGGAGGCGGCGCTGGCCTTCCTGACCGAGATGTCGCCGGACCTGCGCGGGGCGGCGATACTTGACGCCGACGGCGCGGTTCTCGCCGCCACGGGCGAGCCGGGTCGCTGGCGCGAGGACGCGGCGGCGCTGTTCGCGGTCGCCGACGGCGCCGAGGCCGAAGCGGTGGAGCAGGTCCACGTCGCCACCGAGCAGGGCGAGGTCTTCGCCCTGCGTCATCAGGGCTACGCCGCAGTCGCTGTGACCGAGCGCTTCGCGCTCGCCTCACTCCTCTTCTTCGACATGCGCTCGACCCTGCGCGAGCTCGCGCAGGGCGACTTGTCCACCGCGGGCGGGGGACAAGACACGGAGCCCGAGGGCTGATGCCTCCGAAGCCGCACCGGATCTTCCTCGACCGCGTCTCCGGCTACGCCGACGAGGCGGCCGCCTACGTGCGCCGGCGCCGGATCGCCCGCCGCCCCTTCGCCCGCCTCTACTACGCGAGCGGGCGCAGCACCGACCAGGCCGGCGAGTCCGCGGTCGGGGCCGAGCTGTTCGTCGCCGCCGGGCGCTTGATCGAGGTCGCCGGGAAGAAGGGGAAGCCATGAGCGAGCTGATCGATCCCGCGGTCTGCGAGCGCGTTCTCGCCCGCGCGCTGGCCAACGGTGGCCGCTTCGCCGAGGTCTTCGCCGAACGCCGCGGCGGCCTGACGATGGCGATCGACGAGTCGCGGATCGAGTCGGTCCAGTCCGGGGCCGAGGAGGGCGCCGGGGTGCGGGTGATCGACGGCGGCACCACCTACTTCGCCCACGTCGACGGGCTCGACCCCGCCGACCTCGAACGCGCCGCCGACGAAGCCGCCTCGGCGCTGCGCGGCGAGCGCCGCGAGCCGCGGGCGCTGCAGGCGTTGGCAGTCACCCCGGTGCCGATCGAGCACCGCCCCGAGGAGGTCGCCGCCTCGCGCAAGGCGGGTCTGCTGCGCGAGCTCGACGAGCGCGGCCGCGCCCAGGGCGGCGAGATCGCCCAGTTCACCGCCTCCTACGCCGAGGCGCGCCGCCAGGTCACCGTCGCCAACTCCGACGGCCTGCTGGCCGAGGACGACCGCACCCGGACCCGGATCGGCGCCCAGGCGGTCGCCCGTCGTGGGGACAACGTCGAGACCGGCGCCGAGACGCTCGGCGCCCACCGCGGCTTCGAGCTGCTCGAAGACGACCCGGCGCTGATCGCCGAGCAGGCGGCGCGCAAGGCGCTGGTCCTGCTCGACGCCGGCCCTGCCCCCTCGGCCTCGATGCCGGTCGTGGTCGGCGGCGGCTTCGGCGGCGTCCTCTTCCACGAGATGACCGGCCACGGGCTCGAGGCCGACCACATCCAGAAGGGCGCCAGCGTCTACGTCGGCAAGCTCGGCGAGCAGGTCGCCCAGCCGCTGCTCAACGCCTACGACGACGGCCGCCTGCCGAACGAGTGGGGCAGCGACGCGATCGACGACGAGGGCGTACCGACCCAGAAGACGCAGGTGATCGAGGACGGGCGCCTCACCGCCTACCTCTACGACCACGTGACGGCGGAGCGCGAAGGCGTCGCCTCGACCGGCAACGGCCGCCGCGAGAGCTTCCGCCACCTGCCGATCCCGCGCATGACCAACACCTACATCGCCCCCGGCGACGCCACCCCGGAGGAGATCATCGCCGACGTCGACAAAGGCTTCTACG
>JAWVEZ010000080.1:0-4262 GCA_033856455.1 Solirubrobacterales bacterium | reverse complement strand
GGCGTGCTCGCTGATCAGCTCGACCGGGCGCCCGCGGCTGATGATCTTGCCCTTGGTCATCACCGCCACCTCGTCGGCGAGGCGCTCGGCCTCCTCGATGTAGTGGGTCGACATCAGGATCGTCGTGCCGCGCGAGCGCAGCTCGCCGATCAGGGTCCAGAGCTCGGTGCGGATCTGGGGGTCGAGGCCGACCGTGGGCTCGTCGAGCAGAATCAGGCGCGGTTCGTGGACGAGGCCGCGGGCCAGCAGCAGGCGGCGGCGCATCCCGCCGGAGAGTTTGTCGACCTCGTCCTTGCGGCGGTCGTGGAGGCGAGCGATGCCGAGCGCCTTGTCGACCGCGGCGCCGACGTCGCCGACCCGGTAAAGGCGCGCGTAGACCGCGAGGTTGTCCTCGACGGTGACGTCGACGTCGAGGTTGTCGAGCTGCGGGACCACGCCCATCAGCGCCCGCGCTTCCTTCGACTGGCGCGGCAGCTCGTGGTCGAGCACCCGCAGCGTGCCCTCGTCGGCGATCGCCTGGCCGGTCAGCAGCCGCATCGTCGTCGACTTGCCGGCGCCGTTGGGGCCGAGCAGGCCGAGGCAGATGCCCTCCGGCACGTCGAGGTCGAGCCCGTTGACCGCGGTGATCGGGCCGAACCGCTTGACGACTCCTGATAGCTCGATGGCTGCCATCGGGGTGACGCTACCGATTCGGCCGCGCCCGCCGACTCAGGCGGCGGCCAGGCGCTCGGCGAGCGGGTCCCCGGACACGCGCGGCAGCCTACGGCGGGCCCGCCTGGGAGACTGACGGCCGATGCTGGACGAGCGCTGGATCAAGTCGCTGCACGTGGAGTCGATGCGGCGGGCCGACCTGCACGAGGAGCGCGAGCGCCACGTGCTGTTTCAGGCCTCGACGATCGGGGCGCTGCTCGACGGCGCCTACGACGGCGACCTCAGCTTCGCCGAGCTGGCCGCGCACGGCGACCTCGGGCTCGGCACGCTGAACCGGCTCGACGGCGAGATGATCGCCCTCGACGGCGAGTTCCTGCGGGCCGACGTCGAGGGCCGGATCCACCCGATCGCGCCGCAGGCGCAGACGCCGTTCGCGGTGGTGACCCGGTTCGAGCCGACCGTCGACGAGGAGGTCGGGGGACCGCTCGACCACGAGGCGCTGCTGGCCGGGCTCGACGAGCTGGTGCCCGCCGGGGCCTCCTCCTGTGCCGTCCGCCTCGACGGTCGCTTCGACTCGGTCCGCGCCCGCTCGGTCCCCGCCCAGGAGCCGCCCTACCGGCCGTTGACCGAGGTGGTCGCCGAGCAGAACGTGTTCGAGCTGCACGACGTCGCCGGCACGATGGTCGGCTTCCGCTTCCCCGCCTACGTCGAGGGGATCGAGGTCGCCGGCTACCACCTGCACTTCGTCAGCGAGGATCGCGAGCGCGGCGGCCACGTGCTCGGCTCGCGCAGCGCCGGGCGCCTGCGCGTCCGGCTCGACCCCTCCGACGACCTCCACGTCGAGCTGCCGCCGCGGGTCGACCTCGCCGATCCCGGCGTCGCCGCCGAGACCCACGCGGCGATCGTCCGCGCCGAGACCGGCTGAGCGGCCGCCGAGTTGCCGGTTGTCGTCGCTATGCGCCCACAACCGGCAACTCGGGATTCAAGGAGGGGCCGAAGACGGCCGACACCAGAGGAATGAACCTCGTCCCCGCCTCTTACAAGCGCGAATTCCTCACCGTCGGTCTGGTCCTCGTGGCCGGGATCGCCGCCGCCTTCCTCGCCTCCTCCGGGGACGCCGACGCGCGCCCGGCGGCCCGCCCGGCCGCGACCGCGGTGATCCCCAACGGCAGCTATGGCGCCCTCAGGGCGGCGCGGGGCGAATACGTCTACTTCACCGTCCGCAACCGCAAGGTCCGCAACCTCGAGTTCCAGATCCGCATCGTCTGCCAGGCCTCCGACGAACCGACCGCCGAAGAGCGCTTCTTCACCGGCGGCGCGAGAGCCCCGGAGGGCCGCACGGTCCCCGCCAACGGCAAGCTGATCATGAACTGGCAGGAGGACGGGGGCGGCCGCTGGGGCCGGGTCCACACCGAACTCAAGTTCGGCGCCCGTGACGTCGCCAACTTCGGCGTGATCGTGCCCGAGGCGCGCGGGGACGGTCCCGATGCCACCTACGAGAGCTGCGACGGGGTCAGCGCGCTGCGCTTCAACCGCGGCTTCGAGCTGCCGCCCGGCGCGGCGTTCCCCTAGGCCGCGCGCGCTCAGCAGCGGCGGTAGACCTGCCAGGACTCGTTCTCGGCGACCAGCTGGAAGCCGGCGGGTGGGTCGACGTTGATCTTGGTCGGATCGCCGGGGTCGAGGATGAAGTTTTCGATCACGAACGCTGATGCTGGGACGACGAAGTAGCCACGGTTGGGGATCGCCTCCTTTTCCTCGCTGTAGCTGACCACCTCGCTGGGCCGGATGTCGAGGCCGAAGGCAAGACGCGGAACGGCGCGATGGTTGGGCACGGCGATCTTGCCGCAGAGCGGCTCGAAGGCATCGGCGTCGACCAGGTCGGTGAGGTCGTCCTCGATCCGCGCCTGGTTGGTGAGGTCGGTGTCGACGCGGGAGTCGAGATCCCACTGGTTCGGCGCCCAGACCACGAACATCAGGGCGACGACGGCGGCGAAGGCGATCCACCAGCGCCGCCACGGGTGCTGCTTCGGCAGCAGGCGCCAGCCGAGCAGGCCGAGCGCCGCGAAGATCGCCAGGATCGCCGCGGCCAGCATCGTGTAGCGGGGCAGGATCGCGAGGCCGCCGCAGGCGAGGATCGCGAAGGCGAGCAGGGCGAGGAAGGCGGCGGCGACGCCGAACCCCGAGCGGCGGCGCAGGAAGGCGAGCCCGAGCACGATCCCGCCGGCCGCCCCGACCATGCCCGGCCACTGCAGGACCTCGCCAAGCGCGCGGGGGCCGTAGAGGACGAGGTCGACCGGGCCGGTCTTGCGTTCGAGCGTCTCCACCGTTTCTTTGGTCCCGAACCACGAGTAGAGCGGGTCGCCGGCGGTGATCGCGTCGAACAGCGCCCAGAGGACGGGGCCGGCGATGGCGAGCACCGCCAGCCAGACCAGCTCCCGGGTCCCGCGCTCGCGCCGCCAGTCGAGCCTCCATCTGCCTAGGCTGAGGATTCCGGTGGGACTTTTGCTCGCTATGCGATCGGAGCTCCCACCGGAACGCAGATCGAAGGTCAGCCAGAGCCAGTAGGCGCCGGCGAAGAGCCAGGCCTCCGGGCGCAGCAACCCGGCCAGGGCGAGCAGGGCGAGGACCGGCCAGCCGGCTCGTGGCCGCTTCGCCTCGACCAGCAGGGCGGCGAGGCAGAGGGCGATGTAGGGGAGGTCGATGTAGGCGCGCAGGCCGTTGGAGAGGAAGGGCGCCCGGGTGAGGACGATCGCCGCGGCGACGCCGCCGATCCAGCGGTCGAACCAGATCGCCCCGAGCCGGTAGACGAAGAACCCGATCAGGCCCAGGACGGCGTAGGCGATCACCATCGTCACCGCGATCGCCCCGTCGCCGAGCGGCGTCGTCACGAGGCCGAGCAGCTCGGTCAGCGGGTGCGGGGTGGGGGGCAGCGCCGAGCCCACGTCCGGGCTCATCCCGTGGGCCAGTTCGCGACCCCAGACGAGCGCGTAGATCGTGTCGTAGTTGGGGAAGCCGACCGGGAAGAGCAGCAGCAGGACGGCGCTCACGCCGGCGACCCAGGCGGCCGGCACGAGCCAGCTGGAGACCCTCGTCTGCACGCGCGCAAGCTACCGGTAGGGCGCGGGGGAAGCGTGGTTAGACTGGCCGGAGACCTGATGTCAGCCGAGTCAACGTCCCTCTACCGCCGCCACCGCCCCGGGTCCTTCGACGAGGTCGTGGGCCAGCAGCACGTCGTGCGCACGCTGCGCAACGCGGTCGAGCAGGACAAGGTCAACCACGCCTACCTGTTCGTCGGCTCGCGCGGGACCGGCAAGACCTCGATGGCGAAGATCCTCGCCCGCTCGCTGAACTGCGAGCGCGGCGGGCCGACCGTGACCCCCTGCGGGGAATGCGAGTCCTGCGTGACGATCGCCGCCGGCACCTCGATCGACGTGATCGAGATGGACGCCGCCTCCAACCGCTCCGTCGACGACGTCCGCGACCTGCGCGAGCGGGTCGCCTACGCGCCGGCCGGCGGCCACTGGAAGGTCTACATCCTCGACGAGGCGCACATGCTGACCAAAGAGGCCTGGAACGCCTTCCTGAAGACGCTGGAGGAGCCGCCGCCGAAA
>JAWVEZ010000079.1:0-4603 GCA_033856455.1 Solirubrobacterales bacterium | reverse complement strand
CGCGGGGGCGGCGCGGCAGGCGGAGATGGTCCGGGCCGGCGAGGTCTCGCCGCGCGAGCTCGTCGAGCTTTCCCTGGAGCGGATCGCCCGGCTCGACCCGGAGCTGAACTCCTTCCGCAAGGTCTTCGCCGAGCGGGCGCTGCTCGAAGCCGAGCAGGCCGAAGCGCGGCTGAAGGGCGGGGAGGAGCGGCCGCTGCTCGGCGTCCCGATCGCGATCAAGGACGAGATGCCGATTGCCGGCGAGGTCTGCACGATGGGCACCGACGCCTTCTCCGAGCCGGCCAAAGCGGACGCGGAGCAGGTCCGCCGCCTGCGCGAGGCAGGGGCGATCGTCGTCGGGCTGACGCTGCTGCCGGAGCTGGCGATCTGCGGCTTCACCGAGTCGGCGACCTACGGCGTCAGCCGCAACCCCTGGAACCCGCAGCGCAGCCCGGCCGGGTCCAGCGGCGGTTCGGCGGCGGCGGTCGCCGCCGGCCTGGTGCCGATCGCCTCGGCTTCGGATGGCGGCGGCTCGATCCGTCTTCCGGCCTCCTCTTGCGGGCTGTTCGGCCTCAAGCCCCAGCGCGGTCGCGTCTCGCTGGCACCCGACCTCGAAGGCTGGCACGGGATGAGCGCGGCCAACTGCGTCAGCCGCAGCGTGCTCGACTCGGCGCTCTGGCTCGACATCGTCTCCGGCGGCTCGGCCGAGCCGGGCGCGCCGCCGCAGCCCGAGCGCACCTTCGTCGAGTACGCGCAGACGGAGCCCGGCAAGCTGCGGGTTGGCTGGTCGGTCGCGGCGCCGCGGGCGCTGGCGCCGCCGATCGTCGACGACGTCGTCAAGGGCGCGGTTGCCGAGGCCGTCGAGCTGCTGGGCTCGCTCGGCCACGAGGTCAGCCAGCGCGACCCCGAGTGGGGCAGGATCGGTGACAACATGGCGGCGCGCTTCCTGCGCGGCGTCTCGGACAGCGTTGCCGAAGTGCCCCATCCCGAGCGGCTCGAACGCCGCACCCGCGGCTTCGGCAAGCTCGGCGGCCTGCTCCCCGACAAGCTCTACGAGGCGGCGCTGAAGGGCAGGGAGAGCGACGACCGCCGGGTCAACGCGATCTTCGACCACTGCGACGTGCTGGTGATGCCGGTGATGGGCAGCACGGCGATTCCGGTGCGCCGCTGGCAGGGTCGCGGCGCCCTCCACACCGTGCTCGGGATGAGCCGCGTCTATCCCTTCTGCATCCCCTGGAACCACCTCGGCAACCCGGCGATGTCGGTGCCGATGGGCATCGCCGCCGACGGCCTCCCGACCGCCGTCCAGATCGTCGGCCGCCCCGGCGACGAGGGGACGCTGTACTCGCTGGCGGCGCAGATCGAGGCCGCCCGCCCCTGGGCGGACAAGCGGCCTCCGATCAGCTGAGCGAAGTCCTAGCCGTTGAAGACGCGGCGCAGGCGATTCAGCTCGCGCAGCGACCCCTTCGGGCGGATGCGGCGCTGCAGGAGCATCTTCAGTTTGTTCGCGTCCGGTTTTCCCTGGGCGATCCAGTCGGCCCAGCTGCTCTCGATCACCACGGTCGGGTTCGGGGCCTCGCCGGGCTCGGCGCGGGTCGAGCCGTTGTCGATGATCAGGTGCCACGGGTCGGCGTCGGTGAAGCGCCACTGGTAGACGAGCGGCGTGCCGTTGGCGGCGGCCGGGTCGGCGACGCGGGTGATCAGGTCGAAGTAGATGCGCTGCATCTCCGGGTCGGTCGAGGGCGGCGGGCCGTCGGGCGGGCCGAGGAGGCCGGCTTCCATCATCTTCACCTGGCGGGCGGCGATCTCCGTCTCGCTCGCCTCGGGGTCGAAGGGGAAGGTGCCGGGCGGCATCTCCTCGGTCGGGAAGCCGATCGTGCGCCAGCGCTGGCGGATCAGTTTGAGCCCGAACGCGTAGATGTCCTCGAGCGAGAAGCCGTAGCACTCGGTGTAGGAGCGGTCCATGTTCGGCGGGTAGAAGACGGCGGGGCCGTAGGGGAGGGTTTCCTGCAGCAGCTCGATCACCGCGGCGCGGTTCTCTTCCCAGCCGGGATAGCCCTCGCCGAGGATTTCGGAGAGCACCTTGACGCCGAAGCCGATGTGGCGCTGCTCGTCGCGGGAGACGTTGACCATCCCGGAGCTGAACCCGGGCATCGACTCTTCGGAGGAGAAGAAGTCCTCGATGAAGTGCTGGCCGGGCTGGGCGAGGCTGCCCTCGACGATCAGGTGGTAGAGGGTGATCGCCTGCGCGTACTTCGCCACCGAGCGGTCCTTGCGCAGTTCGGAGGCCATCCGGTCGAGCCGGTCGAAGATCCCGCGATAGCCCCAGTTGAGCTGCGGCAGGGTCGCGGAGAGCGTCTGCTGGACCGAGTCGCCGCCGACCCCGATCACCTCCTTGAAGAAGCGGTGGAAGAAGACCGCGTGGCGGACCTCGTCGACCTGCTGGGTGGCGAGGAAGTACTGCTGCTCCTCGGTCGGGGCCGCGGTCACGTAGGGGGCGAGGGTGTCGGCGACCCGGTCCTCGCCGTAATAGAACATCGAGTAGATCCACATCGCCGAGCGGCGCTGGATGTCGCTGAGCCCGTCCCAGCCCTTGCGGTCCTCGGAGAAGTCGATGTCGTAGGCGCTCCAGTTGCCCTGCTCCCAGCGCTTGTAGAGGTCCTCGTAGGTGATGTTGTCCATCAGGCTCTGGGCAGCGACGCTCATCGTGTCTCCTTCTGGTGCATAGGTCGGCTTCCGCAGGTTACCAGCGAAACTGGCTGATCAGCCAGTTTCTAGGTTCTCGGCGCTCGGCCGCTCGATCTCGCGCTTGAGGATCTTCCCGGTTGGGCCTTTCGGCAGCTCGTCGAGGAACCAGACGACCCGCGGGTACTTGTAGGCGGCGAGGTTGTCCTTCACGTGCTCGCTGACCTCCTCGGCCAGCAGCTGCTCGCCCTCCATCGTCACCACCGCGGCGCCGACCTCCTCGCCGAGCTCCGGGTGGGGGAGGCCGACGACCGCCGCTTCGCGGATCTTCGGGTGCTCGTAGAGGACCTCCTCGACTTCGCGCGGGAAGACGTTGTAGCCGCCGCGGATGATCAGGTCCTTCTTGCGGTCGACGATGAAGAAGCGGCCGTTCTCGTCCACCCGCGCCATGTCGCCGGAATGGAACCAACCGCCGCGCATCGCCTCCTCGGTCGCGTCGGGGCGCTGCCAGTAGCCCTTCATGATGTTGTGGCCGCGGATCACGATCTCGCCGACCTCGCCCTGCGGCACCTCTTGGTCGTGCTCGTCGACGACCTTCATCTCGACCCCTTCCAGCGGGGTCCCGATCGAGCCCGGAAGACGCTCGTCGTCGGGGTGGTTCGAGCAGGCGACCGGGGAGGTCTCCGAGAGGCCGTAGCCCTCGAGGACGATCGCGCCGAAGGCGTCCTCGAAGCCGTGCAGCACCTCGACCGGCATCGAGGCGCCGCCGGTGATGCAGGTGCGCAGCGCGGAGGTGTCGTAGTCCTCGCGCTCGGGGTGATGGAGCAGCGCCCCGTACATCGTCGGCACCCCGTAGAAGTGGGTGACGCCGTCGCGCTGCATCGTCGCCAGCGCCTCGGCGGGGTCGAACCGCGGCACCAGGGTGAGCGTCGCGCCGGCCATCAGCGAGGCGTTCATGCTCACCGTCTGCCCGAAGGAGTGGAACAGCGGCAGCGACCCGAGGACGACGTCGCCGGCGCTGATCTCGCAGGTCGTGCGGCAGGAGACGTCGGCGTTCTTGTGCAGGTTGGCGTGGGTCAGCTCGGCGCCCTTCGGTTTGCCGGTCGTGCCCGAGGTGTAGAGGATCACCGCCGTGTCGCCCTCGTCGCTGTCGACCAGGCCGGGGGTCGGCTCGTGCTCGGCGAGCAGCGCCGCGAAGGCGGCCGGCTCGACCTCGATCAGCTCGGCCCCGGCCTCCTCGGCCCCGGCTTGCGCTTCCTCGGCGAAGCCGTGCCAGGCGAGCAGCAGCTTGGCGCCGGAGTCGCTCAGGTAGAAGGCGATCTCGCGCCGCTTCAGCAGCACGTTCATCGGCACCACGATCGCGCCGGCGCGGAGCACGCCGTAGTAGGCGATCGGGAACTCGGGGACGTTGGGCAGCATCACCCCGACCCGGTCGCCGGGCTCGACGCCGTGGGCGGCGAGCAGGCTGGCGAGCCGGGCGCTGCGCTCGTCGAGCTCCGCGTAGGTCAGCTCGGTCTCGCCGAGTCGCACCGCCACGTTGTCGGGCACGCGGCCGCTCGACTCCGTGACGATCGATGCCAAATTCAGCCCCATCGCTCCTCCGTTCCCCTGTTGAAGGTCCCCTTCGGGCCAGTGTAGAACCTGTCCCCGGAAAGGCTCTGGGCGGGCGCGGTGGGTTAGGCTGCCGCGATGGAGGATCTCGGCGCACCGACGTCCTATCTGGTCGTCGACAAGGGCGTACCCGTCTACTCGAGCGACGGGGTCGAGCTGGGGCGGGTCGTGCGGGTGCTCTCGGCCCGCGAGGCCGACATGTTCGACGGGGTCATCTTCGACACCACCCCGAACCGCCCGGGCGGCCACAAGTTCGTCGACGCGCCCGAGGTGGCGACGCTCTACGAACGCGGCGTCGTGCTGAAGATCGATGCCGCCGCCGCGGCGG
>JAWVEZ010000078.1:0-12666 GCA_033856455.1 Solirubrobacterales bacterium | reverse complement strand
ATGGCGGTCGGCGTGATCGGCGAGGATCTGATGGTCCGCCTCGGCCCCGACGCCGAGCGCGCCCTCGCCGAGCCCCACGTCCGCCCGATGGACTTCACCGGCAAACCGATGAAGACCTCGATCTACGTCAGCCCCGAGGGAACCGCCAGCGACGACGACCTCGCCTCCTGGGTCGAAGCCGGCGCCGACTACGCCCAATCCCTGCCGCCGAAGCCGAAGAATTGAGGCCGTAGGGGGGAGGTCGGCGCTGCCCTGTCGACTTACTCTCGCTATGCGAGAGGAACTCGACAGGGCCCTCGCGAGGCTTGCGGGGCGGCAGCATGGGGTCGTGACGGCGGCGCAGCTCGCGGCGGCTGGCGTGGATAAGAGCGGCATCACGCGAAGGGTGCGTGCGGGCCGCCTGCACCGCCTCCACCGCGGCGTCTACGCAGTCGGCCACCGCTCCCCGAACGAATGGCAGCGCTTCATGGCCGCAGTGCTCGTCTGTGGGGACGGTGCTGCCCTGAGCCACCAGAGCGCGGCGTATCTCTGGGGGTTCCTGAAGCCGGAGGGTGGGCCTGTGCACGTGACCTCGCCGAGCAGTTCGGGCAAGGCTCTGCGAGCGGGGATCGTGCTTCATCGATCTCCCTCTCTGGGAAGAGGAGGAGAAGTGACTCGGCGCGAGCGGGTTCCTGTGACCACGCCCCGTCGGACGATCGAAGACCTCGAAAACACGATCGAGCCCTACCTCGCTCGCAGGGCCAAGAGCCAGGCCGAGTTCATGAAGTTCAGGCTCAACCTGCCGACCGACCGCACTCGAAGCGACCTCGAGCGCGACTTCCTGCGCTTTCTTTCAAAGCACGGCTTCCCGCGCCCCGAAGTAAACGTCAAGGTCGGCAAATACACCGTCGACTTCCTCTGGCCTGAGTACAAGCTCGCCGTCGAAACCGACTCCTTCGACTACCACCGTGGCTCTCAGGCATTCGAGGACGACCACCAACGGGAACTCGACCTCAGGCGTATGGGCTATGTCGTCCGGCGCTACACCGGAGCCCAGCTCGACGACTACCCAGCCGAGATAGTCGCCGAGCTGGGCGAAGTGCTGAACATCGCTCCGTAGTCCTGGCCTCATAGAGTGAGCGCCGATGCCCAAGGACCCGCCCCAGCTCTTCCTGATCGACGGCAACTCGCTCGCCTACCGCGCCTTCTTCGCGCTGCCGGAGTCGATCGGGACCTCGGACGGGCGGCCGACCAACGCGATCTACGGGCTCGCCTCGATGCTGGTGAAAATCATCGACGAGCACCATCCGCAGGGGGTCGTGGTCGCCTGGGACGCGGGGATGTCGGGACGCGAGGTCACCTACGACCTCTACAAGGCCCAGCGCAAACCGCGCCCCGACCTGCTGCGCGAGCAGTGGCCGCACCTGATGCCGCTGGTCGCAGCCTTCGGCTACACCAACGTCAAGGTCGAGGGATACGAGGCCGACGACGTGATCGCCTCGCTGACCAAACAGGCGCGTGAAGAAGGGATCGAGGTGATGGTCGTGACCGGCGACCGCGACGCCTACCAGCTGGTCGGCGAGGGGGTGCGGGTGATGAGCACCTCGCGCGGGATCACCGAGACGAAGATCTACGACGTCGCCGCGGTGGAAGAGCGCTACGGGGTGCCGCCGGAGCTGATCACCGACATGATGGGGCTGCGCGGCGACACCTCCGACAACATCCCCGGCGTCCCCGGGATCGGCGAGAAAACGGCGACCCAGCTGCTGCAGCAGTTCGGCTCGCTGGAGGGGGTGCTGTCGAGCGTCGAGGAGATCTCCGGCGCCAAACGCAAGCAGAACCTGACCGAGCACGCCGACGACGCGCGGATGTCGCAGGCGCTGGCGACCCTGCAGTACGACATCGAGACCGGGGTCGATCTGCAGGAGGCGATGGCCAGCGAGCCCGACCGCGGCGCCCTGCGCGACTTCATGCGCGAGTTCGAGCTGCGGGCGGTCCTCGAGCGGCTGGAAGAAGCGCTGCCCGAGGGCGACGCCGTGCCCGGCCGCAAGGTCGAGACCGAGATCGAGATCGAGGCGGAGGAGGGGGGGCTCGACGACATCCCCGACGGGCCGGTGGCATTGGCGCTCGCCGACCACACCTGGGCCGCCGCCGACGCCGAGCGCACCGTCACCGGCTCCGCCACCCACGACGAGCTGGCGGTCGCTTTGGCCGCGAAGCCGATCGTCGGCCACGACCTGAAGTCGCTCGGAGGCGGCCGCCACGGCTTGCTCGCCGCCGCGGCCCGCGAGGGGGTCGAGTTGAGCCTCGACCACGACACGATGCTCGCCGCCTACCTGCTGGAGCCGCAACGCCGCACCTACGACCTGGTCGAGCTCGCCGCCGATGCCGGGATCGGGCTCGCCGAGGGCGCCGCCCCCGAGCCGGCCGAGGACGACGGCCAGCTGGCGCTGGGCGAAGAGCTCGAGGCGGGGCTCGACCCGGCCGAGGAAGCGCGTCTGGTCACGGCGCTGGCCGAGGTGCAGCGCCCGCGCCTGGAGTCGTTCGGGCTCGACCCGCTGCTGCGCGAGGTCGAGCTGCCGCTGATCGAGGTGCTGGCGGCGATGGAACGCGAGGGCCTGAAGCTCGACGCCGAGCGCCTGGCCGCGGTCGGCGCCGGCTTCGGCGAGCGCATCGACGCGCTGCAGAAGGAGATCTACGAGCTGGCCGAGGAGGAGTTCACGATCGGCTCGCCGCAGCAGGTCGGCCGCATCCTCTTCGAGAAGCTCGAGCTGAGCCGCAAGCGACGCGGCAAAACCGGCTTCTCGACCGATGCCCGGGTGCTCGCCCAGATCCGCGACGAGCACCCGATCGTCGAGAAGATCGAGTCCTGGCGCGAGCTGACCAAGCTGAAGAACACCTACCTCGACTCGCTGCCCGACCTCATCGACCCCGGCGACGGCCGCATCCACACCACCTTCAACCAGGCGGCGACCACCACCGGCCGCCTCTCCAGCACCAACCCGAACCTGCAGAACATCCCGATCCGCACCGAGCTCGGCCGCCCGGTCCGCGCCTGCTTCGTCGCCGAAGAGGGCGCCCGCCTGCTCTCCGCCGACTACAGCCAGGTGGAGCTGCGGGTGCTCGCCCACGTCGCCGACGAGGGGGTGTTGAAAGACGTCTTCCACAAAGGCGAAGACGTGCACGCGGCGACCGCCGCCGAGGTCTTCGAGATCTCCCGCGAGGAGGTCGACGTCGGCCAGCGCTCGAAGGCGAAGATGGTCAACTTCGGGATCGTCTACGGGCTGACCGGGTTCGGGCTGGCGGACCGCCTCAACATCCCCCGCAAGGAGGGCGAGGAATTCGTCGCCCGCTACCTGGAGCGCTTCCCCGCCGTGCGCGCCTTCCGCGAGCGGATCATCGAACAGGCGCAGGAGGAGGGCTTCGTGACCACGCTGATGGGGCGGCGGCGGGCGATCCCGGAGCTGCGCTCAGGCAATCCGAACACGCGCCGGCTCGGCGAGCGGCTCGCGGTCAACACGGTGATCCAGGGCACCGCCGCGGACATCATCAAGGTCGCGATGGTGCGCTGCCAGCGGGCGCTGCGCGAGGCCGGGGGGGAGACCCGGCTGGTCCTGCAGATCCACGACGAGCTCCTCTTCGAGGGCCCGCCGGGGGAGATGGGCGACGCGGCCGAGCTGGTCGAGCGCGAGATGTGCGCTGCCTACCAGCTCGACCCGCCGCTCGAGGTCGATATCGGCATCGGCAAAGACTGGCTCGACGCCAAGTAGATCCGTTCAGTCGTCGAGCTCGACCTTCGCGAACCAGGCGCGGCCGTCCTTGAGGATCAGGATCGCCCCGTGCGAGCCGTTGTTGGCGGCTGCGGGGGCTGCCAGCGCGAGGAACGCGACGAGGGCGGTTGCCATCACTTGGGCAGGCCGCGGGCTCTCCTGAATCCGATCATCTGGTTCCTCCTAGGTCGATTCCGGCTCATCCACAAAAGTGGGTACCCAGTGTGCCAGGAAAGTGGGTACCCAGTGCCAGGAGGGCACCGCGGCGTAGGTCAAACGTCCAGCGGCCGGCGCGGCTAGTCGTCATCCCCGCCGCCGGAGCCACTGGAGCCGGAGTCGCCGCCGGAGTCGTCCGACTCGCTGGTCCCGCCGCCACTGCCGTTGTCGCCATCGGATTCGACGACGGCAGGGGCGACGGAGACGTCGTCTTCCGAGCCCGAGCCGGAGCTGCCGGACCCCGAGCTGCCCGAGCCGCTGCCGCTGTTCGAGTCGTCATCGTCGGAGTCGTCGCCCGACCCGGAGGACCCGGAGCCGCTCGAGCCCGATTGGCTCGATCCCTTCTTGTCCGACCCCGACGTGCTCGACCCCGAACGGTCGTCGCCATCGTCGCCGCTCCGCCCGCGACCGCGCCCGGAGTCGTCGTCGCCAGCCCCGTCGCCGGGGCCGGAGCGGTCCTCGTCGCGGCGGTCGTCGTCGGAGCCGCGGTCACGGTCGTCGTCCTCGCCCTCGCCGGGGCCGCTGCTGTCGTCGCCCCGCTCGCGCTCACCGCCGGAGCCGGGACCCGACGAGCCGCCGCTCGCATCATCCGCGCCGTCCTCGCCACTCCGCGGGTCGCCGCTGACCGCGGCCTCGGCCCGGTCGGGACCGCCGTTGCCCGAGCGCTGGTTCTCTATCGCCACTCCGGCGGCGCCGACCGAGCCGGCGACCAGCACCGTCGCCAGCCCGGCCTTCAACGCGGTGCCCGCGCCGATCCCTCCCAAGGTCGCTCCGCCGCCACCCGCCGCAGCCGCTCCGGCTGCCCCAGCGGCGCCGGCCGCCGCAGCCGCGCCGGTCGCCGCCGCGTCCGCCGCGGCACCGTGTTCGAACAGCATCCGCAGCAGCGGCAGCGGGATCAGCAGCCCGAGGCCGTTGCGGAGCGCCGCCCGGGCGCGGTAGATCGCCTGGCGCGCGGCGCCGCCGCTGACCCCGAGCGCGGCGGCGATCTCCTCGTGGCTCAGCCCTTCCAGCTCGCGCATCACGATCGCCGCCCGCTGCGGCTCCGGCAGGGCCCGCAGGCGCTCGATCAGCTCGGTCATCTCCTCGCGCCGCTCCGCCTCGACCGCGGCGCTGGCGCCGCCGGCCAGGGTCTCCTCCAGTTGCTCGACGGTCGGCGGCCGGTCGCGGATGTCGTTCAGCGCCGTGTTGCGGACGATCCGGTAGAGCCAGGGCCGCAGCTCGATCTCGTTCCCGGAGCCGCGCAGCGCCAGCAGGGCCTTCGAGAGCGCGTCCTGGGTGACGTCCTCGGAGCGGTTGCCGACGAAGGAGGCGGCGAAGCGGTCGAGCGGCTTGCGGTAGCGGCGGACGATCTCCTCGAACGCGGCCTCGTAGCCCTCGCGGACCAGCTTCACGAGGCGGCGGTCGGACTGGGTGCGCAGGGCGGGCCCGAGGAAGATCCGGCTGGCGAAGGGCTCTGCGGGAGGTGGGGTCATCGCTCCCCCTGATGTACTCGAATCGCGCTGCCCTGGTTCATCGGCCTATGCAACACGGCCGTGCCGAAAAGATCACGCTCCGCCCCGGTGGTCGCCATTTCATTCCGTATGGGTGGGAAATGGCGACCACCCGTTGCAGAAGTCCGAATGATCGCTCGAAATTAGAAGGGTGATTCGGTATAACGACGGGATGGAGCTCCCAGACGCGGTGCGGATCCGCGAGGTCGGGCCGCGCGACGGCTTCCAGAACGAGCCGGAGACGATCGCGACCGCGGACAAGGTGCGCCTGGTCGAGCTCCTGGCCCGCACGGGGCTGCGCCGCCTCGAGGTGACGAGCTTCGTGCGCGCCGACGTGATCCCGCAACTGGCCGACGGCCGCGAGGTGCTGGAGCGGGCCGCTATCCCCGACGAGGTGTCGGTCTCCGTGCTCGTCCCCAACCAGCGCGGCCTCGACGCGGCGCTGGAGGTGCGCGAGCGGATCGACGAGGTCAACCTCTTCCTCTCCGCCTCGGAGAGTCACAACCGCAACAACGTCAACCGCTCGATCGAGGAGTCGCTGGCCGAGCTGGAGCGGGTGCTCGACCGCGCCCGCGCGGCCGGCTTCCGCTGCGAGGCGGTGGTCAGCACCAGCTTCGGCTGCCCCTACGAGGGCGAGGTATCGCCGGACCGCGTCTTCGAGATCGCCGCCCGCCTGCGCGCCGGCGGCGCCGAGGAGATCGGCTTCGGCGACACGACCGGGATGGCCAACCCGGCACAGGTGCGGAGCTTCTTCGAGCGGGCGACGGCGGAGCTGCCGGAAGTCGAGCTGACCGCCCACTTCCACAACACCCGCGGCCAGGGCCTCGCCAACGCGTTCGCCGCCCTGGAGGCCGGCTGCACCTCCTTCGAGTCGAGCTTCGGTGAGCTCGGCGGCTGCCCGGTCCCGCCCGGCGCCACCGGCAACATCGCCAGCGAGGACCTCGTCTCGATGTTCGAGGAGATGGGGATCGACACCGGCGTCGACCTCGCGAAGCTGCTCGCCGCCTCGGCCGAGGCACAGCGGGTGCTGGGGCGGCCGCTCGGCTCGCACACTCTCGTCGCCGGCCCCGTCGACTGGCAGCGCTGATGTTCGAGCGGGTGCTGATCGCCAACCGCGGTGAGATCGCCGCCCGCGTCGCCCGCACCCTGCGCCGGCTCGGGGTCGAGTCGGTCGCCGTCTACAGCGACGCCGACGCGGAGGCGCCGCACGTGCGCGCCGCCGATCGCGCCGTCCACATCGGTCCGACCGCGCCGGCCGAGTCCTATCTCAGCATCGAGCGGATCGTCGAGGCGGCGCGGGAGAGCGGCGCCGAGGCGATCCACCCCGGCTACGGCTTCCTCTCCGAGCGCGCCGCCTTCGCCGCCGCCTGTGCCGAGGCCGGGATCGTCTTCGTCGGTCCCGGCCCGGAGGCGATCGCGTTGCTCGGCGACAAGGTCGCCGCCAAGGAGGCCGCGGTCGCGGCCGGCGTCCCGGTCCTGCCCGGGCTGCAGGGCGAGAAGCTGAGCGACGAGGAGATCCTCGCCTGGGCCGGGGACGAGGAGCTGCCGGCGATGCTGAAGGCGGCGGCGGGCGGTGGCGGCAAGGGGATGCGGATCGTGCGCACCCGCGAGGAGCTGGCGGAGGCGCTCGGCGCCGCCCGGCGCGAGGCCCAGGGCGCCTTCGGCGACGACCGGCTGCTGGTCGAGCGCTATGTGGAGCGCTCCCGCCACATCGAGATCCAGGTGATCGCCGACGGCCACGGCAACGCGATCCACCTCGGCGAGCGCGAGTGCAGCCTGCAGCGCCGCCACCAGAAGGTCGTCGAGGAGGCCCCGTCGCCCGTTGTCTCACCGGAGCTGCGCGAGCGGATGGGCGCCGCCGCGGTCGCCCTGGTCGGCGCCAGCGGCTACGTCAACGCCGGGACCGTCGAGCTGATCGCCGAGCGCGACGACCCCTCCAGCTTCTACTTCCTCGAGGTCAACACCCGCCTCCAGGTCGAGCACCCGGTGACCGAGGCGGTGACCGGGCTCGACCTGGTCGAGCTGCAGCTGCGGGTCGCGGCGGGCGAGGAGCTGCCGCTGTCCCAGGCCGACGTCGCCCTCGACGGCCACGCGATCGAGGCGCGGGTCTACGCCGAGGAACCGGCGCGCGGCTTCCTGCCCTCGACCGGGCGGATCGCCGTCTACCGCGAGCCCGAGGACGTGCGGGTCGACAGCGGGGTGGAGGAGGGGACCGAGGTCGGCGCCGACTACGACCCGATGCTGGCCAAGGTGATCGCCCACGGTCCCGACCGGAGGGCGGCCCTGGCGCGGATCGACCGCGGCCTCGGCGAGTTCGTCCTGCTCGGTCCCGGCACCAACGTCGCCTACACGCGGGCGCTGCTGGCGCGGCCGGAGGTGCGGGCGGGGGAGACGGACACCGGTCTGATCGAGCGGCTCGGCGACGAGATCGCGCCGCCGCCGGCGCGCGGGGACCTGCCGCGGATCGCGCTGCTGGAGCTGCTCGGCGAGCCCGCCTCCGACGACCCCTGGGACGCGCTCGATGCCTGGCGCGCAACCGGGCCGGGCACGATCCGCGCCGAGCTCGAGGTGGACGGGGAGAGCGCCGAGGTCGCCGTCGACCTGTCGACTTACTCACCCACGCCCGTGAGCAACTCGCCACGCGTCTTCCGCGACGGCGACGCGGTTTGGCTGCTCGACGGCGCCGCCGAGCCCCGGCGCTTCGAGCTGCGCGACGCGGACGAGCCGCGGGTCGCCGCCGCCGCGGCCGGCTCGCTGGAGTCGCCGATGCCCGGCACCGTGATCGCCGTCCGCTGCGCCCCCGGCGACGCCGTCGCGGAGGGAGACGTGCTGGTCGTGGTCGAGTCGATGAAGATGGAGATGGCGGTGCAGAGCGCCGCCGCCGGCACCGTCGCCGAGGTCCTGGTCGAGGCCGGCGAGCGGGTCGCCCGCGGCCAGCTCCTGGTCGTGCTCGCCGACGAGGAGGAAGACGCATGACCGTCCTGCACACCCACGTCGACCCCGCCAGCCCCGAGTTCGGGCGCAACGAGGCCGGCCACCGCTCGCTGGCCGCCGAACTCGACACGCGCCTGCGCCGCGCCGCCGCCGGCGGCGGCGAGAAGTCCCGCGAGCGCCACGTCGCCCGCGGCAAGCTGCTGCCGCGCGAGCGGGTCGAACGGCTCGCCGATCCCGGCAGCCCCTTCCTCGAGCTCTCCCCGCTCGCCGCCGAGGACCTCTACGACGGCGCCGCGCCCGGCGCGGGCGTCGTCGCCGGGATCACCCGCGTGCACGGCCGCGAGGTCGTCGTCGTCGCCAACGACGCCACCGTCAAAGGCGGCACCTACTACCCGATGACCGTGAAGAAGCACCTGCGCGCGCAGGAGGTGGCGCTGGCGAACCGGCTGCCCTGCGTCTACCTGGTCGACTCCGGCGGCGCCTTCCTGCCGATGCAGGACGAGGTCTTCCCCGACCGCGAGCACTTCGGCCGGATCTTCTTCAACCAGGCGACGATGTCGGCGCAGGGGATCCCGCAGATCGCCGCGGTGCTGGGCTCCTGCACGGCCGGCGGCGCCTACGTGCCGGCGATGAGCGACGAGACCGTGATCGTGCGCGAACAGGGGACGATCTTCCTCGGCGGCCCGCCGCTGGTCAAAGCGGCGACCGGGCAGGACGTGAGCGCCGAGGAGCTCGGCGGCGGCGAGCTGCACGCCCGCACCTCCGGCGTCGTCGACCACCTCGCCGCCGACGACGCCGACGCGCTGCGCACGGTGCGCTCGATCGTCGCCACGCTGCCGGCCAAGCCGGCGCCGCCCTGGATGCGGGCCGCGGTCGAGGAGCCGGCGGTCGACCCGGCGACCCTCTACGGCGCCGTCCCCACCGACCTGCGCACGCCCTACGACCCGCGCGAGATCCTTGCCCGGCTGCTCGACGGCAGCCGCCTGCACGAGTTCAAGCCCGAGTACGGGACCACCCTGGTCACCGGCTTCGGCCACGTGCTCGGCCACCCGGTCGGGGTGATCGCCAACCACGGCATCCTCTTCAGCGAGAGTGCCCTCAAGGCGGCCCACTTCATCGAGCTCTGCAACCAGCGCGGGGTGCCGCTGCTCTTCCTCCAGAACATCGCCGGCTTCATGGTCGGCCCCGAGTACGAGGCGGGGGGGATCGCCAAGGACGGGGCCAAGATGGTCGCCGCGGTCGCCACCGCGCGGGTGCCGAAGCTGACGGTGATCGTCGGCGGCTCCTACGGGGCCGGCAACTACGGCATGTGCGGCCGCGCCTACGCGCCCCGCTTCCTCTGGATGTGGCCGAACGCGCGGGTCTCGGTGATGGGGGGCGAGCAGGCGGCGATGGTGATGACCGAGGTCGGCCAGCCGGAGACCGGGGCCGAGCTGAAAGAGCAGTACGAGCGCCAGGGCAACCCCTACTACTCGACCGCGCGGATCTGGGACGACGGCGTGATCGACCCGCTCGACACCCGCCGCTACGTCGGCCTGGCGCTCGGCGCCTGCGCGAACGCGCCGCTGGCGCCTCCCCCGGCGACGATGTTCCGGATGTAGCGGCTGCCACTCGCCGGTCTTCAGCTGAGCGCGACCAGCGCGGTCCCGCCGACGACCAGCAGCGCCCCGGCGAGCCGCCGCGGCGTCAGCGCTCGCCGCTGCAGTCCGAGTGCCCCGGCGCGGTCGAGCGCCAGCGAGGCGATCGCCAGTCCGGTCACGGTGGCGGCGGCGAGCGCCCCGGCGCCGATCGTGTCGACCAGGGCCAGCGAGGCGGTGACGATCACGGCGCCGATCGCCCCGCCGAGCCGGTAGCGCCAGGGAACGCGCACGACGCCGGCGAGTCGCCCCACTTCACCGCGCGCGGTGAGGATCGCCAGCAGCGCCAGGCTGCCGAGCACGAAGCTGACGACAGCCGCCGGGAGGTCCCCGATCTGGCTGCCCAGGTGCCCGTTGAGCGGGTGCTGAACCCCGATCGCAAGCCCGCCGACAACCACCAGGGCGGCGGCCAGGAGGCGATGGGGGCCGCCGGCGGGCTTCGCGAATCCCTGGTTGCGTCCAGCGACGACCAGGTAGGTGCCGGCGAAGACGGCGAGGGCTCCGAGCACGACGACGATCGTCAGCGAGCGCTGCTCGAGCCCGAGCGCGCCCGTTGCGTCGAGCGCCAGCGAGGCGGTCATCTGGCCCGCGACGGTGGCGGCGGTGACCCCGCTGGCTCCGATCGACCCCACTCCGGTCAGCGCGCTGAGTACGTAGATCGCTCCCAGCAGTCCGCCGAGCGTCTGCTCCGGTGAAACGCCCCGGACATCCCAGACACCGCCGAGCTTGCCTGCGACCGCGCAGACCGCGAGCACCAGGGCCAGGCCGACGAGGAAGTTGGTGCAGGCGGAGGCGAGTGGCCCGGTAAGCGCCGCGAGGCCGCGGTTGAGCGGCGCCTGCGGCGCCCCCAGCACGCCGACCAGGACGATCACGACGACGCCGGCGGCGACGCTCATCGCGCCCCCGTCCCGCCGCCCGCGGCCCTCCTAAGCAGCAACCGGCTCCGGCTGGGCCTCTGGTTCCTGTTCCCGGGCGAACTCAGGCGGGGCGATGTTCAGGTAGTGCCTGAACGACCAGTCGACGAAGCGTCTGTTGCCCATCAGCCGGATCGCCGGGGCCAGGACCCGCGGCGGTACCCGCGGCACCAGCTTCTGCACCCGCAGCATCCACTTGAACTTCCACTCGTGCGAGTCGTTGAAGGCGGCGTAGGTGGCGGCCGCCCGCTCGCGGCTCTGCCGGCCCTCGACCACGCCGCGCAGCTCGCGGCCCAGGGCGATTCCGAAGTAGAGCGCGGTGCGGATCCCCTCGGCGCTCAGCGGCAGGCAGTGCCCGGCCGAGTCGCCGGCGAAGAAGACGCCGCCCTCGGTCGCCTTGCGCAGCTTGTGGGGGATCCAGTTGCCCTGGTACTCGTTCGGCTGCCTGCCGAGGTCTTCAGTAAGGAGCACGGTCGTGTCCTTGACGTGGAAGCGGGGGTCGAAGGAGCCGACCCCGATCCGCAGCTCGTCGTCGGCCGGGAACGACCAGCCGTAGCCGGCCGGGACGTACCTGCGGTCGATCCAGATCTCGAGGTCGTCGTTCTTGCCGGCCGGGTGCACCTCGAGCCCGCGCGAGAGCGGCGCGTCGGGCGGCTGGTAGCCGTCGCCGGCGGCGAGCACGCGGCGCCAGCCGAGCGCGTCGACGACCAGCGGCGCCGAAATCACCCCGCGATCCGTCTCCACCGCGAGGTCGCCTGTCGAGTTCCTCTCGCTATCCGAGAGCAGCTCGACAGCGGCCCGCCCGTTCACCTTCGCGGTCTCGAACTCGGCGTCGCAGTCCTCCCAGAGCAGCTGGCAGAGCGCCCGGTAGTCGAAGGTCGAGAAGGTCCAGGGCAGGTTGTAGCGCGAGGTCCCGTGCGGCGTGTGCATGACCAGGGTGTCGAAGCGCTGGCACTCGGAGTCCATCAGCCCGAGCTGCCGCAGCCACTCGGTCGGGATCCCGCAGGCCGAGGTCTGGCGCTCGCCGATCTCGTAGCGGTCGAGCATCAGCACGTCGGCTCCGGAGCCCGCCAGCTCGCGCGCGATCGCCAGGCCGGCGAAGCTGGCGCCGCAGATCAGCACGTCGCGGCGGCCGTCCAGGGGCGTGCGCTCGTCCCCGCGCTTGGTGGCTCTGACCGGCATCTGCCGGCAGCGTATCTAGGACAAGTTGCGAGGGCGCACCCGCGGAGGAGGCGGCGCTTGATTTCTGCCATCATGCGCTGCCGTGTCCGCGACCGAGACCCTGACCCCTGCCCCGAGTGCCACGCCCGTAGACGGTTCCAACGGTCTGCTGCTCCAAATCGACGGCAAAATCGTCCCGAACTACGCGGCGACGATGGTGTCCTTCGACGAGGGCGACGTCGTCAACGGCAAGGTCGTCCGGATCGACAAAGACGAGGTCCTCGTCGACATCGGCTACAAGGCCGAGGGTGTCATTCCCTCCAACGAGCTTTCGATCCGCAAGTCGGTCGACCCGCACGAAGAGGTCGAGCTGGGCGAAGAGATCGACGCCCTGGTCCTCACCAAGGAGGACGCCGAGGGCCGCCTGATCCTCTCCAAGAAGCGCGCCCGCTTCGAGAAGGCCTGGCGCCGCATCGAGGTCGCCGCCGACTCCGGCGAACCGGTCGAAGGCAGCGTCATCGAGGTCGTCAAGGGCGGCCTCATCCTCGACCTCGGGGTGCGCGGC
>JAWVEZ010000077.1:0-7844 GCA_033856455.1 Solirubrobacterales bacterium | reverse complement strand
GCGACCGCGGACGCCGTGCACGCGAGAGCGCGGGATCAGCGGGTCGTTGTGGTGGTGGGTGGCGATGTGGAGGCGGTCGGCGTAGGAGAAGCCGAGGTAGGTCTGGATCCCGCGCTCCATCTGCAGCACGTCCTCCTGGCCCGCGGTGACCAGGGCGCCGACACGGCGGCCCTTGCGGGTCAGCAGCCGGTTCAGCATCGCGGTGCCGCTGAACACCGCGGACTGGATCCGCGGGAAGCCCTCCTCGGGCGTCGAGTCCCACTGGCGCATCGCGTCCTCGGCGGATGCCATCAGCCCCACGGACTCGTCCTGCGGGGTCGTCTGTGCCTTCCCGATGACGAAAGCACCGCTCTCGTCGACGATGAAGGTGTCGGTCATCGTGCCCCCGGCGTCGATCGCCAGCACGCGGGGATCGTGCTCTCCAGTTCCCATGAGCCGACAGTAGGCCCGTGGCGCCGCGCTGTCGTCGGTTTCCCCAACCGATCGGGGAAACGGGCTTTGTGGTCAGACCACAAGGGCTATGGTCGGTTCATGAGGGAGAGGGACTGAGATGGTTCCGCCGCGTGCTGCCAGCGCGACTCCGCCTCCCAGCACGCGGGCCGAGGTCGAGGCGATCATCGAGACGCTGAGCGCCGAGCTCGACGAAATCTCGGCGGCGCTCGCCGACACGATCCACGAAAACCTCGACGAGCTCGACGACGACATGCGGACCTGGACGCTGCAGTCGACCCGGGCCAACCTCGGGGTGATGGTGACGCTGATGCGCGAAGGCGAAGACCCGCGCAGCGTGGTGGCGCCGCCGGAGGCGCTGGGCTACGCCAAGGAGTACGTCGTCCGCGGGCTCGACTTCGTGCTGCTGCAGCGCGCCTACCGGACCGCCCAGGGCGTCTTCTCGGGAATGATCCTGGCGCGGCTGCGGGCGGCGACCGACGATCCCGACCACCTGGCCGACGCGATGGCCTTCTTCAACACCTGGATCTTCGCCTGGATCGAGACGGTCGAGCGCCAGCTGACCGATGTGTACATGGCCGAGCGCGAGCAGTGGGTGCGCGGCGCGGCGGCGGTGCGGGCGGCCGAGGTGCGGTCGATCCTCGCCGGCGCCCCGATCGACGCGGCGGCGGTCAGCCAGCGGCTCGGCTACGAGCTCGACCGCTTCCACGTGGGGTACGTGGTCTGGAGCGAGAGCGTCGAGGACCGGCCGGGCGGGGCGGAAGCGCTGTTCGGCGAGATGGAGCAGGTCGCGGGGGCGGTGGCCGAGAGCCTCGGCGCGCGCAGCGCCCTGACCGTGGCCCAGGGCCGGCACCTGGCCTGCTGGGCGGGGCGCCGCGAGCCCCAGCACCTGGGAGATCTGCGGGTCCCGCGCGGCGCCGGCAAGGGCCTGTCGGTGGCGGCCGGGACGCCGGGACACGGCGTCGAGGGATTTGTGTTGAGCCACCGCGAGGCCCTGCTTGCCAGCCGGGTCGCCCACCTCCGCGGCGACCGCGCCGCCCGCGCGATCTATCCCGAAGTCGCGCTGGAGGCGCTGATGGTCGACGACGCCGAGGCCGCCCAGCGCTTCTCCGAACGCGAGCTCGGCCCCCTCGCCGCCCGCGACGACTCCACCCTGCGCCTCGTCGCCACGCTCGCCGTCTTCCTCGAAGAGGGCGCCAGCTTCGTCCGCGCCGCCCGCCGCCTCGGCGTCCACACCAACACCGTCACCTACAGGGTGCGCCGCGCCGAGGAGCTCCTCGGCCACCCCGTCACCGAGCGCCAGCTGGAGCTTCGCGTCGCGCTCCGCCTAGCGCGCCTGGTCCCGAACTGATCGATGCGTCACTTGGGGGCCTATACGACCCCCAAGTGACGCATCGATTTCTCAGTCGCCGACGCGGACCAGGAGCTTGCCGACGTTGGAGCCGTTGAAGAGTTGGCCGAGGGCGTCGGGGGCCTGCTCGAGGCCGCCCTCGACGATGGTCTCGTCGTAGTGGAGCTTGCCTTCGCCGAGGAGGGTGGCGAGGTAGCCGATCGCCTCTTCGAAGCGGTCGCCGTAGTCGAGCACGAGGAAGCCCTGGATCGTGGCCCGCTGCATGATCAGCTGGCCGATGTTGGTGAGGCCGCCGCTGTGCTCGCCGCCGAGGGTGTAGGTGTTGTACTCGGCGATCATCCCGCAGAGGGAGACGCGGGCGCCGATGTTGAGGCGGCCGAGGATGTGGTCCATGATCGGGCCGCCGACGTTCTCGAAGTCGACGTCGATGCCGTCGGGGGTGGCGGCGTCGAGCTGGTCGGCCCAGTCGTCGGCGCGGTGGTCGACGCAGACGTCGTAGCCGAGCTTCTCGACCGCGTGGGCGCACTTCTCCGGCCCGCCGGCGATGCCGACGACGCGGGCGCCGCGCTCGCGGGCGATCTGGCCGGCAATCGAGCCGACCGCGCCGCAGGCGGCCGAGATCACGATCGTCTCGCCCTCCTTGAGGTCGGCGTTGTCGATCCCGATGTAGGCGGTGATCCCGGTGTGGCCGAGGGCGCCGAGGAAGGCCGAGAGCGGCGCCGGCAAGGGATCCGGGAGCACGTTCAGCGGCGCCTCCATCTGCGAGTCGTCGGCGAGGACGAGCTCCTGCCAGCCGGTGAAGCCGCTGACCGTGGCGCCGACCGGCATGTCCTCGCGCCTGGACTCGATCACCTCCCCCACCCCGATCCCGCGCATCACCGCGTCGATCGGGACCGGCGGCATGTAGCCGCGGATGTCGCTCATCCAGATCCGGTTGGTCGGGTCGAGCGAGAGCAGCTGGGTGCGGACCAGCGCCTGGCCGTCGCTCAGCTCGGGAACCTCCTCGCCGACCAGCTCGAGGTCGCCGTCGGCGAGCTCGCCGTTCGGGCGGCTGCGCAGGCGGTAGGCGCGGTTCGTGCGGTCGGCCATCTCAGGCACCGACCGGCGCGGCCGCCGCCCCGTTGCTGGCCGCGATCCCGGCCTCGGCCAGGTAGTCGTGGACGACCCGCCCGCGCGGCAGGGTCCAGTCGAAGGTGCCGTAGATGCCGCCGACCATCGCCGTCGGGGCCAGATCGGCGATCGGGTCGGTGGCCGAGCGCGAGTCCATCGTCACCTCGCAGCGGCCGGTCCAGACGTCGGGGCTGCCGTCGGCGCTGAGGCGGGGGACCGTTTCCGGTTCGGTGCGGATCAGCTCGCAGACGCTGGGCGGCGAGCCCTCCTCGGCCCCGGGCACGTAGCGCAGGGTCAGGTGCGGGGTGGCGCCGACGTCCTCCATCGTCGCCGGCCGTTCCGGGGTCATCGTCACCGTCAGCAGCCGCTTGTCGGTCGGCCGGTCGACCGTGAACAGCAGACCCTCGCCGTCTCCCGGGTTCGGCCCGCCCGCCCGGAAGCCGCAGTCGGCCAGCTTCTTCGGCCAGCCCCAGAGCTCGCGGCCGGCGGCCATCGGGGCGTCGGTGTCGAGGTAGATGAACGGGCAGTAGAGATAGGTCTCGCCCTCGAACTCGGCCTGGATGATCAGGATCGCCTCGTTGTAGGTGCCGAAGGTCGTGAAGGGGTAGTTGCAGACCCAGGCGATGCAGGTCGCCGGGTCGGTCGCCGGCGTCACCCCCGGCGGCAGGTGCCGCGCCACCAGCTCGGTCTCGGCCTGGTAGATCCCCAGCACCACTTTCGCCCCGCGGTAGTAGTAGGGCGGGTCGGGGTACAGCGGTGCGGTCACCGGCTGGTCGAAACCGGCAAAGAAGTCGTCGAGCCCGTTTGCAGCCACGTCAAATCCCTCCTCTAGCTCCCAGTTGACCGACTCTAGGCCGGCGGTCGTTGCCGTTCCTCGTGCGCACGGCCCGAGTCGGGCGAAAAGGCTTGTGGCCGCCGCACAAGGTCACCGGCGCAGCTCCAGGGACCATTGCTCGGTGGCGACGCGGAGATTCGGGGCGCCGCTGGCTTCGACCAGAGCGCGGACCTCCTCGATCTCCTTCGGCAGCAGCGGGTAGTCCTGCTGGATCGGCCCGGCGGCGCGCATCGCCTCGATGTCGGACTCGGGGATCAGCGCCTTGAGGATCAGCAGGTCGTCTTCGCCCTCTTTGGTCTCGTGGCGGGCCCGCAGTTCCTCCAGGGTCGGCTGCTCGGGCGGGTTGGCGACGACCCGCTTGGCGTTGTCGGCGGCCATGATCCGCTCCATCACCTCGCCGTCGATGGGCCCCGGCGGCTCGCCGTAGTGGCCGGCCGCGTAGGCGACGACCTGGTCGGGGACGAGGTCGTAGCGCTCGCCGCCGACCACGTTCAGCACCGCCTGGGTGCCGACCAGCTGCGAGAGCGGCGTCGCCATCACCGGCCAGCCGAGCTCCTCGCGGACCCGGCCGGTCTCGGCCAGCACCTCCGCCAGCCGGTCGCTCATCCCGTGCTGCTCGAGCTGCGCTTTCAGCGTCCCGACCATCCCGCCCGGGACCTGGTGGGTGACGTTGAAGAGGTCGTACTCGCTGACCTGGTCGACCAGGTGGCCGGCGGCCCTGCCGACGGCGCGGAAGTGCTCGTCGACCGGCGCCAGCAGCGAGGTGTCGAGGCCGTGGTCGACCCCCATCAGCTCGAGGTTGCGGACCACCGACTCGGTCGAGGGCGTCGAGGGGCCGTTGGCCATCGAGCGGGCCGCGGTGTGCAGCACGCTGACCCCGTGTTTGACCGCTTCGACGTAGGTCAGCCCGGAGGTGCCCATCAGGTTGTTGGCGTGGATCTCGACCGGCTTCGGCGCCGCCGCGGCGACGATCTTCGGCAGCAGGGTGCGCAGCCGCTCGGCTTCCAGGACGCCGGCGGTGTCGTAGAAGAGGACGCCGTCGATCTCCGGCACCGCGGCGATCTCGGCCGCTTTCGCCGCCAGGTACTCGTCGGTGTGGACGGGGGAGATCGTGTAGAAGACCGTCCCCACGACCTCGGCCCCGTACCCCTTGGCGATCTTCGCCAGCCGCGCGAAGTTGTCGATTCCGTAGAGCACGTCGTAGATCCAGAACGAGCGCACCCCGTGCTCGCAGAGGCGGGTGATCCAGAGGTCCATCAGGGCGTCCGGCGAGACCCCGAAGGAGATGCAGGCGTTGGCCCGCATCCCGCCCCGCATCGGCGTGCGGTGGATCTTCTCCCGCAGCAGGTCGAGCCCTTCCCAGGTGTTCTCGCGCTTGTACTTGATCAGCACCTCCATGTGGGAGCTGCCGGCGTAGTCGATGACGTTGAAGCCGGTGCGGTCGAGCAGGTCGGCGACCGGCAGCGCCATCCCCGCCTGCATCCGCATCCCCCAGAGGCTCTGCTGACCGTCGCGCAGGGTGGAGTCGAGGATCTCGACGCGCGCGGGTTGGTCAGGCGGAGACATCGCCCGCCCCGGCCCGGTCACGCAGCTCGCCCTTCAGCACCTTGCCGCCGGCGTTGCGGGGCAGCGCCGCGATCGCGTGGTACTCCTTCGGCCGCTTGTGGCGGGCGATCGCCTCGAGGCAGCGGCGGTCGAGCGCGTCGGGGTCGAGCGCGGCGCCCTCGGCGGTGACGACGAAGGCGACGATCCGCTCCCCCCACTCCGGGTCGGCGACCCCGACCACGGCGACCTCGGCGACCGCGGGGTCGAGTTCGAGCACGTCCTCGACCTCGCGCGGGTAGACGTTGTAGCCACCGGTGATCACCACGTCCTTGGCCCGGTCGACCAGGGTGAGGCGGCCGGCGTCGTCGAAGAACCCGAGGTCGCCGGTGTGCAGCCAGCCGCCGGCCAGCGCCGCCGCGGTCGCCTCCGGCATCTCGAGGTAGCCGCCCATCACCGTGGGACCGTCGACGCAGACCTCCCCCACCTCGCCGGGCGCGACCTCGTTGCCGTCCGCGTCGAGAGTGCGGACCGCGAGCCCGACCCTGGCCACCCCGACCGAGCGCAGGGCGTCCTCGTCCCCGGCCGCGACCGCCGCCGCGATCGCCTCCTTGCCGTGGGCGGTGATCGTGCAGGGCGACTCGCCCTGGCCGTAGCCGTTCCAGACCCGCGCCCCGAAGGCCTCGACACCATCGCGCAGATCGGCGGGCAGGACCGGGGCGGCGCCGACCAGGATCGTGCCGATCTTCTCGGGGTCGGCCTCGCTCGCCAGCGGGTGCGCGGAGAGCCGCCGCAGCAGGGTCGGCGGCACGAAGAAGCTGGAGCGCTCGCCGGCGGCGATCAGCCCGAAGAGCTCGTCGGCGTCGAAGCCGCCGGACTCGGGCAGCACCTGGGCGCCGCCGCGCGAGACCCAGGGCAGGCACATCAGCCCCGAGGCGTGGCTGAGCGCGGCGACGTGGACGATCGAGTCGCGCGGCTCGACCGTCGCCGAGTCGGCCATGTAGGCGGCGGCCATCGCCCAGAGGCTGGAGTGCGAGAGCCGGGCCCCCTTCGGCTTGCCGGTCGTCCCCGAGGTGAAGAAGATCCAGGCGTCGTCGCTCGGCAGCCGCGGC
This sequence comes from Solirubrobacterales bacterium, assembly GCA_033856455.1. Taxonomy (GTDB): domain Bacteria; phylum Actinomycetota; class Thermoleophilia; order Solirubrobacterales; family 70-9; genus VAYN01. Next base: position 1,444 of record JAWVEZ010000077.1, on the reverse strand, counting down.
GCCGCCGCGACCGGCTCCGCCGCCGCCAGCGCCCGGTCGTCCTCCTCGCCGAAGACGACCACCTGCGCGTCAACGGCGTCGGTTGCGGCCAGGGCCGAGACGAGGCCCTCGGCGACGTCGTCGCTGGCGAAGCAGAGGCGGGCGTAGCTGCGCTCGACGATGTCGGCCGCCTCGCGCGCGTGCAGGCGGCTGGAGATCGGCACCGCGACGGCGCCGGCGTGCCAGATCGCGAACAGCGTCTCCAGGTAAAGCGGGTGGTTGGCGGCAAACAGGGCGACCGCGTCGCCGGGCTCGATCGAGTGGCGCTCGCGCAGGCCGCCGGCCCGCCGGGCGACAGCCTCGGCGAACCCGGCCCAGGTGTGCAGGACCCGCTCGCCGACCAGCACCGCGCCCTGCTCGGCGCAGTGCCGGGCAGGCCCGTCGAGCAGCCCGGCGAGGTTGGCTCCGTACACCGGATCGCCTCTCGCCGGGCCGCCCGCCGACCCTTGATCCCTGGCCTAGCCCGCCGCCAGCTCGGCGGTCTGCGGCGCGTCGGGGTTGTTCTTGACCCAGCTGTCGTCGTCGTAATGGCGCAGGTCGTGCACCCGCGAGCTGAAAGCTTTCGCGGCGGCGTTGCACTCGTCCTGGGTCAGCTTGCCCTGGGTCGTCGTCCACTTCGCCGTTTTCTCCGGCAGGGTGGTGACCCCGGCGCCCATCGGCCCGACCCCCGAGGTGAAGTTGTCGTCGGAGAGCACCGAGTAGGGGATCTGCGACCACATCTCGCCGCGTTCTTTCGAGTAGCGGGCCTGGTGATGGGGGCTGCGGTTCTGCGAGCCGAGCGTGATCAGCCCGACCAGCTCCGCGATCGCCGAGCCGCCGTACTCGTCGTTCATCAGCGGCTTCATCCGCTGGGCGCGCTCGTCGATCAGCATCCAGTCGTCCTGCTCGTAGACGCCGGCAAAGTGGGCGACGTCTTTGAGCGTGCCGGAGTAGACCAGGAGGCCGGCGTCGATCATCTGCTCGCGGCTCCAGCCGGCCATCATCTTCCACATCTCCGCCGTCGCGTGTTCCATGTGTTCACGCTGGTCGTCGAGGTAGTCGGCGAGCTCGGAGGCGCTGTCCATGTGGACCGGGATGTAGCCGTCCGAGAGGTAGTCGGAGGTGTACAGACCGACCGCGACCAGGTTGTCGTTGTTGTAGGACGGTTCGGCCTCGAAGCTGCCCCAGTCGTCGACCATGTTGAAGTGGGTGTCCTTCATGATCACGGTCAGGGTGAGGTTGTTGAACTCGATCTCACCGGCGATGCCGTCCATCCACGGGTAGTCGCACTCGGAGAGGTCGAGGGCGTCGCGGACCAGCATCTCGTTGCCGTCCTTGGTCTTGTACGGGCCGTTGTTGCAGAAGCTCAGCCGGCACTCGCAGTGGCTGAGGAACCCGTAGGCGGAGACCGCCGCCATGAATTTCG
>JAWVEZ010000076.1:0-8844 GCA_033856455.1 Solirubrobacterales bacterium | reverse complement strand
GGGCTCGGTGTGCCAGTCGAGCAGCTCGGTGGCCTGCGCGCTCCACCAGGCCTCGGGGTCGGCGGCGGCTTCCTCGTAGATCTCCGGGTCGCTCCACAGCGCCCGCTCCTTGAACTCCGCCGGCGGCTCGAAGCTCTCGACCTCGAGCATCGCCTCGATTTCACCCTCCAAGCCCATGCTCAAAACCTATCTGAGCGCTACCCGGGGGGCGAATCCCTACGCCTATCGACTTTGTTCAGACGTGTCGAACAAACTCGACAGGGCAATCTTGGCGCTCGCTCGGTTAGCGCACCGGCAGCACGGAGTGGTGAGCGCGACGCAGCTTGTGGAGCTTGGGATCTCGCGGGCGACGGTCTCGGAGTGGACGAGGCGCGGGCGCCTGCACCGCCTGTACCGCGGCGTCTACGCGGTGGGCCACAGATCCCCGAACGAGTGGCAGCGCTACATGGCGGCGGTGCTCGCCTGCGGTGACGGTGCCGCGCTTAGCCATCAGAGTGCGGCCTATCTCTGGGGGTTCCTGAAGCCGGAGGGCGGTCCCGTTCACGTCACTTCGCCCAGCACCTCGGGCAAGGCTCTACGAGCAGGGATAGTGCTTCATCGATCTCCCTCCCTTAGGAAGAAGGGGGAAACGACCAGGCGCGAGCGGATCCCCGTGACTACGCCTCGAAGGACGATCGAGGACCTCGAGCAGACGCTCGAGCCCCGGGATGTGCGGCGCGCAAAGCGCCAGGCGGAGTTCATGAAGTTCAGGCTCAACCTCCCGACCGACCGCTCGCGCTCTGATCTCGAGAGCGACTTCCTCTCCTTCATCGATCGCCATGGCTTTCCACCGCCCAAGGTCAACGTCAAGGTCGGCAAATACACCGTCGACTTTCTCTGGCCGGAGCAAATGCTCGCCGTCGAAACCGACTTCTTCGACTACCACCGGGGCTCCCAGGCCTTCGAGGACGACCACCAGCGCGAACTCGACCTCAGGCGCTTGGGCTATGTCGTCCGCCGCTACACCGGAGCCCAGATCCGCGACCACCCAGCCCTGGTAGTTGCGGATCTGGGCGAAGTCCTGAGCGGGCGGAACGAGCCCTAGTACCCGGGCGGATGCCGGACTACGAAGCCTTCGGTGCTGCTGGTCGGCGATGAGTGCCAGCGCGGGCCGGGGCCGCCTACGGTGTCGAAGGCGAGGCCGGCGATGATCATCCAGGTGTGGCCGGCGTTGGCGTAGACGGTGATCCACTTGCCGGCGCCCGGTTCGCCCCAGCTCTCGAGCCCGGTCGAGTCGAGCGGGCTTTCGAGGAAGCCGCCGCCGTGCAGGGCGTAGCTGACCGCGCCGGAGCAGTCGTAGCCGGAAGATTCGAAGGAGCCGTGGCCGCCGCCCCAGACGTAGGGGGTCGAGGCGATCGCGTTGGCGGCGGCGATCGCGGCCTTCACCGCCTCGGGCGCGTTGGCCGGGGCGCTGGCTTCGGATTCGTTGATGAAGCCGGCCTGCTCGCCCGGGTTGAGCGGAGCCGGGACCTGGGCGCCGGCCGGGACCGGGCCGCCTTCGGCGGCGACCTGCTGGCCGAGCTGCGCGAGGCTGTCGTTGATCCGTTCTTCTTCGGAGCCGAGCTGGTCCATCGTCGCCCGGCGTTCGGCCTGGGCGGCCTGGAGGTCGGCGAAGCGCGCCTCCGCTTCGGCCGAGCGGGCGGCGACTTCCCGCTCCATCGCGGCGACCGAGTCGCGCGCCGCTTCGACCTTGTCGCGGTTGTCGGTGAGCCTGGCGACCGCGTCCTTGACTTCGTCGCGCAGCCCCTTCACCCGCCCGACCACGGCGTCGTCGTAGCTCTGAATACGGTTCAGGTATTCGGTCTGCGCCGAGATCTCCGACCAGTCTTCGGATTCGAGGATCGCGTTGACCATGTTCGGCGAACCGGACTCGTAGATCGCGACCAGACGGTCGCTCAGCACGGCGAGCGCCCGGCGCAGCTGCCGGCGGACCTCTTGGAGGTGGTCGCGTTCCCTTTCCAGCGCGGCGGTCGCCTGGTCCAGCTCTTCCTGCTTCGCGGCCAGTTCCGCCTCGACCGCGGCGAGTTCCTGGCGCAGCGCCGAGACTTCGCCGATCATCGCGTCGATCGCTTTGTTCTGAGCGGCGATCGTTTCGGCCAGCGAGCTCTGGTCGGCGCGCACGCCTTCCAGCCTGTCCTCGGCGCGGTCGTATTTTTCCGCCGCCGTGACAGCCGGCGCGCTCGGGGTCAGCGAGACCGCCAGCACGCAGAGAGCGGCCAATAGGAGCGCCCCGAAAAGCAGCGCCCGGCGCTTGGTCGCGCCCGGATGTGAACTCGAAGCCAGCAGGGTCGCGCAGGCTAGCGAAGTCACATGAAGTTTGTTAGGAGTTGCTAATAACCTGCAACTTCCCTTGCAAATGGGCGCCTTCTGAAGGAATCAGAAGGCGCCCATCGACGGCTTCTAGGCGAGCAGTTTCGCCTTCGCCTGCTCGAACTCCGCGTCGCTCAGCGCACCCTTTTCCTTCAGGTCGTTGAGTTTGTGGAGTTCGTCAGCGGGCGAGGTGTGAGCCTGCTCCCGCACGTATTCGTCGAAATGCTTTTTGGCGTCGGCTTGGGCCTTGATCGTTCGGTCCCGCATCCCGGAGCCGCGCGCGATCAGGTAGATCAGCGCGGTTAAGAACGGGATGAAGACCAAGAACAAGACCCAGGCCGCCTTCGACCAACCGGACAGCTCGTGGTCGCGGAAGAGATCCGTGAGGATCGTGATCAGGATCCAAATCCAGATCACGAAGAAGAAGATCTCGAGCACGATCAAGAGGAAATGCCCGAAGCTGATATCAGCGAGCAGCGGCAAGGGTGCTTCCTTTCGTCATAGGCACTGCGGTGGCGGCACGAGACCGCGATTCGTCAAAGGACGCTATCCGGTGGAGAGGCGCCAGGCAAACAGGACGGCCGAAACGCTGGTCGCCAGGTTGAGGCTGGAGACGCCGGGCCGCATCGGAATCGCCACGCGCGCGTCGGCGCGGGCCAGCAGCTCGTCGCTGAGCCCGTGGCGCTCGGTGCCGAAGGCGAGCGCGGCGCGGGCCGGCAGCCGGGCCGGGTCGAGGTCCTCCCCCTCCGGGTCGATCGCCAGCAGCGGGCGGTCGCTGACCGGCAGCTCGGCGACCGCCGCGACCGGCAGCGCGAACTGCAGGCCGGCGCCGCCGCGCACCGCGTCGGGGTTCCAGGGGTCGTTCTCGCCGACCGCGACCAGGGCCGCCGCGTCGGCCGCGGCCGCGACCCGCACGCAGGCCCCGAGGTTGCCCATGTTGCGCGGCTGCTCAAGTACCACGACCGGAGCCGGGCGGGGGTCGGCGAGCGCCGCGGCGAGGTCGACCGCCGGGCGGCGGGCGATCGCGACGACGCCGGTCCGGGGCGCCTGCGGGACCAGTTCCGCCAGCCTCTCGGGCTCGACCGCGACGACCCGCTCGGCCAGGCTCCCGGCCAGGTCCGGCGCCAGGTCCGCGGCCAGGTCCTCCAGCGCCGCCGGGTCCTCGGCGACCGCGACCTCCACCTCCGCCCCGAAGCGCAGCGCGTGCTTGAGCGCGTGAAAGCCCTCCAGCACGACCAGGTTCGAATCGCGGCGAGCGCCGCGGAAGCGCTGCGTCAGCTCGTCTGCCACGCGGGCATCATTACGCCTGGACGTGGCAGTCGCGCCCGCCGGCCTTCGCCATGTAGAGGGCGGAGTCGGCGCGGGCGATCAGGTCGTCGATGCTCTCGACCCGGTCCCAGAGCGCCAGGCCGGCCGAGCAGGTCTGCTCACCCGGGGTCGCCTCGCGCAACCACCCGACGATCTCCCCGGCCTCCTCCAGCGAGGCGTTGGGGAGCACGACGAGGAACTCCTCGCCGCCGAAGCGGACCAGCAGGTCGGCGCCGCGAACTGTCGCGTCCCAGGCAATCGCGCACTCGCGCAGCATTTCGTCGCCGCCCAGGTGGCCGTGGGTGTCGTTGTAGGCCTTGAAGTGGTCGAGGTCGATCACCGCGAGGCAGAGCTCGGTCTCCTCGCGGAGTGCCCGGGCCAGCTCGCGCGGCAGCTGTTCGTTCAGCGCGTGGCGGTTGGGCAGCCCGGTGAGCGCGTCGCGGCGCGCCATCTCCTCGACCTGCTCGAGCAGCTCCTCGCGTTCGGCGGCGACCCGTTTCAGCTCGGTGATGTCGGTGGCGCGGGCGTAGAGCATCCCGTCCCCGGGGGCCACGGCTGCACTCGAGCGCAGCCAGTGGAGGCTGCCGTCCTTGGCGAAGATCCGGTTCTCGAGTCCCTCGGAGGGCTTCCCTTCGAACACCCGCACCGCCTCGGCGGCCGCCCGCTCGCGGTCGTCGGGATGGGCGAGGTCGAGCAGCGGTGTGCCCCGCAGCTCCCCCGGGCTGTAGCCGAGGTTGCGCTGCCAGGCGCCGTTGACCTCGACGATCAGGCCCTCGGAGTCGAGCGTGCAGAGCATGTCCTGGGAGAGGTCGAAGAAGCTGCGGGCGCGGCGGTCGGCGCGGGCGCGGCGGGCGACGATCGAGCTGACGAAGAGGAGGATCACGCTCAGCGAGATCGCCGTGAACAGCCAGCGGGTGAACGGCGAGAAGCCGGCCGTGCTGGGCACGACCGCGAGCGTCACCGCGTAGACGAGCAGGGTCCAGGCCAGGTGGGCGACGGCGACTCGTTTGGTGAAGAAGTAGGCGGCCATCATCGTCGCCCAGACCAGGATCGAGCCGTAGATGCCAGCGGCGACTTCGGCCTCCAGGGTCATCAGGCCGGCCAGCAGCGAGGCGGCGGCGAGCAGGAGATGGGAGGCGACGCGGGGGACCCGCTCCGGGAAGAGACAAACCAGGGCCCCGACCACGACCATCGGAGCCGCGGTTAGAACGAGTGAGAGCTCGTCGGCGCTGGACGGGTGGGGCAGGGCGACCGAGAGGCCGGCGATGACGCCGCCGGCCATCAACAGGGCGCCGATCGCGCGGGCCGCGCCGACCCCCGGGGGCCGCAGGGAGGGAGTTCCGTAACCGGGCTCGGCCATCACCGATTGCATCGGCACGGACCCGCGTACCTTTAGGTACGGCGAGATGCTTGGACGACCTGGAACTGACCCATCAGGCCGTGGTCCTCGTGGTCCAGCATGTGGCAGTGAAGGACGAACTTTCCGGTGTGATCGGCGAACCGGCCGGCCACCCGGATCCGTTCGCCGGGATAGACGAAGAAGGTCTCCTTGAGGCAGTCTTCCCAGGGCGGCGGCGGCTTTTCGTCGCGGGAGAGCAGGTACCAGTCGGTGTGGTGGATGTGCATCACGTGGGCGACGCTGGTCGCGTTGTGGATCTCCCAGATCTCGGTCGTGTCGAGCTGCGGAAAGGCCTCCGAGCGGGCCGGATTGAAGGTGCGTCCGTTGATCGCCCAGGTCGGCTTGAAGAAGCCCTCGATCGAGATCTTCCAGCGCTTGTCGGGCTTGCGGTCGGCCTGCTTGGCGACGTGCTGAGCCCACTCGGGCAGCGGCCGCAGGCGGCGTGGGATCCGGGTCCGGTCCGTCACGCCCGTGGTCCCGACCCGGAACTGCATCAGGGCGCCGCCGTAGGAGCGGGCGCCGGCGCTGTTGCGGCCGGGGTGGCGGGCGCTGCTGCGCAGTTCGACCGTCTCGCCGCGGGCGGCGGCGAAGTCGACGATCACCTCGACCCGCTCGGCCGGACCGAGGAGGATCTGGTCGCGGCGGATCGGCCGCGGCATCAGCCCGCTTTCGGTCGCGATCTGCACCATCGGCGCCCCGTTGGAGAGCCGCAGGTTGAAGCTGCGGAACTGGGAGACGTTGAGGATCCGCAGTCGGTAGCGACAGGGACTGACCCGGTGGTGGGGCATGTAGGCGCCGTTGACGAGGATCGCGCCCCCGGCCAGGCCGTCGTCGGGCGGACGGGCCTCGGCGGCGAACGGGTCGGTCAGCTGGTTGTGGCGGTCGAAGCCGCGGTCGCCGATCATCAGCGGCAGGTCGCGCCCGCCGCGCGGCAGCGGCAGCGCCGCGTCGAACTCGTCGTCGACGATCCACATCCCGGCCAGGCCGCGCCAGACGTTCGGGGCGGTGCGATCGAGGCGGTGGTCGTGGTACCACTGGAACGAGGCCCGTTCGGGGCGCCCGCCCTCGCGCAGGTCGTAGACGTAGGTTTTGCTGCGTCCCGGCTCGAGCAGCAGGTCGTTGCCGGCGTCGCGGGCCGAGAGGCCGCGCGGGATCCGGCAGTAGTAGGAGATCGGCTGGCGCTTGGTCAGGCCGCCCGGCTGGCCGTCGAACTGGGTGCGGTTGTGGCCCCCGTGCAGGTGGACGGAGAGCTCACCGGCCCGAGGCAGTTCGTGGCGGAAGCTGACCTCCGTGCGCCGGCCGGCGGGGCGGCGGATCGTCGGCCCGGGGAAGCTGCCGCCATAGGTCCACATCCGGGTCTTGCGCCCGGGCAGGACCTGGACCTCGGCCTCGTGGATCGGGATCTCGATCCGGTCGGAGTCGAGCACCCGCGGGATCGGCAGGGCCTGGCGGAACGGCACCGCCGCCTGGGCGGCCTCGGTGCCGACGCCGAGCCCACGCAACGGCGAGCGGCCGCCGCCGAGCGGCGCCAGCAGCGTCAGGGCACCGCCGCCGAGGGCGCCGAGGAATGCTCGGCGCCCCAGGCGTGGCGATGATGAGAACCGCGCGTCCGTGGCCCTAGGAGGCCGGTAGCGGCGCTACGGGCGAGACGACCTTGACCTTGCCCTGCATCCAGGCGTGGACGGCGCAGACGTAGTACAGGTCGCCCGGTTTCGCGGTCACCTGCTGCTCGAAGGACTCGCCCTTCTTTTCGGTAAACCAGGAGTCGCCCTTTTTCGAGTTGTCGCCGGCGGTGCTCCAACCCTTCGGGCCCACCTCGACCGGATTGAGTCCGATCTCTTCCGTTTTCGGGTTGAGCTTGTGCCAGAGGGCGATCGAGAGGCAGATGTGTTTCGGCGTGAAGCAGGCTCTGCGGGCCGGCGCGGTTTTCGGCAGCACGCTTTTCTTCACCAGCGAGAAGGTGTGAGGGCCGACCTTTTTCGGGTCGGTGCTGTTGACGATCTTCAGCGTGTCTCCCTGGGTGACCGTCTTCGGACCTTCGAAGAACATCTTCCCCTTTTCGAACTTCATGTCGATCTCGGCGGTGACGCCGGTCTCGGGGACTTCGGCGGCGCCGACGGGCGCGGCGAAAAGGAGTGACAGCGCGGCCAGGGGGACTGCGAGGAGCAGGGCCCGCAGGGAGGCCCGCTTCGGGACGAGGTTCTGCAAGAGATGCCTTTCTTCGTTTGATTCGCGCGTAAAAACAGCTTCGCGAGCCCCGGCAACCTAATACCCTGATCAGAGATGGTCAAGTGGCTCCACACCTGCTACCGAATCGGCGACATCGACCGCTCGGTCGCCTTCTACGAGACGCTCGGCTTCGAGGAGAACCGGCGGATGCCGATCGGCGACGAGGCGATCAACGTCTTCATGGGCCTGCCCGGCGACCCCGGCCGGCTCGAGCTGACCTACAACCACGGCGTCGAGGAGTACGACCACGGCACCGGCTACAACCACATCGCCCTCCTGGTCGACGACCTCGACGCCACCCTCGAGCGCCTCGCCGGCGAGGGCATCGAGCCCGAAAAGCCGCCCTACCGCCCCGGCGGCCGCAACGAAGGCCACCGCATCGCCTTTGTCCGCGACCCGGACGGGTACCGGATCGAGCTGATCGGGGAGTAGCCGGCTCGCTTCGGGGGCCTGCGGAGGGTCGGGAGCTCCGCCGAGCCCTCCTCTGGATCAGCCCGGGGAGATGCCGCCGCCGACGGAGGGCGGAGAGCTCGAAGGCGGCGGGGAGGATTCCGGGGTCGGCGAGCTTTCGGGCGTTTCGGCTTCGGGCGCCTCTTCGGCTTCTTCGTCGCCCTCGTCGTCTTTCTTGCCCTTGTCCTCGTCTTCGGTTTCGAATTCTTCTTCTTCCTCGAAGCCACCCGCTTCCGAGGGGGAGCCGGTGTGGTCGCTGTTGTAGGCCTCGAGTTCGGGCAGTTCTTCAGGGACCTCGAACTGGGGGCATTCGCCTTCCTGGGCGGCCGACATGTAGCTCTGCCAGATCGGGCCGGCGGTCGGGCCGCCGAAGCCGGTCGCTTCGCGGGACTGCGGGTGGCCGACCCAGACGGCGGTCGAGAACATCGGCGTGTAGCCGACGAACCAGGCGTCGGAGAGCTCCTCGGAGGTGCCGGTCTTGCCGGCTTCGGCGCCGCACCCGATCGAGGTGTAGCCGGCCCCGGTTCCGGAGGTGATCACGCCCTCGAGGACCCGCGTAACTTCGTAGGCCTCGCCCTCGGTCAGCACCCGCTTGCCCTTGTCGGCGGCGATCTCGTCGACCCGCCCGTCGGGGAAGACGACTTTGCTGATCGCGGTCGGGTCGTGGTGGATGCCGCCGTTGGCGAGGGTCGCGTAACCGTCGGCCATTTCCAGCGGCGTGACGCCCCACTTGAGGCCTCCGATCCCCTCTGCCGGGACCGATTCGAGTTCCGCTTCGATCCCCATTTCCTGCGCCATCTTGGTCACTTCCTCGGAGCCGACGTCGAGATCGAGCTTGGCGAAGACCACGTTGACCGAGTGCACGGTCGCTTCGTCGAGCGAGTAGGTGCCGCCGCCCTCGCCCTCGGAGTTGTTGACCACCCAGGTGCCGCCGTAGGGCAGCTCGAGGGTGGCCGGCGAGGTGCCGTTGTAGTAGGTCGAGTCGGGGTCGATGCCCTGTTTGACCGCCGCCGCCAGGACGAAGGTCTTGAACGAGGAGCCGGGCTGGCGCGCCGCCTGCCAGGCGTAGTTGAACTGCGATTCGTCTTCGGAGCCCTCGGTCGAGGCGA
>JAWVEZ010000075.1:0-3986 GCA_033856455.1 Solirubrobacterales bacterium | reverse complement strand
GACCGGATCGCCCCCGCAGAGCCCTCCCACCGAACCGCCGTACGAATATCCGCCCAACCCCTACTGAGCCGTCCGCCTAGCGGGCCCCTGCGGCCGAGGCCTTGGGACCGCCGCCCTCTTCCTTGTCCGCTTCGTCCTGGGCTTCTCTGATCAGGCCGCGCCAGTCGGTGGTGCGGAAGACGAGCAGGATCGCGGCGAAGCCGAGCACGACCGACCAGGCGGCCATCGCGATCTGGGTGCCGACCGAGTAGGCGAGCACGGTCGTCCGCGAGGGCCCGGTCAGGGTCGCGGCGAGCAGCGCCTGCTGGGCGCCGGCGCCGCCCGGGGTGAAGGGGACGATGTTGGCGATCGCCTGCACGCTCATCACCAGCATCACGTTGCCGACCGAGCCGCCGATCCCGAAGGCGTCGAGGAAGAACCAGAAGGCGGCGAAGCGGAAGATCCAGCCGAGGCCCTGCCAGGCGGCTACCTCGCGCAGGTAGCGGCGCGGCTGGGCGAGGATCGCCACGCCCTGTTTGACCCGTGCCCAGAAGCGCCGAACATGGCGGGCGAGGTAGAAGATCCCCACCGCGATCGCCAGCACCAGGGCGGCGACGGTGATCGCCAGGGTCTTCGGGTGGTTGGCCCAGAAGGAGATCTCGAAGGCGGGCAGGTCCGGGATCCGCGGCAGCGGCGGCAACAGTCCCTGGGTGATCGCGTAGAGCAGGACGAGGATGCCGACGCTGGTGTCGAACAGCGTCTGCACGAGGAAGGAGGAGGTGACCGCCGGGTAGGAGGAGTCGGGGATCTGTCGCTTGACCAGGAAGACCTTGGTCACGTCGCCGGCGTGGGCGGGGACGATCGCGTTGATCCCGGCACCGAACAGGTAGGCCGCCGCGAGCGGCAGGAAGGGGATCGGCCGCTCCGGGTAGGCGGCGCGGAGGACGTTGCGCCAGGCCCAGGCGCGGGCGAGCTGCATCGCCAGCAGGCAGAGCAGCGCGATCCCGAACACGGTCCAGTGGATTTCCGAGAGGTTGCGGAAGAATTCCGCCGCCGCGTCGAAGAAGCGGCTGAAGCTCGACTGAAGGTCGGCCGTCGGCATCGCAGCTACACTAGCCCGCTCGTGCCGGACACCGACACGCACACCCTGCCGCGCCCAGCCACCCCGCACCCGACCGACGAGGCGATGTGCGCCCGTGCTCGCGAGCGCTACACGGCCGATCGCAAGAGCAAGTTCCGGCGGCGGCGCAAACGCCACGCGGCGCTGCCGAACTTCATCATCATCGGCGGGCTCAAGTGCGGCACGACGAGCATCCACCACTACCTCGGCCTGCATCCGGAAATCCAGATGTCGAAGCCGAAGGAGCTCAACTTCTTCGTCGAGGAGATGAACTGGGACCTCGGCCTCGACTGGTACGCGAGCCGCTTCGACGCGCGCTCGCCGGTGCGTGGCGAGTCATCCCCGCACTACACGAACCTGCCCCGCTTCGACGGCGTCGCCGAGCGGATCAAAGAGCACTGTCCCGACGCGCGCCTGCTCTACATGGTGCGCGACCCGATCAAGCGGATCCTCTCGCACTGGGTGCACGCCACCGGGGCCGGCTACGAGACCCGCGAGCTCGAGCCGACCCTGGCCCTGCCCGGCACCCAATACGTCAACCGCTCCAAGTATTGGATGCAGCTGCAGCCCTACCTCGAGCGCTTCGACCGCGAGCAGATCGAGATCATCACCCAGGAGGAGCTGCAGTCCGAACGCGAGGAGACGATGCGCAAGGCCTTCGCCTTCGCCGGCGTCGACGATACCTTCAAGTCCGAGCAGTTCGATCGCGAGTGGGAGAAGTCGGCCGCCAAGCAGGGCGACAAATACCAGTTCATGGAGAAGCTGATCAAACTCCCGGGCTTCCGCTCCTTCGACCGCAACTTCGACCGCCTGCCGGAGTCGCTGCGCTGGATCGTCGAGAAGGTCGTCCACGATCCCGACCAGCCCCCGGCCGAAAAGCCGACCCTGCCCGAGGACCTGTTCGAGACCCTGCGCGGCCGCTTCGGCGAGGACGTCGCGGCACTGCAGAAGTTCGCCGGCCGCGAGTTCGCCGGCTGGCACGACTACAGCTGAGTGACCACGGGTAGCCTGCCCCGGTGAGGCGCCTGCTCCCGGACCCCGGCCCGACCTCCGTCGAGGAGCAGCTCGACGCCTACCGACCCTGGGAGCAGCCGCGCCCCGAGCGCCCCCTGGTGGCGATGAACTTCGTCGCCACGGTCGACGGCCGGGCGACGATCGGGGGCGTCTCCGGGCCGATCGGCTCCGCCACGGACACGAAGATGCTGGCCTGTCTGCGGACCCGCTTCGACGCGGTGATGATCGGCGCCGGGACGATGCGGGCCGAGCGCTACGGCCGCATCATCGCCGACCCCGAGCAGCGCCGGCGGCGCCAGCAGCTCGGCCTCCCCCCCGACCCGCTGATGGTGATCGTCAGCGGCCGCCTCGACCTGCCCTGGGACGCATCGCTGTTCACCGACGGCGGCGGCCGGGTGCTGATCCTCACCGCCTCCGACGAGGAGCCGCCGCGGACGGCGACCCCCGTCGACGTCGTCCGCCACGAGGGCGGCGTCGACCTCGCCGCGGCGCTCGGCCACCTGCGCCGGGAGCGGGAGATCCGGGCGCTGATCTGCGAGGGCGGCCCGCGCCTGCACTCCCAGCTGCAGGAGGGGGGGCTGGTCGACGAGCTCTTCCTCACCGTGGCGCCGAAGCTGACCGGCGCCGGCCCCTCGATCCTCGAGGGCGGGCTGCCGGGCCCGGCGCCGCTCGAGCTGGCCTGGCTGCTGGAGGAGGACGGCGAGCTCTTCGCCCGTTACCGTTGCGGCTGACCAGCGACGAGGGAGGACGTTGATGGACTTCAAGCCGAGCCCAGAGGTGGACGCGCTGCGGGAGCGCGTCCTCGACTTCATCGAGGACCAGGTCTACCCGCGGGAGCGGGAGATCATGGAGGCGATGGACGCCGAGGTCGGCCCGGGCGTCCCCTACTCGGCGAACCTCGTCGCGGTGCGCGAGCAGGCGAAGGCGGAGGGCCTCTGGAACCTCTTCATGCCCGACAAGCGCTACGGCCCCGGGCTGCTGAACTGGGAGTACGGGCTGCTCTGCGAGGAGATGGGGCGCAGCCCGCTGGCCGCGGCGATGGCCTTCAACTGCTCGGCCCCGGACACCGGCAACATGGAGATCCTCGCCGAGCACGGGACCGACGAGCAGGTCGAGCGCTGGCTGGACCCGTTGCTGGAGGGAGCGATCCGCTCGTGCTTCTCGATGACCGAGCCGGAGGTCTCCGGCTCCGACCCGACCCTGCTGCAGGCGAGCGCCGTGCTCGACGGCGACGAGTGGGTGATCAACGGCCACAAGTGGTTCACCAGCGGCGCGGTCGGCGCCGAGCTGGCGATCGCGATGGTCGTCACCGACCCCGACGCGCCGCCCTACGCGCGCGCCTCGATGATCTGCGTGCCGACCGACAACCCCGGCTTCAACCTGGTGCGGCCGATCCCGGTGATGGGCCACACCGCCGGCCCCGGCCACTGCGAGATCCGCTACGAAGACTGCCGCGTCCCCGCCGCCAGCCTGCTCGGCGAGCGCGGCGCCGGCTTCGCGATCGCCCAGGACCGGCTCGGCCCCGGCCGCATCCACCACTGCATGCGGGCGATCGGGACCGCCGAGCGGGCGCACGAGATGATGTGCCGCCGGGCCAACGAACGGGTCGCCTTCGGCGGACCGCTGGCCGACAAGCAGTTCGTCCAGGAGGCGATCGCGACCTCGCGGATGGAAATCGACCAGGCCCGCCTGCTGACCCTGTTCGCCGCCTGGAAGATGGACACCGAGGGCAAGCGCGCCGCCCGCGAGCAGATCTCGGCGATCAAGATCGTCGCCGCGAACCTTGTGATGGAGGTGCTCGACCGGGCGATCCAGATCCACGGCAGCCTCGGGATGACCGACGACACCCCGCTGGCCGCGCTCTGGCGCTTCA
>JAWVEZ010000074.1:0-23436 GCA_033856455.1 Solirubrobacterales bacterium | reverse complement strand
CTACTTCCGCCCCATCGCCGCCTCGGCCGGCCTCCCCTCCCCGCTCAGCAAACAGTGGGTGAACGGCTTCGAAGTCGACTTCTACTGGCCAGCCCTCGGCCTCGTCGTCGAGACCGACGGCCTCCGCTACCACCGCACCCCGTCCGCGCAGAAGCGCGACGCCAAGCGCGACCGCGCCCACATCCTCTCCGGCATGACGCCGCTGCGCTTCACCCACTACGAGATCCGGTACGAAGGCCGCCGCGTCCGCTCCGAACTCAGCCAAGCCTTGGCGCTGCTCCAGAAGCGCATCCGATATTGACCACACCTGAAGAGGGTCAATATCGGATGCGCTTCGAACCCTCGGCCTTAGAAGAACGCTCCGCCCTTGTATTCGCCGAAGACCTCGCGCATCGCGCCGCAGACCTCGCCGATCGAGGCGTCGGCGGCGAGGGCGGCGCGGATCGGGTGCAGGAGGTTGCCGTCGCCGCGGGCGACGTCTTTGAGGGCCTCCAGCTTGGCCTCGACGCCGGCCTGGTCGCGGTTCTCCTTGAAGGCCTTGAGGCGGGCGAGCTGGCGCTGCTCGGACTCGGGGTCGACCTTGAGGATGTCGACGTCGTCGACCTGGTCGGTGACGAACTTGTTGACGCCGACGATCACGTCCTGGCCGGAGCGGTAGCGCTCGTGGTAGCTGAGCGCCGACTCCTCGATCTCGCGCTGCATGAACTCCAGCGCCTCGACCGAGCCGCCGAGCTCTTCGACTTTGTCCATCAGCTCCCAGGAGCGCAGCTCGATCTCGTCGGTCAGCGACTCGACGAAGTAGGAGCCGGCGAAGGGGTCGACCGTCTCGGCGACCCCCGACTCGTAGGCGAGCACCTGCTGGGTGCGCAGGGCGATCCGCGCCGAGCGCTCGGTCGGCAGCGCCAGCGCCTCGTCGAAGCCGTTGGTGTGCAGCGACTGGGTGCCGCCGGCGACCGCGGCGAAGCCCTGCAGGGCGACGCGGATGATGTTGACCTCCGGCTGCTGGGCCTGCAGCGTCACCCCACCGGTCTGGGTGTGGAAGCGGATCTGCATCGATTTCGGGTTCTCCGCCCCGAACCGCTCTTTGACGATTTTCGCCCACATCCGCCGCACCGCCCGGAACTTGGCGATCTCCTGGAAGACGTTGTTGTGGCAGTTGAAGAAGAAGGCGAGACGCGGCGCGAACTCGTCGATCTTCAGCCCCCGCTCGAGCGCCGCCTCGACGTAGGCGATCGCGTTGGAGAGCGTGAACGCGACCTCCTGCACAGCCGAGCAGCCCTTCTCGCGGATGTGGTACCCGGAGATCGAGATCGTGTTCCATTTCGGCACGTTCTCGTGGCAGTACTCGAAGAGATCGGTGGTGATCCGCATCGTCGGCGCCGGCGGGAAGATGTAGTTGCCACGCGCCATGTACTCCTTCAGCACGTCGTTCTGGACCGTGCCGCGCAGCTTCTGGGAGGGGACGCCCTGTTCCTCGCCGACCAGCTCGTAGAGCAGCAGCAGGATCGCCGCCGGCGCGTTGATCGTCATCGAAGTGGAGACGCTGTCGAGCGGGATCTGGTCGAAGCAGATCCGCATGTCCTCGATCGTGTCGATCGGGACGCCGGTGCGGCCGACCTCGCCGTGACAGAGCGGGTCGTCGGAGTCGCGGCCGAGCTGGGTCGGCAGGTCGAAGGCCATCGAGAGGCCGGTCGAGCCGTGCTCGATCAGGTAGCGGTAGCGCTCGTTGGTGTCCTCCGGCGAGGCGAAGCCGGCGTACTGGCGCATCGTCCAGAGCCGGTCGCGGTACATCCCCTCGTGGATCCCGCGCGTGAACGGCGGCTCCCCCGGCCGGCCGAGGCGCTCCTCCAGGTCGGGGGCGACGTCCTCGGGCCCGTAGAGCGGTTCGATCTCGATCCCGGAGTCGGTGAAGATCCGGTCGTCGTCGGGCCCCACCAGGGGGGCGATCGTGCGGTGGGTCTCCTCAGACGCCGTGCGGTCGGTCGCGGCCATCATGGGCAGGATATTGCGGATCGCGTCCCGGCCGCTTCCAGAGCGGTCAACCGGAACCTTGGCTGGCCAGCCGGGTTGTGAATGTGAACGGCCAAGACTAGGCTTGGCCACAATCGACTTTGCCGCGCGTCGCCTAACTGGGACCGTAGGGGGCGGCAAACAACGGAGGAAATACATGACTGATGCATCTCAGCCACGCTCGGCTAGAGGGAAGATGCTTCCCGCCGGGATCCTGGCGACTGCGCTGATCGCGCTGCTGGCGTTTGCTCCCCTCGCTTCGGCCACCCCC
Source organism: Solirubrobacterales bacterium (assembly GCA_033856455.1). Lineage (GTDB taxonomy): Bacteria > Actinomycetota > Thermoleophilia > Solirubrobacterales > 70-9 > VAYN01. Next base: position 21,155 of record JAWVEZ010000074.1, on the reverse strand, counting down.
GACCCAGTTGGTGGCGGCAGCACGACGGTCACCCTCAAGGGAAACTTCGTCAACTACCTGAAGACCTTCGGCATCAAGGTGCAGAAGATCGGACCCGCCAAGCTGAACGGCAAGAAGGCCACCTTCACCAACACCGGCGGCTCGGTCGACCCGACCACCGGCCAGGGCGAAGTCACCCTCGGCGGCGGCCTCAAGTTCAAGGCCGGCAAAAAGACCGCTCCGGTCAAGGCGCTGGTCCTCAACACCACCAAAAAAGCGCTGTTCGCCAAAGTGGCCGGCAAGAAAATGAAGTTCGCCACGGTCGCCGGCTGGTCGCAGGCCCGCAACGGCTTCGGCGTCAACATCACGGTCAAAAAGCTGAAGCTGACCGGCAGCGCCGCCAGCGCGCTGAACAAGAAGACCGGCTACCAGAAAGGCAAGCCGAAGCCGTTCCTCGCCAACAAGCTGATGGCCCAGGCCAAGAGCGACGTGCAGCCGAGCACGGTTGCGGTCCTCCCGGGTGGCAACGCGACCCTCGCGCTCTCCGCGCAGGCTGTTGAGAAACTCTCAAAAGTCGGCCCCGAAGTTGCGCCTGGCTTTTGGCCGTTTGAGGTGAAACTGGCGACGGTCGCGCCGACCACGGTCACCGTTCCGGGCCCGCCGCCGACCGTGGCGTTCCCGATCAGCGGGGGCACCATGGGGCCGAGCGCCACCAGTGGTGTGTTGCAGACGATCGGTGGGCTCACCCTGAGCCAGAACCTGGAAGCCCTCGGGCCGAATGGCAATGGCCAGACGACGCTGACTTTGGGCAACATCTGGGTCGACATGGGCACGAAACAGGCTTCGGTCGAAGTCTCGGTGACCAGCACCGCCACCAATGAAGAAACCAAAAAAGCGGCGAACCTCGGCAACCTCGGCCGGGCCTCGATCGCTGACCTGGTTATCGGGCCGGTGACGATCGACTCGGCCACGCGCACGATCAGCGTGACCAATGCCACCGCCACCCTGCAGGCGGTGACCGCAGAGACCCTGAACTCGGTTTTCATCAAACCGATCGAAAAAGAAGCTGGCCCGGACGACGTGCAGTTCGCCGCCGGCGACCCGCTCGGCACCTTCTCCTTCACCGCCCAGACGCAGTAGTCCGGACGGCAAGGGAAGTTCTGGAAAGGGCGGCCTCCGGGCCGCCCTTTCCTTTGCCCGCTACCCCTTTACGTTTGTCGCCCAGGAGGCGACAAACGTCAGGCGGCGAAAGCCGGGCTCAGTCGGAGGCGCCGACCAGGCGCTCGATGCCGGCCTGGTCGATCGTCCGGCGCAGGCCCTCCGAGAGGGCGACCTTCGGCTCCCAGCCGAGCAGGTCGCGAGCGCGGCCGATGTCGGGGCGGCGCTGCTGGGGATCGTCGGTGGGCAGAGCCTCGTAGACGATCTCCGAACGCGACTCGGTCACCTCGATCACCGTCTTCGCCAGCTCCAGCAGCGTGAACTCGTCGGGGTTGCCGATGTTGACCGGCATGTGGACGTCGGACTCGGCGAGCGCGACGATGCCACGGATCAGGTCGTCGACGTAACAGAAGCTGCGCGTCTGGCTGCCGTCTCCGAAGACGGTCAGCGGCCGGTCCTGCAGCGCCTGGCGCAGGAAGGTCGGGATCGCGCGGCCGTCGTGCGGGCGCATCCGCGGCCCGTAGGTGTTGAAGATTCGGACGATCGCCGTGTCGAGGCCCTGCTGGCGGTGGTAGGCCATGGTCAGCGCCTCGGCGTAGCGCTTCGCCTCGTCGTAGACCCCGCGCGGGCCGATCGGGTTGACGTGTCCCCAGTAGTCCTCCTGCTGGGGGTGGACCTGGGGATCGCCGTAGACCTCGCTGGTCGAGGCGATCAGGAAGCGGGCGCGCTTGAACTTGGCGACGCCGAGCATGTGGTGGGTCCCCTGCGAACCGACCTTCAGCGTGTGCAGCGGCAGTCGCAGGTAGTCGATCGGGCTGGCCGGCGAAGCCAGGTGGTAGACGAAGTCGACGTCCTCGGGGATGTCGACGTAGCTGGTGATGTCGACGTTGCGGAACTCGAAGGCGTCGTCGCGAAGGTGCGCGATGTTCTCCAGCGAGCCGGTCTCGAGGTTGTCGACGCAGATCACCCTGTGCCCCCGCCCGAGCAGGTGTTCGCAGAGGTGGGACCCGAGGAAGCCGGCGCCGCCGGTGACTACGCAAGTGCTCATCGCGTCGATGCTAGCGGGCATGGGCCTGAGGCCGCAGCGGCGCGGATCGCTGCAATTTGCGCGCTTTGTGGGCCAAGTCGTGCCTGAGCAGGGGGAGAAACGAGGCACAGAAGGGACTTTCCGTGGCATGTTTCGGTCCAGAACCGTTTAGTGGCCAGGGGGAGGCCCACCATTGAGTCAGAGCCGTGAGCAGGGGGGCGGCGCCGTGCCCGCGAGCGCCGAGGTGAAAGCACCGGATGCAGAGGGCAGCCAGGAGGAGGCGGCGCGCAAGCGCGCCGCGGTCGAGACCTACGCGCGCCACGAGGAAACGCTGCGGCGGCAGGCGCGGCGCTACTCGCTCTGCGCCGACGACGCCGACGACGCGCTCCAGCGCGCGCTCGAGATCCTCCTGCGCAAAGCGCCGACCACCGACCCGCGCGAACTGATCCGCTGGACCCAGACGGTCGTCAAGCACGAGGCGCTGGCGGTCCGCCGCGAGCGCGAGCGCCTGCTCGGGGGGCCGGCGGCGCGGGGCGGCGGCGACGACGAGGTCGACTGGATCGCGCTGATCCCCGCGGAGGGCGCCGGCCCGGCCGAGCAGGCCGAGCGGCGCGAAGCGGTCGCCCGCAGCCGCGAGGCGCTGCAGACGCTGAAGCCCCAGGAGCTGCGCGCCCTCAGCCTGCTCGCCGAGGGCTACTCCTACCGCGAGATCGGCGAGATCACGGGCTTCTCGCAAACGAAGATAAACCGCTGCTTAGCCGAGGGACGCGAACGCTTCCGCAACCTGATGGCGCGCAGCGAGGACGGACGGCGCTGCGCCGATCTGCATCCCGGCCTCTCCGCTTTCTGCGACGGCGAGGCCAGCGCCGCCGAGGAGGCGGAGCTGCGCGAGCACCTGCGCGCCTGCGCCCACTGCCGGGCGACCCTGCGCGCCTACCGTGCCCTGCCCGCCGCGGCCGCGGCGCTGGCCCCGACCCTGCCGCTGCACCGCTCGCTGTTCGAGCGCGCCCACGAGGCGGCGGTCGGCCTCGCCTCGCGGTTCGGCGGGGGCGGCGGCGACTCGGCGATCTCCAGCGTCGCCGCGGCCGGCGGCTCGCGCGGCGCCGGGATGGCGGCGCTGGCCAAGATCCTCGCGGTCTGCGCGGGCACGGTGGGAGGTGCCGCCGCCTGCGCGGCGACCGGCGTGATCCCGGCCCCGGTCGGGCTCGGCGCCGACGGCGCCAAGCCCGCCGAGATCGAGCGCCCGGCCGAACCGACCGCGAAAGCCGAAGAGGCGACGGTGACGCCGGTCGAATTCGAATCCGCGACGCCGCCGCCCGAACAGACCACCACGCCTTCGGGCGGAGACGGGGCCGGCAAGGAGAAGCAGGAGCCGGCCGCCGACCCGCAGCCCGAACCGGTGTCGGTGCCCGCCGCCGCCAGCGGCGCGGTCGAATACACCCCACCCCCCGCCCCGGCGCCGGAAGCGACCGCCTCCCCGTCGAGCAGCGGCGCGGCCAGCTCCAGCGGCGGTGACCCCTCCGGGGAGTTCGGACCATGAGGGCCCGGACGGCGATCGCGGCGCTGGCGGTCCTCGCCGCCGTCCTGCCCGCTTCGGCGGCGGTCGGCACGAACGATCGCTACGCGCCGCGGGTGACCGACCTGCAGGTGGTCGGCGACGACGGGACCTGGACCGCGGAGACGAGCTTCCAGCTGCGCTGGACCGTGAGGCCGGAGGGGAACGACGTCACCGGCGTCGGCATCCGCCTGCGGGGCGCGGCGCTCGAGGGCGTCCCGCCCTACGTCGAGATCCCGGGAGAGGCCGGTGCGATGACCCGGGAAGTGGAGATTCCCGCCGCCCCCGGCGAGGACCGCCCGGCGACCGGCACCTACACGGTCGAAGTCTGGGCGAAGAGCAAATACGAAGAAGGACCGCCGCAGCGGGCGACCCTGCTGGTCGACAACCAGCGTCCGGGGCCGGCGACGCCCCAGCTCGACGCCGCCTGGTTCCGGGGCGACGTCGCGCCGGTCCTGAGGATCGCCCACCCGGCGGGGCCATTGCCGGTCTCCGGGATTCGCGGCTACGCGGTCTCGCTGCGCCGCGACAGCGCCGCTCCACCCTGCGCCGGGCCCGATCGCTGCAACGATCAGGAGACCGACCTCGCGGCCGGGATCGACGACGACGAAGTCTCCCTCGGACTGCTGCCGGAGGGGATCCACGTGGCCAGCGTCGTCGCCGTCTCGAAGACGGGGATGCGGTCGGCCGCGGCCGAGACGGCGTTCGTGCGGATCGACGCGACGCGACCGGAGCTGAGCCTCGACGGGGTCGGCGTCGGCTGGTCGAACCGGCCGGTGCGGGTCGTCGCCCGGGCCGCCGACGCGCTCTCGGGGGTGGCCGCGTCGGGGCCGACCGGGCCGCGCACGGTGATCGCGGTCGACGGCGGCGCTCCAACCATTGCCCAGGGAGACGAAGCGGCGGCGATCGTCAAGGGCAGCGGCGTCCACGGCGTCGCCGCCGGGGCCCGCGACGCGGCCGGCAACGTGCGCGGCGGGGACAGCGCCTCGCCGCCGCTCACCGGCTTGGTCCGGATCGACGAAGAGCCGCCGTCGATCGCCTTCAGCCGCGCCGCCGACCCGACCGACCCGGAGCTGCTGGAAGCCGTCGTCACCGATCCGCTCTCGGGACCGGCCCCGGCGGGCGGCTCGATCGGGGTGCGGCCGCTCGGCTCCGACCAGGCCTTCCAGTCGCTGCCGACCAAGTCGGCGGAGGGGCGGCTCAGCGCCCGCTGGAACTCCGACTCCTACCCGCACGGCAGCTACGAGTTCCGGGCGACCGGCTACGACGCCGCCGGCAACCCGGCGGGCTCGACCCGGCGCGTCAACGGCACGCCGGTGGTCCTCGTGAACCCGGTCAAGGTCCCGAGCGCCCTCCGCCTCGGCTTCGGCGGCCGCCGGCTGGTCTGGCATCGCTGCGTGCGCAGCGGTGAAAGCCGGCGCTGCCGGCGCGAGGTGGTGGAGTCCTTCGGTCGCCGGCCGGCGACCCGGGTCGTGCCCTACGGCCGCGGAATCCAGGTCGGGGGCCAGGCGGTCTCGGCCGCCGGGGCGCCGCTGGCGGCAGTCAGCGTCGAGCTGGTGGAGAGCTTTGGCGCCGGGGCCACCGCCACCACCCGTACCACCCGCCTGCAGACCGCTGCCGACGGGACCTTCTTCGCCCGCCTCGCTCCCGGGCCGAGCCGCCAGGTCGAAGCCCGCTTCGGCGGCAGCGGCCAGCTCACCCGCTCGGCCAGCCGCGCCCTGCGGCTCGGGGTGCAGACCTCGGTGCGGTTCCGCGCCTCCAGCGCCCAGGTCGCCGTCGGCGGCCGCCCGGTCGTCTTCAGCGGGCGCGTCCTCCGAGCCGAGGCGACGATCCCCGAGTACGGACGCCCGATCCAGCTCCAGTTCCGCCTGCCGGGCTCACCCTGGACCGAGTTCCGCACCGTGCAGACCGATCAGCTCGGCCGCTTCCGCTATCCCTACTCGTTCAGCGACGACGACAGCCGCGGCGTCCGCTTCCTCTTCCGGGCCTATGCCCCGCCGCAGCCCGGCTGGCCCTACGAACCGGCCGCCTCGCGCCCGGTCGCGGTCACCGGCCGCTAGCAATTCCGCCGCGATCTGCATACACTTGTCTGACAGCGTAAAAGTTCCCACCCTCCATACTGCCACCCCTTGGGCGGCGGCGTCCAGGGTGTTGAGTTACGCACCTGCCAGCGTTTCGAATCGTCCCGCGATGAGCTTCATCGGACAACCACCCGTGCTCGCCTACGCGGCCTCTGCCCTGGTCGTCGCTTTCGGCCTCGTGCGCCTCGGCCACCACGTCCTCGACCTGCTCCGCGACCTGCGCAAGTTCCGCGCCGGACGGTGACGTTCTGAGAGTGCCCAGAACCAAGCGGGGCGACAACGAAAAGAGCCCCGCGTGCTGGTGCACGCGGGGCTCTTTGAGGTGGCGCATTCCGCGCCGGTTATGGGTGCTCTCAGCGGAGAGCGGAGATCTGATCCGTCACGGTCCCGACCAGGTCCTGGGCGCGGGTGGTCTGCCCGTCGATCGCCTTGCGGACGCGCTGCTCGACTTCGTTGCGGTTGCGCTTGATCGTCGTCTCGACGGTGCGCTGCCGTTTGCGAGCTTCGCGCTCGACCCGGTTGCGGGTCTTGCGGACCTCGGTGGTCGCTTTGCGGCGGGCGCTGGTGCCGCGGCGCTCGGTCCGTTTCAGCGATTTGCGCAGCTGGGCGCGGTAAGCCTTGATCTGCTTCTCGGCACTGCTGCGGCCGGTCCACGGCTCGACCAGTCCGGAGACGCGATCGCTGACGGCGAGGGCGACCCCGACCGGGAAGTCGACGGCGGTCTCGGCGGCGGTGAGCACCTGGTTCTTCTCGGCGACGACGGTCTTCTCAGCGGCGCGTTTGCTGGCTTTGGCGCTGGCACTCGCCGATTTTTTCGCTTCGGTAGTGGCGCGTTTGGCCTGCGTTTTGGCTTTGGTGCTGCTTTTCTCTGCCATGAAGTGTCGGAATCCCTTCGATTGGTTGGCTGCCTCGGCGGGCGAGTCTAGCGAACGTATGTTTCCACGAACAGACGTTTGTAAACACTTTTAGGCAGACGGTTACACGACTGTCGCAAAGAGCGTCTTTTTCTCAGGGATTTAGCCCAGCGGAACTAGGCCGACTGCGCGGCGCGGACGATCTCGAGCCCCGGCGCCGCGTTGGCGGCGGCCATGGGGTAGCGCGACTCGAGATCGAGGGCCGCTTCGTCCAGCTCCAGCTCGCCGAAGGCGACCGCGCCCCCCGCCTCGCGCACGAACAGCTGCGCGGCGGCCGCGTCCACCGAGCGGCAGGGCCGCAGGCTGAGCATCGCGTCGAAGCGCCCGGTCCCGACGTAGGAGGCGGTGATCGCGATCGAGCCGACCACGCGCAGCCGGTAGGCGTGCCCGTCGAGGGCCGCCAGCGCCGCCAGCGACCACTGCGGCTCGGCCGACTCGAGCCCGACCACCTCGAGCCGCTCGCCGCTGTCGCTGACCCGGGCCGGTGCCCCGCCGACCTCGGCGCCGCCGCCGCGGCGGGCGACGAACTCCTCGTCGGCGCCGAAGTCGTGGACGAACCCGAACTCGACGTCGGCCATCGAGGGGCCGGAGGCGACCGCGATGCTGAGGCTGTGGGAGGGGATCGTGCGGCGCGCGTTCAGCGAGCCGTCGATCGGGTCGACCACGACCCGCACCGGGCCGCCGTCGCCGAACACCACCTCGCCGCGCTCCTCGGAGACGGCGACGAAGGAGGCGCCCTGGGCCGCCAGCCGCTCGAGCTCGGCGAAGACCGCGTCCTCGCATTCGCGGTCGATTACCAGGGTGTGGTCGCCGCCCTCGCCGACCCCCTCGTAGACGGTGCGCTCGGCGCTTCCGGGGGTCGCCGCGAAGATCGCCCGCTGCGCGGCCACCGCGCGGCGGCAGATTCCCAGCCAGTCTGCGGAGAAAACGTCCATCGGCCGGACTCTAGACGGGACACCGGTGGCGCTAGCGTTGGAGTGGTGAACGAGGCGAATTCGGCGGCGATGGAGACCAGCGCGGGACAGCGCGTCAGCGCGCATCGCGACGGCCCCCTGCTCGTGGTCGGCGCGCCGGGGACCGGCAAGACCGAGCTGCTCGCCCGGCGCCTCGCCAACCTGGCCGCGACCGAAGGCCCCGAGCGGGTGCTGATGATCGGCTCGACGCGGGCCACGGCGCGGCGCCTGCGCGAACGCTCCGAGGCCCTCCTGCGCGGCCCCTTCGAGGAGCTCTGGATCGGCAGCTGGGACTCGATCGGCGAGCGCCTCCTGCGCGAGCACAGCGAGGCGGCCGGCCTCGATCCCTTCTTCGACGTGCTCGGCCGGGCCGAGCGGCTGGCGGTGCTGCTGGACCGGCTCGACCAGCTGCCGCTGCGCCGGCACGAGATCCGCGGCAACCCGGCCGGCCTGCTGGCCCGGCTGCTGGCCCGGATCGACGCGCTCAAGGCCGACTCGGTCGGGCCGACCTCGCTGGAGCGGCGGGCGCGGGACGCGGAGCGGGCGGCGAGCGCCGAGGCCGACCGGGAGGCGGCCCGCCGCGACCTCGAGTTCGCCGAGTTCTTCAGCGCCCACGACCGCATCCTCGCCGAGGCCGGCAGCCTCGACCGCGGCGACGTCTTCCTCGCGCTCGAGTGCCTGCTGGTCGAGCGCCCCGACGTCCGCGCCGCCCTCGCCGAGCGCTTCCGCCACCTGATGGTCGACGAGCTCGAGGAGGCGACGGTCGCCCAGCGCACGCTGCTGCGCACGCTGGCCGCCGACAACCCGAACCAGCTGTTCGCGCTCGAGGGGGACAGCGAGGCCGAGCTCTGGTTCCGCGACCTCCACCCCGACGGCGAGGTGGTCGAGCTCGAGCGCCGCTTCCGCGATCCCGAGCTCGGCTTCTGGAGCTGCGCCAACGAGCGCGCCCAGGCGCAGGCGGTGGCGCGGGCGGCCGAGCACCTGGTCGCCACCGGTACCGCGCCGGAGCAGATCTGCGTGCTGTTCGCCGACCCCGGCAAACAGGGCGGCGCGGTCGCCGCGGCGATGGAGGAGCGCGGCATCCCCTTCCACCTCTCCGGCGCCACGGCGCTGTTCCAGCGGCCCGAGGTGCGCGACGCGATCGCCTGGCTGCGGGTGCTCGCCGATCCCGACGACTCGGCGGCGGCGGCGCGGGCGCTGACCCGGCCGCCGATCGAGCTGCGCTCCGGCGACCTGGCGCGGCTGACGACGATCTCCCGGCGGCGCAAGCTCGACCTCGTCGCCGGCTGCGAAGCGGCGCTCGAAAGCCCCCAGTTCCAGCCCGAGGCGCGCGAGCGCTTCCAGTCCTTCCTCAAGCTCTACAACACCGCCGCCGCGGTGATGGAGGAGCGCCGCGCCGACGTCTTCGTGCGGCGCCTGATCGAGGCGGTCGGGCTGCGCCGCCAGCGCCTCTTCGCGGCCCAGCCGGAGGTCGCCGAGCGCCTGCTCGGGCTCTCGCGGCTGGCCGAGCTGGCGACCGCCTGGGCGCGGCGCGAGCCGCACGGCTCGACCCGCGGCTTCGTCGCCTACCTGAGCGCCGTGGTCGAGGCCGGGGTCGAGCCCGAGGAGGGCGAGGACCAGCGCTCGCACGGCGCCGTGCAGGGGATGGCGGTCGAGGCGGTGAAGGGGATCGGCTTCGACCAGGTCTTCGTGCTCGGGCTCGAGGAGGAGGGCGAGTGGTCGCGGATCGGCTGGCCGGCGCGGGACGGGCTGGTGCTCTCGCGGGTCCGTCGCGGCGAGGACGGCGAGGCGCTCCCGGCCCGCCACTACGAGCGGGCGCTGGCGGCCGCGGAGGCCGAGGAGGAGCTGCACGAGGAGGAGCTGTTCGGGCCGGCCGAGGGCCTGCACGCGACCTACCGCAAGCTGCGCGAGCAGGTGCTGGAGGCCTCCTGGAAGGCGGGGCGTGAGCTCTCCGAGCCGCGCCTCGACACGGCAATCGACGTCAACCGGGCGATCGCCCGCTACCTCGAGCTGCTGAAGCTGGCGGCGCTGGCCCAGCGGCCCGGCGACGAGGGCACGGCGGAGGCGATCCAGGCGGTCAACGGACTGCTGCGCCAGGTCGCCACCGCCGAGCAGCAGGCCGAGCTCGACGCCTCCTCGCTCGACGCCTACCTGCTCGACTCCGAGGGCGACCGCGACCGCCGCCTGGAGCTGATTTCGGCCCGCGAGGAGCCCTCGCTGGAGGCCTTCCTGCCGCGCCGCGGCGACGGCATGCTCAGCCTCTCGGCCTCCGACCTCAGCCTGTACCTCACCTGCCCGCTGAAGTACAAGTTCGCGCGCGTCTTCGGCATCCCCCAGGAGCCGACGATCAACCAGCGCTTCGGGATCCTCTTCCACAACGTGCTCGAGCGCTTCCACAAGGAGCCGCCGGAGGGGGACGAGGACGGGCTGCGGCTGCTGGAACGCCTCTTCGAGGCCGGCTGGCGGCGCACCGGATTCGGCTCCAGCGATGACGAGCTGCAGTTCCGCGACCGCGCCCGCGAGGCGCTGCGGATGTACTGGGAGAACGAGCGCGAGGCCGAAGGCGAACCGGTCTGGCTGGAGCGCAAGTTCGACTTCAAGATCGGCGAGCACCACGTGCGCGGCCGGGTCGACCGGGTCGACCGCCTGCCCGACGGCGATTACGAGCTGATCGACTACAAGACCGGCGAACGCCGCACCGAAGCCGAGCTGGAGAGCGACCTGCAGCTGGCGCTCTACCGGATCGCCGCCCGCGAGGCCTGGGAAGTCGAGGCCTCCACCGGCAGCTACTACTACGTGCTCGACGGCGACAAAGTCCCCGCCCCGACCAGGCCCGACGACGCCGAGCGGGTCGAGCGCACCGTCCTCCAGGTCGGCGAGGGCATCCTCGGCCAGGACTTCGAGCCGCGACCGTCGCCCACCGTCTGCAGCTGGTGCGACTACCGGCTGATTTGCCCGGCGGCGGAAGCGTGACGGCGCGCTTCGGGAGGTGTGCGGAGAGGGGTCGGGGTGCCCCTTTCGCTTAGTTTTTTTGTGGGTCGAGCTCCCAGCTGTCGCCCGAGGCGCGGAAGCAAAAAAACACAAGACGCTTCAGGGGCACCCCGACCCCTCCACTCAAACCCCGCCGAAGGTCCGTCTGGCTTCGTGAACCCGTTCTAGACCCCGGATAGCGGGGTCAACTACGGGTTCGCGGAAGCTGACGATCCTTGAGTCCGCAGTTGACCACCGTATGGGTGGTCCAGAGCGGACTCACGAGGGACCGGGCCAACCTGCACACCTACCTGCCCATGGCGGTGTGCAGGTTGGCCCGGCGTCCCTAGCTATCTTTGCCGCGCTGCCTCAGGAATCTTTGGAACTCGCGGGCGATCGTGTCGGCGGAGGGGAGCTCCTCGCCCTCGGCGGTGAGCAGGTCCACCTGTTCGGCCTCGATCCGGGAGACCAGCTCTTCGATCTCCGGGTTGGCGGCGACGGCGCGGCCGATCTGCTCTTCGTAGTCGACCGTTTCCTCCTCCAGCTCGGAGGCCTCGACGGCGATCCCGGTCAGGCCCTCGAGCCGGCGCAGCAGGGCCAGCGCCGCCTTCGGGTTGGGCACGGCGGCGACGTAATGGGGGACCGCCGCCCAGAGCGAGGCGGAGTCGATCCCGGTCTGGCGGCAGATGTCGTGGACGACGCCGGTGATCCCGGTCGGCCCCTCGTAGCTGGAGCGCTCCAGCTCCAGCTCGTCGACCAGGCTGTCGCTCGAGGCGAGGCCGCTGATCGGCACCGGCAGCGTGTGCGAGACCTCGGCGATCAGGGCGCCGAGGGTGACGACGAGGTCGACGTCGAGCGCGTCGGCGGCGGTCGCCACGGTCTCCGAGAAGGTGCGCCAGCGCAGGTTCGGCTCGGTCCCGTCGAGCAGGACGATGTCGCGGTCGGCGGCCGGCACGCGGGCGGCGAAGAAGTTGTTGGACGGCCACTCGATGTTCCGGGTCAGGCCTTCCTCGAGGGTGATCGTCGGCCGGGTCGACTGGAAGTCGAAGAACTCCTCCGAATCGATCTGGGCGATCGGCTCGGCATCGAGCGAGGCGGCGATCGCGCCGAGCGCTGTCGAGGCCGACGCGGCGGCGTCGTTCCAGCCCCGAAAAGCGCAGACCAGGACAGGGGAACGCAGGTGCGGCAGATCGCTTTCCCAGTTCAGAGAATCCACGCGTTGAGCGTAGACGATGGGCCTAAGCGGCCGGCCCGGAGGACGGCTCAGGGAGCCGAGCGGGCGCGGCGCACCAGCTGCGCGGCCATGAACAGCGCGAGCGCCGCGAAGGAGAGCTGCAGAGCCCGTTCGGGGAGCTCGTTGGAGAGGGTGACGCCGGCCAGCACGCCGAGCGGCGAGAGCAGCGAGATGATCGCCGCCTCGCGCAGGCGGACGTTGCCGTAGCCGCGCTGGCGGATCGCGCCAACCAGGGCGACGATCACGATCATCAGCAGCGAGGTCGACTCCGCCTCGACCTGGTTGAGGCCGATCGCGATCGTCAGCGCGGGCACGAAGAGGACGCCGCCGCCGACCCCGACGAGGCCGCCGGCGCAGCCGCCGGCGATGCAGATCAGGACCGCGAGCGCCTCGTTCATATATCGAGGATCAGCTGGATCGCGATCGCGACCAGGAGGATCGCGAACAGGTAGGAGACGGCGCGCTGGGGGATCCGCTGCTGGATCGCGGTGCCGAGCACGACGCCGAGCACGGCGGGGATCGTCAGCAGCAGACCGGTGACGACGTGGACGTTGCCATGGACGCCGCCCTGCAGCGCCGCCCCGAGGAGGCCGATGACGACGATCGCGGCGAGGCTGGTGCCGGTCGCGAGGCGCTCTCCGTAGGCGAACCAGAAAATCAACAGCGGCACGATCACGGTGCCGCCGCCGACCCCGAAAAGACCGCTGAAGAGGCCAGCCACAGTGCCGATCGCGGCCAGTTTGAGCAGGTCGTCGCGGCTCAGCTGACCGGTGGCGCTCGTCATCCCGCGATACTAGTTGCCGTGTCTCACGAATCTGAGACCGGGTCAGGGGCCTGGGCCACGCTGCTGGAGCCGCTGCGCGCGCAGCCCGAGCGGACCGCGATCCTCACCGACGTCGACGGCACCCTGGCGCCGATCGCCGAGCGTGCCGCCGATGCCGCCGTGCTCGACGGGACGCGCGAGGCGCTGACCGCGCTGAGCGAGCGCTACGGGCTGGTCGGCTGCGTCTCCGGCCGCCAGGCCACAGAGGCGCAGCGGCTGGTCGGGCTCGACACGCTCGCCTACGCCGGCAACCACGGGCTCGAGCTGCTGATGCCCGGCGAGAGCGAGCCGAGCCTCGACCCCTCGCTCGACGGCCGCGAGCGGCAGGCGGCCGAGTTCCTCGCCGCGATCGACGGTCGCCTCGCCGCGAGCGGGCTGCGGACCGAGGACAAGGGACCGATCCAGGCGCTGCACTGGCGCGGCGCCGAGGACGAGGAGGCGGCGGAGAGCCGCGCCCACGAGATCGCGATCGACGCCGGGCACGCCGGGCTGGAACCGCGCTGGGGGCGCAAGGTGCTGGAGCTGCGCCCGGTCGGCGGCGGCGGCAAGGACGCCGCGGTCGCCTCGCTGCTGGCCGGCGGGAAGCTCGACCGGGCCGTCTACGCGGGCGACGACCGCACCGACCTCGACGCCTTCCGGCGGCTGGCGGAGCTGCGCGACGGTGGCGAGTTGAGCGTCGCCGTCCTGGTGGGCGTGCTCTCTCCGGAGGGTCCGATGGAGCTCGCCGAAGAGGCGGACCTGACCGTCGGCGGGCCGGAGGAGTGGCTGGCGATCCTCGAGTGGCTGGCGGAATAGGCCAGTGCCCTACACCGACCTCCTGCGCGTAACCGTCTTCGTCACCGGCGCCGAGGCGACCGTGCTCGGGGTGATCACCGCACTCGGCGCGAGCCGCGAGGGGGACGAAACCGTGGTTCTGGTCGCCGCCGCCTGGTGGCTCGTCTCCTGCGCGATCGGCTTCTGGCTGGGACGGCCGGCGCGGGCCAGCGAGGACATGCGCGAGCCGCTGGCCCGGGCCAAGACCGCGACCTCGCTGCCCTCCGAGAGCCCCGCCCGGATCGCGATCGGCCGCCTCTGGCCGATCATCCTCACGGCCTTCGTCGCCGGCGGCCTCGGCCTCTTCTTCCCCGGCGTCGCGGTGATCGGCGCCGGCTACGCGCTGATCGTCTCGCTCGCCTGGCACACCCGCGAGGCGGCGGTGCTGGCGATCGAGCAGCGCGACGGGGTCAAGTTCTACGTCGTCCCGACCTCAGCTCTGCGCCCGGTCGAGCTGGTCCGGACGCCCGGCCTGCGCAGCGCCCCCCGCGGCTCGGCGTACTGACACGCTCGCGACATTGGGTCCCTTATAGGGGCCCTGATGTAGCGAGCGCTAGAGCAGGGCTTTGAACTTGCTCCAGGGGAGGGTGTTCGCCACGTCCGCCTTGGTCAGCCAGGCGCGGCGGGCGGTGGCGACGGCGTACTGCATGTTGTCGAGGGTGTCGACGCCGTGGGCGTCGGTGTTGAGGAGGAGCTTGACGCCGGCGTCGACCGCGAGCCGGGCGTGGGGGTCGGAGAGGTCGCGGCGGTTGGGGTTGCCGTTGATCTCGATCATCGTGCCGGTCTCGGCCGCGGCGGCGGCGACCGCCTCGACGTCGATCCCGTAGGGCTCGCGGCGGCCGATCAGGCGGCCGGTCAGGTGGCCGATGCAGTTGACCTGGGGGTTGTGGATCGCGGTGACCACGCGCGCGGTCATCTCGGCGGCGGAGATCGAAAAGGAGGTGTGGACGCTGGCCACCACCCAGTCGAGCGCCTCGACCAGGTCGTCGGGATAGTCGAGCGAGCCGTCGAGGCCGATGTTGATCTCCGAGCCGGCGAGCAGGCGGAAGCCCTTGCCGTCCTTGCCCTGGCCTTTGTTCCAGGCTTTGATTTCCTCGATCCGCTGCCAGAGCCGCTCCGGCGTCACGTGGTCGCCGAAGCCATGGCTGGCCGAGTGGTCGGTGATCGCCAGGTACTGGTAGCCCCGATCCTTCGCGGCCGCCGCCATCTCCTCCAGGGTGTTGCGGCCGTCGGAGAGCGTCGTGTGGGAGTGCAGGTCGCCTTTGAGGTCGCCGAGCTCGATCAGCTTCGGCAGCTTGCCTTCGCGCGCCGCCTTCAGCTCGCCGCGGCCCTCGCGCATCTCGGGCTCGATGTACGCGTAGCCGAGCTTCGCGTAGACCTCGGCCTCGCTCTCGCAGAGGGTGACCTCGCCGCTCTCGGTCGCGGTGATCCCGTGCTCGGAGACCGAGAGGCCCTGCCCGACCGCGTCTTCGCGCAGCTGCACGTTGTGGTCCTTGGAGCCGGTGAAGTGCTGCAGCAGGTTGCCGAAGGCGGCCGGCGGGACGATCCGCAGGTCGACCGAGATCCCGTTGTGGGTCTGGACCCGGACGCCTTTCGCGCTCGGCGTGCCGGCGGCGGCGATCAGCGGGTGCTCGGCGAGGGCCGCCGAGAGCACCGCCGGCTCCTCGGCGGTGGCGATGATGTCGATGTCCTTGCAGGTCTCGGCCCAGCGGCGGGCCGAGCCGGCGACCTCGACCCGGTTGGCGGCCGGGTGCTCGCGCAGGTCGCGGGCCAGTTCCTCGGCGATCGGCCGGACCTTGGAGAGCAGCAGCCGTCCCGGCCCCTCCCCCGGCTCGCCGAGCCGCTCCAACGAGGCCAGCACGTTCTGCTCGGCCTTCGGCCCGAGCCCTTTGACGCCGCGGATCTGGTCGGCCTCGGCGGCGGCTTTCAGCTCCTCCATCGAGCTGATGCCGAGCTCTTCGAACAGGCGGCGGGCGGTTTTCGAGCCCACCCCGGGAACCCGCGTCACCTCGATCAGGGTTGGCGGGAACTTCGCCTTCAGCTTCACCGCGGCGGGGATCTCGCCAGTCTCCAGCAGCGCGTCGATCTTTTCCGCCAGCGTCTTGCCGACTCCGGGGATCTTCGTCGCTTCCCCCTTTGCGGCCAGCTCGGCGACCGAGACCGGGCTCTCGCGGATCGCCTTGGCGGCGGCACTGTAGGCGAGCACGCGGTATCTGACCGCTCCGTCGAGCTCGTAGAGGACGCCCAGCTCCTCGAGCGCGGCGGCAATCTCTGCATTGGTCATCCCGACAACCTAACCTGCGTGAGAACGGACCTCCCGGGTAGGGGTCCGGAGCGTCCAGGAGCCTCTTGAGGGGTGGTGGGTCAGTTTGAATCGGCGTAGCCCTGAGCTAGGCTCTGCTCGGAATGAGCGACAGGCACGCAAACATTCGGATGACGCTTTCCTTTGTCGCGCTGGGCCTGATCCTGGTCGAGAATTTCGCCCCCATCTCCAAGTCGCTCGGCGAAGTCTTCTTGGGCGCGGCCATTGTGATCCTGCTTTCCTTGTCCGGCTCCTTCTATTGGCAGGAGTGGCGCAAACGGCGGGCAGCTCAGTCCAACAGCGACGCGATCTCCTCAAGCGACCAGATGTGATCGGCAACGCCGGCAGCCATCGCCGGAGTGCGCGGGTATCGGTCTTTGACCGCGTTGTGAGGACGAGCAAAGTTGTAATGCATGAAGTGGAGCGAGACGGCGTGCGCCAGGTTCTCGACTTTCTTGCTGAAGCCGTTCGTCAGCCGCGTGAACCGCCGCATCCCCATACGCATCGTCAAGTTCTGGCGCTCGACGTAGCTCGTTGAGATCCGGTCGGGATCGGGGTCCCCCTTCAGCACCCGCCGCTTGGTTCCCATGCAGACGGCCGGGCTGTATTTGCGCTGGTCTTCAGCGGCGGCGTAGGTCTTCTGGATCTGCGCCCAATCCACGTCGTTGCCGAACGCCGGCCCCACGGTCGATTCGTACATGTGATGGCCGTCCGTCGAGAGTTGGATGCGCCCGGCCATTCGGCTGGCGAGATCCCGCAGGAAGAAATCAGCGTCGTATTTCGTGCGCTCGCCGACCAGCCAGGACGGGACCAGCTTCGTATCGGCGCAGATCGCCGTGAACGTCCAGACGTCTCCGTAGCCGGGCGTCCCTTTGAACTCTTCCGGGACGTTCTTCTGCTTCGAGTAGCAGTAGCTCCAGATCTCGTCGGCCTCCACCACCTTGCAGGGCAGGTTCTGGAAAACGCCGTCCTGATACTCGGCGCAGGCTTCGCCCAGATCAACCAGCAGTTTGGTGATCGTGTTCTTCGCCGCGCCCGTCATCCGCACCGTCTCGCGGATGCTGTTTCCCTCGACCAGGCAGCCAATGATCTGCGCGCGCTTCTCGGTGGTCAGCCTGTTCATACTGACCATTATGCGTAAGCGGTCGGATGGAAAAAGTGGACGAAACTGATGCCCAACTGATTAAGCGTCCAGCCTTGCTCGTCTATCAGTTGGCCGTCAAACTCCGGCCCGGATCTACTTCGAGCGACGTTTTTTGGGGAACTTTTTCCCAGGCCCGTATTTGACGCCGGGGCCACCCCTGGCCTTACCGATCTTCTCCAGCAGTTCCCGGTCCCGAAGGTCGGACAGCATGTTCCTAGCCGCATAGACGTCAATGTCGAAAAGGCGCTGCAGCGTTTTATTGGTCACGAAGCCGTACTCGGACACATTGTCGATGACCTTTGCGTCAATCCCATCGAGCGTCGTGCGGCGTCGATAGGTGACGGCCCGCGCAAGATCGACAAGCGGTTGATTCTGAAGTCGATACGTAGGGAAAGGTCTCCGGAGGGTCCGGCGAGTTGCCTCAAGCAGCGTCGACTCGCCGTCGGCCAGACGCGTGAGAACCTCCTGGGCCTCGATCGGGCTCCTCTGGATTGCTTCGGCGAGCTTCGCCGCATCAATTGATTTTGCATCCCGCAGCAAAGACAACGCGATCAGAACATCCACGTCCCCCCCAAGCTCAGGGGGAAGGTCTCGCACGAAACGAATGAAGGCATCGTTTCCAATCCCGCCCGAAAGCGAGGCTCGCACCCGAGAATTCAGATCTTCGATCTGGGGTGGCTTCTTTCCGGCTCGGAGCATTTCCCGATAGGCACGATCAATCCCCTGCCCGGTCCTCTCTGCGAGCTGGCATCGCGCAACTACTTCCGCCAAGAGCCGGTGCCTTGGCGTCGAAGGGTGGGTCAAGATGTTTGCGGGCGTCACGCCGGACACAAGTCCTCCTGGGCTCGTGATTACCAATCGCTCCGGTGAATGCTCGATATCAACGCTGCCCTGACCATCAAACCCACGATGGATCATTGCGTTTACCAGCAGCTCTCGTACCGCATTTGGCGGGTAATCGACGAGTCGAAGCTGCACGCCTCCAGCGACGTTTAGCGGCTGAACCTGAGTCCTCGTATCGATGGCTTCCGTGAGCACCTCGACTGCGGCGAGAAGCGGTTTTGCGCCGCGAATGCGCTGGGTTGCCTCGCTCCCCGGGCTGGGTCGGTACTGATACGAGTAGCCGTAGGAGGGGATGACCTCAGCAATCGTCGCCTCTTTCGCCACGAGCAAGACAGCCGCCATCGTGAGTCTTCCATCCGGCGCGATTAGGCCCAGCGACTCCAGCAGTTGCTTGTCTCGCAGGCGAGATAGCTCATCTGCGCCAGCGTCGAAGAGGAGCTGACGCAGGCGTTCGATCTCCGCCTTGGAGACCCGCCGAGCATCGACGCCGGCTGACTCAGAGGACCAGTCGTATTGACCGCGCGCCACTAAGAACTCGCGCTGCTCAGCGGGCGTAAATGGGCGACATTGCTTGTCGAGCCGTCTGGTTGCGAGTCCCGCCGAATTGGAGTGGGGGGCTACCCCAGGTGGCACGTCGATTATCAACAGGCGGCTTCCATCCTCAAGGCGCTCATTGACGACCAAGGTGAGCGGCGGAGTGGTCCGATCAAAGACCCCTCGCCGAATCAAGTCGGCGGTGTAATCCGCGGGGGCGCCAACGAGAGCTTTGGCTCGCGTTTTTGCTTTGTCATTGACGCCGAGGACGATGCGTCCCCCATCCGCATTGGCGAAGCAAACAGCCGCATCGGCCAGCATCGCCAAGGTGTCCTTCGGGCTCTTCGCTGGTTGCTTGAAGTCGAGTTGCTGCCCCTCGAGATCGTTTGCGGTGACGCCGTTTCCAAGCTTCCCGAGAACCTCGTCGATATCGGGCAACTGAGGAGGAGACTGAAGCGATAACTGATGAAGCGTCACGACGTGACAAGTTATCAGTTTCTGATCAGTTCCCACTCAAGAAAGGAGCCTGAGGAACCTAGGCTCGTCCCGGCCCCCAGCGCGCCTCAGCCGCTCTGCGAGCTGCTGCAGATCGCTGCTCTGCGGTCATCCGTTCAGCGCGGACTTTGCCGCCCTTCCGTCCCCCTGCCCGTCCTGCACGAGCTTCGGGGGTCTCGGGTTCCGACGGTGTCTCGTCGGTCGCGTCCCCAACGATGGCGGCCGCCAGCCGGTTCAGGTCCGCTGGCTTCTTCGACTGCTTGGCCATGATCAGAGGCTAGCGCTCGTCTGGGATTGAGAAGCGGCCTTTCTCCAGGTACCGCTCGGTGGGCAGCCACTTGATCCCCTTGCCCAGGTCCGAGAGAGAGCAGCCGATGGAGTCGGCCAGTTTGACCAGAGTCTCAAGCCGGGGGCTACTCAAGCCCCGCTCCATCCGCGAGAGCTGAGTGCGGTGGACGGAGGCGCGGATGGCGAGCTGATCCTGCGAGAGGCCAGCCGCGCGCCGTAGCCGCCAGAGGTTGCGCCCGAACCGTTCTGGGGCGTCACGGCAGCGTCAGCCGTTCGAGATGGACGGCTGCTCTAGTCGGGCGGATGGCGCTGCCGTGGTTCTCCAACAAGCCGATCTTCACCAGCTCGATTACGCAGCGGGTGAGGATGCCTTGGTGGCCGATCTCGCGGGCCAGCTCGTGGATGGTGCGCCACTGCGGCCACGTCTCCAACGCCAGGGCCATGATCGCCCGTTCAATGGGGATGCGGTCGGCGGGCCAATGCCGCCGCCGCGTACGCTTCGCCTGCATCGGAAGGTTCCGCCTTTCGGTGCCAGGCGCCCGGACGTTCCACCGTCGCGGGCGCCATTTCGTTCTTTGCTCTGGCGAAGCTAGCGCGGAATTAGGGGCGAGCTGGGCGGAACTTCAAACTGACCCACTACCTCTTGAGGCAGGCGCTATACTTTTTGAAGTATTGGCCTTGGAATACGACTTGGGAGACCGGACCAGTGAGCGGAAAACTGACTGACGTAAGCGACGCCACCTTCAAATCCGACGTGATCGAGGCGGACGGCCCTGTCCTCGTCGACTTCTGGGCTCCCTGGTGCGGCCCCTGCCGCGTCGTCCATCCGGTGCTCGAGGAGATCGACGCCGAGCGCGACGACCTGAAGATCGTCTCCCTCAACGTCGACGAGAACCAGCAGACGGCGATGGAGTACGAAGTGCTCTCGATCCCGACGATGATCCTCTTCAAAGACGGCGCGATCGCCAAGAAAGTCGTCGGGGCGATGCCGAAGCGCCGCCTCGAGGCCGAGCTGGAGCCGGCGCTCGCCTAGCGCGGCGCCCGCTCCCCCGCTCCCATGCCGTTCGTAGAGGTCCACTGGTACGAGGGCCGCTCCGACGAGCAGAAGGCCGAGATCGCCGCAAGGATCGAAGCCGCCCTGATCGACGTCGCCGGCGTCTCCCCCGACCACTGCTGGGTCAAGTTCTCGGACTCGAGCAAAGCCGACTTCATCATCGGGGAGCCGAAGGACTAGGTCGCCGGAGGGACGGCCGGGGACGGAGGGGCGAGGGCATCCTCTCCGTGAATTGGGTCGTGCGCGCTGTCGCGCGGCACGACTCCAGATTGAGCCCGCCTATGGCGGGCTTTGATCAGATACAGCTTGGCCTTCGGCACATTCCCGGAGAGGATGCCCTCGCCCCTCGCCACGCACCGCCCGCTACGGAAAAAGCTACCGGCCCAAGGAGGGTCAGCTGGAGCCGAGCCGGGTGGCTTCGCCAGGACCAGGAGCTTCCGAATCGGTGGCGAGCTTCTCTGAAGCTGGGCTGACGTCGTGGGTGGGGAGCCGGTAGGTCGCTGGGCGAATGTGCCCGAAGGGCCCAGATGTATCTGATGAGAAAGCCCGCCATAGGCGGGCTCAATCCGGAGTTGTGCCGCGCGACAGCGCGCACAACCCAATTCGCCCAGGGACCTACCGGCTCCCCACACGCACCGCTAGAACAGCTCCGCTTCTTTGATCCCTTCCCCGATCCAAGGACTCAGCGTCCGGGCGAAGGTGGCGGTGAGGTGGGTCTTGTCGCGGTAGACGAGCGCGTTGCCGATCACGGCGCGGCAGAGGTCGCCGGGGCAGATCTCGTCGGTGATGTCGATCAGGTGGGCGTAGGGCGAGCTTTCGGCGGCGCGGACGTCGAATTCGAGGTTCCAGTCGTGGACCCGTTTGAAGGCGCACTTGTCGAGGTTCTGGAGGTCTTCGGAGACGCAGCTGGGGACGTCTGAGGCGGAGGCGGGCGTGTCGCGGAGCACGGCGACCTGGAGGCCGGCTCCGTGAATCCTCTCGATCGTCT
>JAWVEZ010000073.1:0-3955 GCA_033856455.1 Solirubrobacterales bacterium | reverse complement strand
TGGGAGCGCGAGGCGGCGATCGAGGCGATGTACCCCCGCCTTGATCGCGCAACGGCCGAGGAGCTGGCGGACCGGCTGCGCCCGACCGCGCCGCCCGCCGGCGAGTTCCCCCTGGCCGGCCACCCCGACGTCGCGACCGCGCTCGTCTACGCGAGCGACGACGAGTTCTTCGAGCCCGAATGGGAGCGCTTCATGGCGCGCGAGCTGCTCGGCGTCGACCCGATCGAGATCCCCGGCGGTCATTTTCCGATGGTGGAGGACCCGGCGGGCCTGGCCGACCTCCTCGATCGGCTGGCGCGCGAGCGCTTCGAGGGTTGAGCGTCTCGATCGGCGACGCCGCGATCCGCCTCCGGTAGCGTTCCCCCTCGTGGTCAGGCGGACCTTGATGCGGGGAGCCTTCGCAGGATTGACGCTGGCCGTCCTCGCCGCCGCGCCCGCCTCCGCGAAGGAACCGACGCGCTATTCGCTCGCCGGCGGTTGCTTCGCGCTCGAGACCGCGTCGGGCGAGCCCGTCGCCGGCGCCGAGCAGCTCCGGATGCAGGCGACGGAGCTCGGCAGCTATCTCCTCTACACACCGGAGCGCACCGTGCTCGCCGCCCAGGACGACGGCACCGTCGTTCCCGAGGAGGAGGCGAGCCCGGCAGCCGACTGGCGCGTCGGCGACACCGGCGGGGGCGCCTTCAGCCTCTCGCCCGCGTCCAACCCGGACCTGGTCCTCGCGCTCGGCCCCGACGGCAAGCTCACGGTCGTCGCGCCCGGCGCCGCGGGCGCCAGCTCCAGGTTCGTCTTCGCCGCCGCCAAGGGCTGTGCCGCTTACCCGGAGGCCCAGCTGAACGCCACCGGCAGGCCGTCCGCGGGCAAGACGTCGTACGGCGAGGTCGGCGGGTTCCTCGAGGGCCACATGCACTGGATGACCTACTCGTACTTCGGCGGCGAGTTCCACTGCGGCCGTCCCTGGCACCGCTACGGGATCCCCTATGCGCTCCCCGACTGCGAGGGCATCGAGGGCCCGCAGGGCACCGCCGCTCCCTTCCAGAACTTCCTGAACTACGGCAACCCGGGCCAACCGCACGACACCACGGGCTGGCCCAAGCTCACCGAATGGAGCAAGGACAACGTCACCTACGAGGGCACCTACTGGAAGTGGATCGAGCGCGCCTGGATGTCGGGGCTGCGCCTGATGGTCATGGGGGTGAACGAGAACCGGGTCCTCTGCGAGCTACAGTCCCGGAAGATCCACAGCTGCGACGAGATGGAGACGGTCCGCCGCGGGTTCCGGGACATCAAGGAGCTGCAGCGCAACGTCGACGCACAGGCCGGCGGCCCCGGCAAGGGGTTCTTCCAGATCGTCACCAACCCCTACGACGCCCGCCGCGTGATCAACGAGGGCAAGATGGCGGTCGTCCTCGAGATCGAGGTCTCCGAGCTCTTCGGCTGCCGCGGCTGGGACGTGCCGACCTGCGACAAGGCCCAAGTCGACCGCCAGCTCGACGAGTTCTACGACATGGGGGTCCGCTCCTCGCTGCTACTCAACAAGTTCGACAACCCGCTCGCCGGCGTCCGTTTCGACAGCGGTGAGGCCGGCGTTCTCATCAACGCCGGGAACAAGGAGAGCGCGGGCAGCTTCTGGGACGCCGAGACCTGCACGGGCAAGGAGGCCGACAACACGATCGAGACCTTCGAGCCCGGCTCGAGCGCGATCTTCGAGGGCCTGCTCGCGGCAGTCGGGACGAGCAGTGGCCAGGTCCCGGCGTATCCGCCGGCGCCGCATTGCAACACGCGCGGCCTGACCCCGCTAGGCCGCTACCTCGAGAAGGAGATGATCAAGCGGGAGATGATCATCAACCCCGACCACATGAGCCAGGCGGCGGTGGACGAGACGCTCACCGTCGCCGAGGCGAACGACTACTCCGGCGTGATCTCCCCGCACGGCTGGATGGATCCCGGCAACTGGCCGCGGATCTGGAAGCTCGGCGGCCTTGCCTTCCCCGACTCCGAGGACGCGACCGCGTTCGTCGGCGCCTATGACAAGTACCGCCCGAAGCGCACGCCGTACGAGCTCGGCTGGGGCTACGGCGCCGACCTCGGTGGGCTCGCCAACCAGCCGGCCGCGCCCGAGGCCCCGATCTCCTACCCGTTCAAGTCCTACGACGGCAAGGTCACCTTCGAGCGCCAGACGACCGGGGAGCGCACCTTCGACTACAACGAAGAGGGCGTCGCCCACTACGGCCTCTACGCCGACTGGTTCAACGACATGCAGGCCGCCGGGGGGAAGCGGCTCTCCGCCGATATGTGGAACGCCTCCGAGGCCTATCTCGAGATGTGGGAGCGATCCAGCGGGATCCGCGCACCCGGCTGCAAGCCGACCAGCGGCCACGTGACCGCCAAGGGCCTCGGCCGGCTGAAGCTCGGCGATCGCTGGGAGCGCCTGCTGCGGCGCGCCGGCCAACCGCAGGAGCGAACCCGCGCCTGGAGTTGGTGCGTCCGCGGCGAAAAGAACGGCCACGCCGCCGACGTTGCCGAGCTCAGCAAGAGCGGCCGCGTCGAGCTGATCGCGAGTACCGCGCACGGCCGCTCCGCCGGCGGGATCGCGGTTGGCGCCGGCGCCAACCGCCTGCGCGGCGCCGAGGGTGCCGGGGGCGGTGTGTTCGCCGACGGCCGCTCCGTCTTCGCGGTCAAGGGCGGCGAGGTGAAGGCGGTCGGGGTCGCGACGGCCGGCGTCGCCGGCAACGACTCAAAGCTGCGCTCGGCGATGAAGCGCGCCCTGAAGGCGAGGGCGACCCAGAGCAAGACCAAGTTCGTGCCGAATCCGGCCGAGGGATCGACCCGGCTCACCGGCACGAACCTCGCGAGCACCCAGAACCCCAACGTCGACCGCGCCCTCGTCCTGCTCTGCAACCTGCAGGGCGGCTGATCTCCGGATAGCATCGCGCCCGCCAATCTTCTGACGAGGGAGCTCACTTGATGTTCGCGGTAAACGTTCGACGCACTGTCATCGCGCTCTGCGCCTTCTCGGCGCTCGCGCTTACGGTCGCGGCCTGCGGCGGCGACGACGACAGCGGAAGTGGCGGCGACGAGGTGACCGTCTACTCCAGCCTGCCGCTCCAGGGCGCGTCGCGTCCGATCGGCGAGGCCCTCCAGCAGGGCATGGAGCTCGCGTTCCAGCAGGCCGACAACAAGGCCGGCGACGTCACCGTGAACTTCGAGCCGCTCGACGACTCGACCGCGCAGGCGGGCGCCTGGACCCCGGAGGCGGAGTCCGCGAACGCCCGCAAGGCGATCCAGGACGACTCCGCGGTCGGCTACCTCGGCACCTTCAACTCCGGCGCGGCGGCGATCTCGATCCCGCTGCTGAACGAGGCCGACATGGCGATGCTTTCTCCCGGCAACACCGCGGTCGGCCTGACCACGGACGAAGCTGGTGCCGAGCCCGGCGAGCCCGACAAGTACTACCCGTCCGGGACCCGCAACTACGCCCGGATAATCCCCAAGGACACGGTCCAGGGAGCGGTGCTCGCGAAGCTGATGGAGGAGGACGGCTGCACGACCGTCGGCATCCTCAACGACCAGGAGGTCTACGGCGAGGGCCTCGCCGAGAACGTCGAGGTCGCGGGCGAGGGCTCGTTCGACGTCGTCTCCAACGAGGGCATCGACCCGAAGGCGGCCAACTACCGCTCGGTGGCCTCCGACCTGGCCGACCAGGGCGTCGACTGCTTCTTCTTCAGCGGTATCGCGGCCAACGGCGCGGTCCAGCTGTACAAGGACGTAGCCGCCGCGATCCCCGACGCCCAGCTCTACGGCCCCGACGGGGTCGCCGAGTCGACGTTCTACGACCCGGCGGAGGGCGGGCTGCCCGCGGACGTCGCCGATCGCGTCACGGTCACGGTCGCGTCGCTGGACCCGGAGGAGTACTCGGAGGAGGGCCAGAAGTTCTTCGAGGACTACGCGGCGGAAT
>JAWVEZ010000072.1:0-5850 GCA_033856455.1 Solirubrobacterales bacterium | reverse complement strand
TGACGACCGCCTTGCCGTACTTGTCGACGAGGCCGAGGATCCGCGAGCGGGCGGCGTTGTTGCCGGCGATCGTCGCCCGCAGGTCGAGCGAGAGGTTCTCCGGGGTGCGCGAGCAGCGCCTGTAGAGAGCCTCCATGTCGCTGACGATCTGGTTGTCCTCGACGATCTTGAAGGGCGGGAAGCTGGGCGGGTCCCAGAAGGCGTCCTCGGCGATGGGGCAGAAGGAGCCGGGGACGGTGCCGCCGATGTCGTTCTGGTGGGAGATGTTGGCGACCCAGCAGAAGACTTCGCCGTCGACGAAAACCGGGCACATCAGCCCGACGTCGGGCTGATGGGCGGTGCCGATGATCGGGTCGTTGCAGAGCCACATGTCGCCGTCGACGACCCGTTCGCCGCGGTTTTCGAGGATGTAGCGGGTCATCATGTCGAGCATTCCCGACATGTACTGCAGGCACGGCCCGAAGTAGAGGAGCTCGGCGTCCTCGGTCATGATGCAGGGCTGGAAGTCGCGGATCTCGACCGTGATCTGGGAGACCGCGAGGTTCTCGATCTCCCGCACGTGCTCGGCGTTGGCGTTCCAGAGGCCGTGGCGGACGACCTCGTAGGTGATCGGGTCGATCTCGGTCTCCGCCTCGGTGCTGAGGGTGAGGCCCTCGGGGACGTTGACCGGGCCGACCGGGTTGAAGGCGTGGTCGGTGCCGTCCCAGAACTCGGGCGGGCGCTGCGGGCGCTCGGAGGCGGTCGGGGCGCTGGCGGCGGTGGTGGGCGGGTTCATCGGTTCCCTCCGTTCTGGAGCGTGATCACGAAGTCTCCGGTCGGCCGGCGTTCGCAGGTCGTGCCGGGCGGCAGCACGATCCCGGTGATCGCCAGGTCGATCACCGCCGGCCCCGCGACCACCTCGCCGAGCGGCATCGCGTCGCCGTTGTAGACGGCGGCGTCGACGGCGCCCTGGCCGCGCTCGAAGTAGACCTCGCGGCGACCCTTGTGGAACTCCTCGCCCTCGGCGACGTCGAGGCGGTCGAGCTTCTCGGAGCCCATGGTGATCGCCGGCTCCAGCCGGATCGAGACGATCTCGACCGCGGCCCCGGGCAGCAGCGCCACCTCGCCGTAGCGTTCGGTGTAGATGTCGACGAACTGGTCTTTGATCCGCTCCAGCGCGGCGGCGTCGATCGGGCCGTCGGGGAGGCGCATCTCGAGCTCGTGGCGCTGCCACTGGAAGCGCATGCGGGCGAAGCGGCGGAACTCGAAGCCGTCGACGTCCTCGCGCTCGGAGAGCGCCGCGCGGGCCTGGTCGTCGAGCTCGTCGAAGGCGCCCTGGACGGCGGCCGGGTCGAACGGCTCGATCAGGACGACCGAGGATTCGTACTGGTAGCGGATGTCCGCCTGCGAGATCCCGAAGGCCGACCAGACCGAGGCGGCCTCGCCGGGGACGACGATCGTCTCGACGCCGAGGCTGGCGGCGTAGCCGACCGCGTGGAAGGGGCCGGCGCCGCCGTAGGACATGAGGACGAAGTCGCGCGGGTCGAAGCCGCGGCCGATGATCTCGTTCTCCAGCGCCGCCGCCATCTTCGCGTTGGCGACCTCGATGATCCCCAGCGCCGCGTCGGTCAGCGAGAGCCCGAGCGGGTCGGCGACCTTCTCCTGGATCGCCTTCTCGGCCAGGTCGCGGCGCGGTTTGAAGCCGCCGCGCTCGCCCTTGGAGCCGAAGGTCGCCTCGGGGGCGATGTAGCCGAGGATCAGGTCGGCGTCGGTCACCGTCGGCTCCTCGCCGCCGCGGTCATAGCAGCAGGGGCCGGGCAGGCTGGAGGCGCTCTGGGGGCCGACCCGCAGGCCGCCGCCGAGCTCGTCGATCCAGGCGATCGAGCCGCCGCCGGCGCCGATCGAGATCACCTCGACCGCGGGCACCCGGTAGCGCCACTTGCCGAGCAGGGTGTCGTCGGCGGCGAGCGGCTCGCCGTCCTTGATG
Source organism: Solirubrobacterales bacterium (assembly GCA_033856455.1). Lineage (GTDB taxonomy): Bacteria > Actinomycetota > Thermoleophilia > Solirubrobacterales > 70-9 > VAYN01. The sequence goes on along the minus strand of JAWVEZ010000072.1, from coordinate 3,884 downwards.
ATCCCGACGTCGAAGGAGGTGCCGCCCATGTCGGAGGCGATGATGTCGTTGCGGCCGAGGTCGTCGGCGACGCGGGCGCAGCCGATCAGGCCGCCGACCGGGCCGGAGCCGATCGTGAAGATCGGCCGGTCGGCGCCGAGACCGAGCGGGACCATGCCGCCGTGGCACTGCATGATGTGCAGCTCGCCGGCGAAGCCGACGTCGGCGAGCCGGCCCTGGACCCCGTGCAGGTAGGTGCTGGTCACCGGGCCGACGTAGGAGTTGATCAGGGTGGCGACGAAGCGCTCGTACTCGCCGACCGCCTTGGAGACGTCGGAGGAGATCGTCACGAAGACGCCCGGGGCGTGCTCTTCGACGATCTCGCGGGCGCGCTGCTCGTGGGCCGGGTTGCGGACCGACCAGAGGAAGGCGATCGCGATCGTGTCGACCCCGGCCGCGACCAGGGCGTCGGCGGCGGCGGCGACCTCCGCCTCGTTGAGGGCGACGACGACCTCGCCGTCGGAGTCGATCCGCTCGGCGACGCCGTGGGTGCGCTCGATCGGGACCAGCGGCTCCGGCTTGCGGGTTTCGGCGAAGCGCAGCAGGTTCTCCGGCGGCTCGCCGGTCGGGCGGCCGAGCCCGCGCATCGTCCGCACGGTGTCCTCGAAGCCGCGGGTGGTTATGAGACCGATCGCGGCGCCCTTGCGCTCGACGACGATGTTGGTGGCCACGGTCGAGCCGTGCGAGATCAGCCGGTCCATCCGCTGGTAGAGGTCCTCGGCGGAGAGGCCGAGCTGGTCGCCGGCCGACTCGATCGAGCCGAAGAAGCCGGACTGGAAGGAGTCCGCGGGCGAGGAGAGCGCCTTGCCGTAGGCGACCCGCCCGTCCTCGCCGACCAGCACGCAGTCGGTGAAGGTGCCGCCGATGTCCACACCGCAAACGAGTCCGGCCACGAAATCACTCCCTCCTCAGGGTTCTAGGACTTCCCAGAACCACACTAGCCCTGGCCCGAGGGGCCGGAAACGCCCATTCCAAGAGGCTTTATGGGTCCTCCAAGAGGGTCCTGGCGCTTGGTTGACCGCTCGGTCGGTCAACTGCTAACTTCGGCCGGTGGAAGCTGTGCGCTGGCACGCGGCCGGAGACCTGCGGCTCGAGGACGTCGAGCTGGCGCTGCCGCTCGGTCCGGGGATGGTCGAGGCCGAGGTCCGCTTCTGCGGGATCTGCGGCTCCGACGTCGCCGAGTTCCGCGCCCCCTTCGCGATCCGGCCCGGCCGCGAGCACCCGCTGACCGGACAGCAGCCGCCGCTCACCCTCGGTCACGAGTTCTCCGCTGTGATCACCGCGGTCGGCGATGACGTCACCGGGCTGGAGCCGGGCGACCGCGTCTCCGCCGACGCCTGCTGGCGCTGCGGCAGGTGCGAGGCCTGCGTGCGCGGCGAGTACAACCTCTGCCGGCTCTCCGGCTCGATCGGCCTCTCCTCCGACGGCGCCTTCGCGCCCCTGGTCCGCTTCCCCGCCTACTGCGCGGTGCCGCTGCCCGCCGGGGTCGGCGACGAGGTCGGGGCGCTGCTGGAGCCGCTGGCGGTCGGCCTGCACTCGCTGGATCGCGGCAACGCGCGGCCAGGGGATCGCGTCGTGGTCGTCGGCTACGGGCCGATCGGCGCCTGCACGGCGCTGGTCGCGCGGGCGACCGGGGTCGAGCCGCTGGTCCTCGAGCGCCATGCCGGCCGGCGGGCGCGGGCCGAGGCCGAGGGCTTCGCGACCTACGACCCCGACGGCGAGCCGCGCGAGGTCGCGAAGGCGGTGCGCGGAATGACCACGTCCGGCGCCGAGTCGGGCGCCAACGTAGTCGTCGACTGCAGCGGTGCCGGCCCGGCCCTGGAAGCGGCGCTGGAGATGACCACCCGCGGCGGCCGCATCGTCGTCGCCGGGATCCCGAAGCAGCCGGTGCCGATCGACGTCAGCCGGATGCTGCTCTACGAGCGCTCGCTGCTCACCGCCCTCGGCTACCACGACGACCTGCCGCGGGTGGCGGCGATGATCGCCAACGGCGCCCTGAAGGCGGACTCGATGATCACCCGCCGCGTCCCCCTGGCCGAGACCCCGGCCGCGATCGCCCGCCTCGCCGCGGACCCCGGCGACGACGTCAAGGTCCTGGTCGAGGTCTCCTAATGGCCGAGGCGACCACGGTCGTCGTGCCGATGCCGCATATGGGCGTCTCCGTGGAGGAGGGGACGGTGATCGAGTGGCTGGTCAGCGTGGGCGACGAGGTCGCTGCGGACCAGGTGCTTTGCGCGATCGCCACCGACAAGGTCGATACGGAGGTCGTGGCGCCGGCGGACGGCGTGATCACCCGACTCTTGGCCGACGCCGGCGAGGACGTGGCGGTGGGCGAGCCGCTTGCGGAGCTGGGCGCCAGGGGCACTGTGGTGGACTCGCCAGACGCGACTCCGCGTGAGGAGGAAGCGGCTGACGCCCCAGAGGCCGATGGCGCGTCGCGCAGAGTGTCTGTCGAATCCACCACAGCGCCCCAAACGGGCCCAGGCGCCGGCGCGTCACGAACTGACCTCGGGCTGGAGGCGAGGACCGCAGCCGGACGGGACGAGTTCGGGCGGTTCGATCCGAAGGCGGCCGCCGAAGCGCTACTGAGCTTCGTGAGCAGCGGATCGGGCGCCAAAGTCCCAGCCTCCCCAATCGCACGCCGGATGGCCGCGAGCCACGGCGTCGCCTTGGCGAGCTTGAAAGGGACCGGGCGGGCCGGCCGAATCCGGAAGGTTGACGTCGAGCGGGCGCTCGCAGGAGCAAGGGATGTCGAGTTGCTCTCGGATAGCGAGAGGAAGTCGACACGACCATCCGAGCCCTCCCCCACCCAGCCTGCTTTTCCTCCCGGCTACGCCGACGTCCCGCACGAGATCGTGGAGACGGGACGCGTGCGCAAGGTGATCGCGGAGCACATGGGGCGGTCGCGGCGGACGGCGGCGCATATGACGACGGAGGTCGATGTGGACCTCAGCACGCTGACCGAGGTTCGCGCCGAGCTGAACGCGGCGCGCCTCGAGGCCGGCGAGCCGAAGCTCTCCTACCTGCCGTTCATCGCCCGCGCCGCCTGCGCGGCGCTCGCCGATTTCCCCGAACTGAACGCGACCTTCCTCGGCGAGCGGACGATCTACTGGCAGCAGGTCAACCTCGGCGTCGCCGTCGACACCGAGGAGGGCTTGCTGGTGCCGGTGGTCAAAGGCTGCGACAAGCTGACCGCGCCCGAGATCGGCGCCGCGATCGCCGACCTCGCCGAGCGCGCGCGGACCCGCAAGCTCAGCCCCGACGACCTCGCCGGCGGCACCTTCACCCTCTCCAATCCCGGCTCGGTCGGCGCCGTCTCGGCACCGGCGATCATCAACCAGCCCCAGGTCGCCGTCCTCGGCATCCCCACGATCCAGCGCCGCCCCTGGGTAGTGACCGACGACCAAGGCAACGAGCAGATCGAGATCCGCCCAATCCTCCGCCTCGCCGTCACCTTCGACCACCGCGCCCTCGACGGCGCCGACGCCACCCGCTTCGCGGTGGCGGTCAAAAACCGGCTGGAGACCGGGAGCGCCAACGATTACAGCGGTCCTGGCTCGTTCCGGTGGGACTAATGGACGCATAGCGACCAAAACTCACACCGGAATCGAGCAGAGGGCCTGCCCCCGCCAAGCCCTCTAGATCGCCACCAGCTCCCGCGCCGCCGCCGCGATCTGCTCGGTGCTGGGGATGACGAGCTGCTCGAGGTCGGGGCTCTGTGGCACCGGGGTGTCGAGGGCGCCGAGGCGCCAGACGGGGGCGTCGAGGGCGAAGAAGGCGGACTCCTGGATGCGGGCGGCGATCTCGGCGCCGGGGCCGGCGGTGCGGACGGCCTCGTGGACGAC
>JAWVEZ010000071.1:0-29179 GCA_033856455.1 Solirubrobacterales bacterium | reverse complement strand
GGTTAGAGCGCCGGCCTGTCACGCCGGAGGTCGCGGGTTCGAGTCCCGTCGCTCCCGCTTCAAAGTGCCTGCACATGGGTCCCTTGCGCGCCCAAGACCCAACAGCACTACGCACTCATGGGTACCGACGTGGGTACCCATGAGCGGAGGATTCACCGCTTAGACGAAACAAGCGCATGCCTCAGGTGGCCCGCTTGTATCTCGGCTGCTCTACCGAGAATCCGACGCAAGAACCTCCGTCAATAGCTTGCGACGCTGCGTGGCTAGCTTTCCAAGCTCTCTCTTTGCGGCTTTCTTAAGTTCGATTCGACCGCCCCTGCTGTTGGTGGCCGCCCAAGTCTCCGCCTGCTCGTACAGCTTTAGCTCCAAGCGAAGGGACTCAAAATCGTCGCCTTCCTGGACTCCCTCCGGAACAGAATCAAGCGCTGCTCGAACATCATCGACCCCCCGCTCAAGGAGCCCTACCATCCACCAGATCCGCTGTTCTTCGAGTCCGATGTCGTGCAACTCTCCGTAGCGGTCGATCCAGGCGCTCCCGCTCTCCTCTCTAGGCTCGTGTGAGAACGGCGTGCGGGTCGCAAGCCGGGAAAATCGCTCACGCGCCGACTTGGGAGGCCAGCCCTCGGGCCAGTTGCTTCGCTCTGCCCAGATTTTAAGGATCAGATCGCTAGCGTGGCCGACTGCCTCTCGTCGCGCTTTGGCGATCTTTGCCTTCTTTACGGTAGTCATCGCACTAGCCACCTCATGCGCCATCCAGCGCATTAGTGGGTCGTGATCTCGTCTTCGACCGTTGCGTTTTGACAGGCTCGCGACGATTCGCTCACCTAAGCGAGCGAGTTCCTCGTAGTCCTTCGATCGTCCCATCGGGGTGGATGAGGAGGACGCGCTGGATCTCTTGTTCATTTTCCCTGTCCGGTTCTCGTCGGGATTCGTTTCGCCGCCTTGCTTCGACCTTGATTACCAATGCCATCCCGGTTGAGCGCAGGTAGTCGAGCAGAGCACCGGTTTGAACGAAGGTCTGGTGTCCCTCTGCCGAGAAGCCGGTCTCGTAACGCTCCCTCTCGGCCGGGGGGCGGTCGCTAAACGCTCGAACCCAGGCCAGAGCCTCTCCATCGCTCCCGAGTACCCGGTGGGTCCTGGGGCAATGCTCTCCGCCGTGGTGAGCGATGAACGCAGCGCCGGGTAGGACGCACCCCGCTGAGATTCGAGCCAAGTGATCATGGGTGTCCATTCCTTCGGGGTGCCGGTCGTGCTCGCTCAACCATCCAAGCAAGCGGAATGGCGGGTAGTCAATCGCGTTGCCGTGCTTGTCATCGTTCTCCTCAGCCAAAGGAAGAGGAAAAAATGACACGTGCTCCGCCGTCTCCATTGCCCGAACAAGTGACACGGCGGTGGCGGGCTCGACCAAGGCACTGTGAACTGACTCCGATCCCCAGCCGGCCTCCGAGTTGTAGTTGATATATGCGTCAACCACCAAATGCTGCGCCCCTGGGTTCCCGAGCAGTACTCGAAGATGGTCATCGGTTACCTTGGGCCAGCGGCGATTCTCGAGCTGGACGGCAAGAAACTCGGCCTCAGGTGGGGTCGGTGAGCGCAGATCGACCACCCAGCTCTCCGCTCGCACATCAAGATGGCGGCTGAGCCACTCCTGCCACGCATCCACGACTGGCTCGTAGTCCTCGACCACCGATGGTCGCCCCTGGTCGACAAGTTCGCCCGCGACCAAGTGCATCGAGGCATATTCGAGTGCGAGGCTAGCGTTCTCTAGTCGGGGGATGCTGCCATGGTGAAGGTGGATCTCTCCATAGTCTCGTTCGGCTATGCGTGGATCCCTGCGCCACGAGTCTCGCACCGGAGTCTCCCCAAGCACGTCAATGAGCCATCTCTCTGCTCGTCGTGCAACATCCTGGGTGCCAAAGCGAAAGACTCGGCCCATTGATTCGAACCAGTAGGACTCGGTATCCATGTCAAAGCTCCAGCGAGCTGAGTCATGCTCGTTCGACGGGAGGGGGTCATAGAGTCCACCACGTGGATTGAACGAGGAAGTGGGTCGGCTTACGAGGTCAAGTGCTTCTCGTTCCGCTTTGGTGGATCCAGTAAAGGCAGCGATCCGTAGTGATGCCCGGCGAGCCAACTCGCGCACAACAGCGTGCGGCCAGCTGGTTGAAAGCGCCGCTTCGCGGATGGCAGCTTGCTCCCCCACTAACACCGCAGGGTTGTCGTCGGCAACCCGGGCAAAGGTCATGTAGACCCAGATCTGGGCAGAAATCCATAGGAAGTCCAGCTCTGGGGCAGCAAAGTCGCCACCGTCGCGAGTTGCTGCTCGCTTTAGCAAAGCGGACGCAAGCTCCTCACCCGACTTTCCTGAAGCGATCATCCGTCGAGCTGCGTGGGCAGCACGCCAACGAATCTGCTTCTCGGGATTTGCGAACTGTGCCCACAGGAACCCGGCCAAGACGTCGACCGGCGCCTCGCTGGCAATTGGATTAGTGCTATCTCCCTCCAGATCGAGCAGGTGGAGAGACCAATCGAGGAATTCGACCACCTCGTCACGCGAGAGGGTCGAGCCGACGTTGGCCGCGAGGGTATGCAGAGCTTCTGGGCCTAGGAAATCGAGATTGAGCGCAGCCCCTTCAATTGCGAGTTCTGCAGATGCGCTATCGCCGATGAGACGGGCCACGGCGGCAAGCTGTTTCGCAGCGCTTTCAGGGTAACGAACGAAGTTTGGTAGCTGAGCCCCTAGGAACGCCCGAAGTTTCTGTGTCCTCCAGTTTCTAACTCGCGCCGCAGAGGACCATTCTGCGAGCACCCTGTCCAAGAAAGTGAGAATGGTCTCGCCATGGAAACGCATTGCAGCGTGGTCAGTCGGCAAAGCGCCCAACGCTTCGAGCACTGCTAGTCGCCTGTTCAACTGCCGGCCCGCAACTGCCTTGCTTAGAAATGTCAAGAGCGCATCGTCGCCGTAGCTCAGTTGAAAGACCTGCCCTAGTTGCTCAGCAAGCTCCTCGGGCGGACAACGACCAGCTTGGTCGATCAGCGTTTCTAGTTTGGAATCATCAGTGTCTCGCCGCCGCGGCCGGCTATTCGGGGCCTCCTCCTGATCCTTCTCGGCGGTTGAATAGGGATCGAGAGCACGTACGGCCTCAGCGGCTTCGAGGCCATTTTGGGCCGCCCATTGTTTCAGTGCTTCACATCCTTCAACCCTGGCTCTGCCTCGCATGTCTCGCCTTGCGATCAATGAGACGTGTTCGAGGCCAGCTGCCAACTCAGCTCGATCACCTTCCGCCACTAGCTGGTCGAGTAGTGCTAACGACGCTTGAGTTCTGGCACCCCCCTCCCCGTTGAGGAAGAGCAGAGACAAGCCATCATGGGGTGGAATGAACCCCGCTGTTACGGCCGCGCTCGTCACCCATCCGACGCTCTCTTCAAGGCGGGTTACCCGCCGATCCTCCCATGACGCGGCAACTGCAAACCCCGTTGGAGGATGCATGTCCGCGATCGCCTCAAGGGTTTTCTTCCACGGGAGATAGCTGTCTTCACTCACCCGAGAGGTGTAGGCCACCAGCGCGGCGGCGATCCGCTGTCCCAGTATTGGGGCTTTGTCATGTCCTCTCAGGCGTCCCGCAACCGTGGCATGCGTTTCTAGGGCTCCCACGCCGCGCTCATCCAAGCCTTCTGCCGCCGTTACGGCTTGGCTATAGAGGTCGGCTGCGAGTTCAGAGTCGTGCGGATCAGCAATCTCCACAAGGTCCAGCAAGAAATCAGCGAGTTCGCTGGCGGGCTGTGCCCGTTCTACCGCCTGGCGCGCGGCCCGATCGATTAGGCGGAGTGCTTGAGCCTCGTAACGGCGATCCCCTACAAGCCTCCGCGCCATGTTGGCCCACGTCCAGAGGTCACCTTCGCCTGAGGCAGACTCGGCGGCATCGGCAGCCATCTCTACCAAGCCGGGATCGCTGCCACGGGCCGCTCGCAGAATGTCGGACATTGGGAGTACCCACGCCCCAAAGTGATGACTTGGTTCGAACGATCGAGCCTTTGAGCTCTCTTGGATTGCCTCTACATGTCTTCGTAGGCGTCGGCCGGCGTTGCTGGCGCGAGGGCGCGCGAAGAACGCCACCGCACGTTGGCCGTAGATCTCAACCATGGGTCCGACGCTTTCGCTCATATTCCGCCTCTCGCTGCTTGCGCGATCAGCATCTTTGTCCTTGGTTGACGCGGGCATCACCGCCTCGATATCGAGTGGAGTGCCTTCGCAGGCAGCACGCAGTGCTGCCCACCGTAGGCAGTCACGGAAGTTTCCGACTCCCTCCAGTCGGTTAGGTGCACGGGACGGTAGTTGCGGTTTTAGAGATTTTCTCTTCAGCAGCCGAAGCACTAAGCGCCGGTCCCCGCTAGCAATGGCGACCATCTCGACGAAATCAGCCGGCCAGCTCCCCGAACTGTGCTCTGGTCGAATCGATGCTCGCGTCATTGCACGGGCAACTGCTAGCAACTTCTTTAGGGGTAACTGCTTCCAATGGGTGCGCAGTTCGACCAACAGCCTCGCCTTGATCTGCGCTGGTAGCCGCGCTTCGAAGATGAGGTCGGCGACCTCCTCAGTTGAAGTGTTGCGCGCGAGTCGCCTGATGAAATGTTCGGCGACCTTCCAGACGAACTCCCATGGTCGCCACCGGAATATCGCGGCCCAAGCTGCATCTATCCCCCGCAGGAGGTAGATGGCCTCAACGGCTGCTGCTAAGTCGGCTTGCTCAATATCCCACCGGTTGTCGTCTTCATTTCGTCGACGCAACCAAGCGTTCGCAGAGCGCAGCTCCGCTTCTGCTCGTTCGTCGTCCCCTTCTCGAGCTCGCAGTGCCGCGAGTCGCATATGCACGGGTCCCTGCCAGTTGAGGTTTCGGTCTTGCCTCCAAACTGCAGCAACCGCAGAAGGATCTCCGTACCGCAGAGCGAGGTCGGGTCTACGTCTGATGATCTCGGTGACGGCTGAGTCAGAATTTGCCGCCCTGGCGGCAAGTACAAGGAGCTTTGCGGCCGCGAGCCTGTCCTGGGGGGCCGCCGAGGAGTGCAGCGCGAGACGAAGCCGTCGCGTATAAACCTGCAGCCGGGCGAGAGGGTCTGCGATTGCTATTGGTGGGTCGTGCTCCACTGCAAGCTCAACGAGCTCGCCAAAGCGCTCCGCACCTAGTAAGTGCTCTGCTAGGACCAGCGCTGCGTAGGGATCCTGTTGGCGAGCGGCGAAGAAGTCAGCGAGACGAGAATTGGCGGCACGACGCTGAACCTCGTTGAGCTTCTCGTCTTCTAGGTATCGCTCAAAGTCCTCGTCCTGCATGGTGATGCCTTGTGGCTCCATGCGAAGCCCAGGAACCAGCGCGTCACAGAAGCGACGAACGCGCTCGGTGCTGCAGGTTGCTACCTCGGCAAGCCTCTCTAGGCTGACCGGTGGGGTTAGGCACATCAGATCAGCGAGACGGTCGGTTGCCCATTGAGGGTCTCGGGCCTGTTCGACCGCTGAGGACCAAAGGTCATCAAAGATGTTCTTGGGAGTGTGGTGTGCGAGTTCGACGGCCTTTTCCACGGAGGTCGTTTCCGGGAGATCCAGGACGTAGCTCTGCACCCGGGGATTCCCTTGGCTGCGTGCGTGGAACTCTGCGCAATCCGCATCATCTGCGCCCGGAAAGCTCATCCGCAAATAGGCCGTAGATGCTCCCTCGTCGAAACCCGTCAATTCGACTTCGTCGATCCCTTCAGGTGCGTCCAGTGACTCACGTCGACCACTGCGAGAACTCACGACTAGACCCGCTCCGGGTGGGATCTTGAGATGCCAGATATCGGCGACAAATGAAGGGTCATCGCGTTTGCGTGCTGCCCATGCAGCGTTATCTGCCGCATCTATCACGATCACAAGTTCGGCTCCAATTGCAGAAACCGTTGCGGCGGCGGCCCGGAGGCGTTGCTCAAGCTCAAGCCAAAGATCTGGTGGGGTCTTTGGAGGAACGATCAGTAGCGGCAGCCGGCAATTGACCGCCAACTCGTTGCAGAGTTGAAGTATGGCTCGCTCAGGTAAGTGCCGCGCATGGGCGGGGCGTAGGTAATCGCCGCCAGCGAAACAGTCGAACGCGACGAGAACTGATCCGTCGGCGAGCTCGTCCGCGAGGCGAAGCATCGTCGTGGTCTTGCCGACTCCAGCATTGCCATGAGCGATCACCCGGCGGTCAGATGATGAGTGGAGCGCAGCTATGACCCTGGTTGGGTCAGGCGTGGGGACTACCTCGCGCGGTTTGGTCTGAAATACGGCCGGCGCTGGAAAAAGGTGCTCCCGATCTGGGACACCCAAAGCTGCCAGTACCTCCTCTATTCCGATCGGCTCGCCCTCCGGAAGCCCCGCCCGACGAACGAAGTCGTAAAGCGTTCGGGTGTGATGGGCGAGGTCTGCCTTCACGTGCGCGCTGAGATCGGCAGTTATTTCTAGCTCTTGCCTCGCCCGCGATCCCTCACCGCCGCGCAGATCCAAGACCCGCAGGAAATCAGTGAAGTCACGGCTTCGCAGACCACTGGCATTTCGGAGGCGATCCAAATCGGCGTGGTATCGCGTCGGGATTGACGCAATCAGGGCCGCGGCCGAAAGCTGCTCCGGATGCTTATCAAGCTCAATCTTCGCCGCCCGAAGCGACTGATCCAGGTTGTCGCCAATCGGGCGATTGCTTACCAGCTGGATGCTTAAGACCGAGAGCACATGCTCCCGTGGCTGGTCTTCGGAGAGACCTGCATAGATGTTGGCGAGCCTGCGGAGAGTGCTCGTCTTTCTTGAGCCCGCGTCGGTCAACCGCGACGCGGTCCACGATCGCCCTGGGTTGCGATGGCTGTACTTGAGCTGTGAAACCGTGACACGGTCCGCGCTCGCTAGGTTCCTACCTCCGTAGTACTCCGTTAGGTCGACTCCGAGCAGGAGGGCGGGATCTGGGCCGGCCGGCTCTGCCGGATTGAGGTCCTCCATGACTACGGATTGGAGCCCGGATCGGGGATCGAGCAGACCTAAGACTCGCCTCGTTGCCCAAAGGACGTGGAAATCGTCGCCCGCGCTTGACTCGCGAGCTCCCGCCATTGCGCCCCCCTCGGCTTGCACGCACGCATTGTGTCGGTTAGAGCCGTGGATCGGGCGCGATAGCTGCGCAACAGCCGAACGAGCGGCCTAACTTGGGCTATTCGAAGGTCTTCGTTAGCTTCACAACATCGTTTGGGCGGGGCTTCGAGTGCAGGTATCGCTCCGTCGTCGTGAGTTTCGAGTGGCCCATCATGTCCTTGACGGCGACGAGATCGAAGCGCTGAATCGCGAGGCTGCCGAAGCTGTGGCGCAGGTCGTGGAAGCGGCGCACCCGGACGCCGCCTCGCTCTTGGGCGCGGATGAAGCGACTGCGTACAGCGGAGCGATCGAGCGGTCCGCCGTCGGGTCGGCAGAAGACGTAGTCGTCGCGACTCGTGAAGTGCTGGCGCGCCGACAGGCTGCTTAGTTCGGATGCCGCTTGGTCGGCGAGTGGAACTGATCGCGCTCGCCTTGACTTGGTGCTCGACTCCTCGCCGGCGGACATCGAGCGGGAGACGGAGAGGATGCGGCGGTCGAGGTCGACGTCGGCCCAGTGCAGGGCAAGCAGCTCGCCGAGGCGGAGGCCGGTGAAGGCGGCGACGAGGAAGAGGGCCGCGTCCTGTTCGTTGATCCGGGCCCACTCGCGGTCCGTCTCGCTGGTGAATTTCGAATGCTTGTAGCCACCGCGGCTACGGTGGAGGCCCGACCTCGCCGCTTCGGCTACGGCGCGGATCTCCTCGGGCTCGAAGGTTTCGACCGGGCGGGCGCCTTCTTCGGGCCGCTTGCCAGTGTCTGCGACCGGGTTGTAGCGGAGGGCGAAGGTGTCTCTGCGCCGCGCGTGCTCGAAGACCGAGTGCAGAATCTGGCGATGGATATTGACCGTGCGGGCGCTGACGTCCTCGCGGTCGAGGCGGGAGAGGAAGCGGCGGATGTCTTCGGTCGTGATCGACCTCAGCTTGCGCCCTTCGAACTCGCGCATGATCCGGGCGCCTCGTTGGTGCCCGCGGTCGCGCCGCGGTTTCGCCAGCAGGTTCCTATGGCGATCGAGAGTGGAGGGCTTTGCTCGCTTCTCGAACTCGAGGTGCTCCATCCAGAGTGAGGCCGCGTCCTCGAAGCGGGCCTCCCGCTTGCGCGGGGCGATCTGCTGTTCGGCTTCGACCGCGGCAATGACCTGGTTCATCTCTCGATCGGCGCGGCGCTCGTCGAGGTAGCCGTCGCGAACGCGTCCGCGTCGCTTCGCCCAGCCTCCGGCCAAGTCAGGTGCCAGCCAGGCCCGCCCAAGCCGACGTTTCCGCTGGCGCCTCGTCGCGTCCCGCCACTTCGCTTCGTAGAAGGGGACACCCTTGTGGGCTCTGATGATCAGGGCGCCGATCCCTTGGCGATCGATCTCCATTCTCGGAACCTCCTCCACCTAGAACCCCGTTCCTAGGCTTAGTGCGGCGAAGGCGCCCTTTGCATCGGGCGACTTCCGGTCGTGGTGCCGCGGTGGGTGCCTACGCCGGCCTTATCGAGACCGATCGAGAGCAACGTTCCCGTTTCGATGTTAGGCATAAAAGTGCCTATTTGCAGGAAAAGCTGCTCCTGTCACGCCGGACGTCGCGGGTTCGAGCCCCCTTCGTTCCCGCTTCGGCGTGCCCGCACTCCGGTTCGCTCGATCAGTCGAAGCTGGGGAGGTCCGACCAGTTGATCGCGCTGCCGAGATCCTGGGCGACGACGTCGGCGGCATGCTGTGCGCCCAGGGTGTAGATGCGGGCACAGGACTTTGCGCCCGACCGATCCAAGCTTGCTTTCCCAGAGTCCTTCGGTCGCAGGACGGAGGTTGCCGGCGGGACGTTCTTCTTGAGCGGTGGGGGCCAGCTCTCGGCTCGCCAACCACTGACGAGGCCATGGGTGAGCAGGTGACGAACCTCCATCCAGGCGACGGAATCTCGAAGAATTTTCGACCACGCCTTTCGTCCCGGCGACCAGTTTCCGTTCTGGGTTTGACGGTAGACCGTGATCTCTTTGGAAGGACCGGCGTCGAGGGCTTCCGCTCCGGCAGGCGAGGTCAGCTTTCCCAGGCGCTTGACCCACTCCTCGAGGGTCGGGTTGTTCCAGTTCCCAACCTCCCTGGCGATCTGGGCCAGGCCGTTCCCTTCCCGGGCGAGCACCGTCGCCAGGAAATCCTCGGCAAAACCCTCGAACGCAGCGATCGTCGTCAGGACGATGGCTGGGCTCAGTGCTGCGGCGTTGCCGGGATTGCCCGCGGATTTCGGCGCCAGCTTGAGGAGGCGGCTCGGCGTTCCGAGGGCAGCGGCGAACTTCTGCACGGGATCCTGGAAATCGCTGCCAAGGGAGAAGCCTTCCGGCGTGCCTGCCATCTCACAAACCTAGTTCCTTCGTAACTGCCCCTGGCATCCGTAGGATCGGAGCGATGGCTTCGACCGGTGGAAAAGCACTCGAGAAGCGGCAGAGCGGGTCGGCGCCTGCGCAGGCCGATTTGGTCGAGCGTGAGCGGGAGCTCGCCGACCTCTCCCGCCTGGTCGAGGCGACGATCGCGGGCGAGGGGCGGATGGCTTTGATCGAGGGGCGGGCTGGGGTTGGGAAGACCAGGCTGCTGGTTGAGGCGCGGCGGTTGGCGGAAGGGTCGGGGGTGACGGTGCTGAGCGCGCGGGCGGGGCAGCTTGAGCGGGACTTTCCGTTTGGGGTGGTGCGGCAGCTGTTTGAGCCGCGGTTGCATGGGGAGGATCGGGACGTGCGGTTTGCGGGGGCTGCGGCGGCGGCGCGGGAGGTGTTCGAGGATCTGCGGGAGGTGGAGCAGTCGCTCGGGGCCTCTTACGCGACGTTGCATGGGCTCTTCTGGTTGCTCCTTATCTTTCTGAGGAACGGCCGTTGGTGATCGCGGTCGACGATTTGCAGTGGTGCGATCCGAGCTCGTTGCGGTTTCTTGGCTTCTTGGTGCGGCGGCTTGATGGGCTGCCGATCCTGCTGGCGGCGACGATGCGGTCCGCCGAGCCGGGCACGGATGCGGCGCTGCTTTCGGAGCTGGCTCACGATCCGTTTACGGAAACGATCGAACCGGGACCGGTCAGCGAGGACGCCGCCCGGGAGATGGCGGCGGCGCTGCTCGGACCGCAGGCCGACGCCCGTTTCGCCAGCGCCTGCCACGAGGCGACGGGCGGCAATCCGCTCCTGCTGAAGAGCTGTTGACCGCGCTGCGGGCGGAGAAAGTCGAGCCGGTCGGACAGCAGGCCGCGCTGGTCCGGGAGGTCGGCCGGCGCTCGGTCACCGGCTCCGTCCAGATCCGCCTCTCCCGCCTCCCGGCCGACGCCGTCTCCGTCGCCCGCGCCTGCGCGGTGCTCGGCGAGGGCACGACCGTGATCCAGGTCGCCGGCCTCACCGGGCTCGACGAGCGCGCTGTGGTCGCCGCCACCGAGGAGCTGACCCGGGCGGAGATCCTGCGGCCGGAGCTGCCGCTCGGCTTCGTCCACCCGCTCGTCCTCGACGGCGTCTACGGCGAGCTCTCGGCTGGCGAGCGGGAGCTCGAGCACGGTCGCGCCGCCGAGCTGCTGCGCGAGGCCGGCGCCGCTCCCGACCTGGTCGCGAAGCAGCTGTTGGCGACGCCGCCGCGGGGCAACCCGGACGTCGCCCGGCTGCTGCAGGAGGCCGGCCGCGCCGCGCAGCGCAAGGGGGCCGCGGACAGCGCGGTCACCTACCTGAGCCGGGCGCTGGCCGAGGGCCCGGACCCCGAGCGCCGCCCGCAGATCCTCTTCGAGCTCGGGCTCGCCGAGGCGCTGACCAACGGGCCGGCCTCGGTCGAGCACCTGCGCGCCGCCTACGAGGCGCAGACCGACCCGGTCCCGAAAGCGGTCGCCGCCCACGTCGCCTGCCGCGTCCTCACGTTCATGGCCTCGCCGCGCGAGGCGGCCGAGCTGGCCCGGCAAACCGCGGAGCTGCTGCCGCCGGAGCTGGCCGACCTGCGCCAGTCCTTCGAGGTCTTCGAGATGGTCGCGACGATCCTCTTCGGCGCCGGCGACGTGACCAGCTCCGACTGGCGGGCCGACCGCGAGCGGCTGCTCGCGGAGGGGGTCGGCCCCGGGGTGGGGGAGAAGATGCTCGCCGCCACGGTGGCGATGTTCTCCGCCAACAGCGACGGCGACGCGGAGAGCTGCTCGAAGCTAGCGCTGGAGGCGCTGAAGGACAACCTGCTGATCGCCGCCGACAACGGCTACATGGACATCCTGCCGATGTTCGTGCTGGCGATCGCCGACCGCGAGGAGGCGCTGGAGGCCGCCGACGCGATCCTCGCCGAAGCCCAGCGCCGCGGCTCCAGCTTCGCCGTCGCCGCCCTGCACGGATGGCGCGGCTTCGTCCTCTTCTACCGCGGCGACCTGGTCGGCGCCGAGGAGGCGCAGCGGGCCGGCTTCGAGGAGCTGAAGACCTGGGGCATCTCGAAGACCGCCGGCTACTACGCGGGCGGCTTCCTCGGCAGCACCCTGATCGAGCGCGGCGACCTCGCGGGCGCCCGCGAGCTGCTCGAACAGACCGGCGTCCCCGACGACTCCTCCGACGGCGCCCGCTTCTGGCGCAACGCGATGATGTGGCTGCTGCTGGCCGAAGGCAGCAACGAGGCGGCACTGAACGCCGCCGAGGAGTTCGCCGCCCTCCACAGCACCGTGCAGAACCCGGCGACCGCCTGGTGGCGCTCGGTCAAAGCCGAGGCGCTGCGGCGGATGGGTCGGGAGGAGGAGGCGATCGCCCTGCTCGAGGAGCAGCTGGAGCTGGCCCGCCGCTGGGGCGCGCCCGGCACCGTGGGACTGGCCCTGCGCGAACTCGGCGCCGCCCGCCAGGACGAGCGGGGCCTGGCCGAGCTGGAAGAGGCGGTGGCGGTGCTCGAGGGCAGCCCGGCGCGGCTGGAGCTGGCCGAGGCGCTCTGCGCGCTCGGCACCGCGCTGCGCCACGCCCGCCGCCCGGCCGACGCCCGCGAGCCACTGCGCCGGGCGCTGGAGCTGGCCGCCGCCTGCGGCGCCGAGCCGCTGGCCGAGCGCGCCCGGGCCGAGCTCAACGCGGCCGGCGGCCGCGCCCGCCGCGAGGCCCTCTCCGGCGTCGACTCGCTGACCCCGAGCGAGCGCCGGGTCGCGGCGATGGCCGCCGAGGGGATGACCAACCGCGAAATCGCCCAGTCGCTCTTCGTCACCCCGAAGACCGTCGAGGTCCACCTCTCCAACGCCTACCGCAAGCTCGGGATCTCCTCGCGCCGCCAGCTGGCGGCCGTGCTGCCGGGCTGAAGCGCCGGTCGCCCCCGGCCTCGCCCCGTAAGCGGGAACGTGCAGTTCTAAAGCCGCACCTCCCCGCTGCCGAACGGGTCAGGGACGTGGCTCGCAGAATCGCGATCTTGGGGGTGCTCGCCGGGCTGTTGCTCGGCGCCGCGGGCTGCGGCGGTTCGTCCTCGGGCGAGGACGGCGGCACGATGAAGGCGACCTTCTCGGCCTTCCCCGACTACCTCGACCCGGCGCTGTCCTACACCGCCGAAGGCTGGACCGCGACCTTCGACACCTACATCCCGCTGCTCACCTACGCGCACGAGAGTGGCCAGGCGGGCAGCAAGGTGATCCCCGGGCTGGCCAAAGAACTGCCGAAGATCACGAACGGCGGCAAGACCTACACCCTGTTCCTGCGCAGGGGCCTCAGGTACTCCGACGGCACCCCGGTCCGCGCCTCGGACTTCGAGTACTCGCTGGAACGCGTCTTCAAGCTCAACTCTGGCGGCAGCTACTACTACTCGGCGATCGTCGGCGCGGAAGAGTTCGCGAAGACGAGGCAGGGCGGGATCTCCGGCGTCACGGCCGACGACAAGACGGGTGAAATCAAGATCGAGCTGACCGGGCCGCGCGGCACCTTCACCAACGAGCTCGGGCTGCCGTTCGTCGCGCTGGTCCCCAAAGGCACGCCGATGGAAGACCTCTCCAAGGACCCGCCACCCGCCACCGGCCCCTATGAGATCGTCGACTCCCAGCCGGGCCGCGGCTGGGACTATGCGCGCAACCCGCAGTGGGCGAAAGCGAACGGCGAGCTGATGCCGGAAATCCCCGACGGCTACATGGACCGGATCGAAATCGACGTCGTCCGCAACGCCTCCGCCCAGGTCGAAGACGTCGAACGCGGCCGTTACGCCTGGATGGGCAACCCGCCGCCGGCCGACCTCTACGCCCAGGTCAAGAACGAGTTCGAGGGCACCCAGTTCCGGGTCGAGCCGACCGAGACCAACTACTTCTTCTGGATGAACACGCAGGCGGCTCCGTTTGACGACCCGCAGGTCCGCCAGGCGGTCAACTACGTGGTCAACCCGGAAGCGCTGGAACGGATCTACTCCGGCCAGCTGGTCGGCGGCCAGCAGGTGCTGCCGCCCGGGATGCCCGGCTACAAGGAGTTCGAGCTCTACCCCTCCGACCTCGCCAGGGCGAAAGAGTTGATCGCCGAAGCGAACCCGAGCGACCTCGAGCTGACGGTCTGGACCGAGAACGCCAGCCCGCACGACGAAGCGGGCGAATACCTCGCCGACGTGCTCGGGGAAATCGGCTTCGACGCGGAACTGAAAGTCCTTAACCCCGACAACTATTTCGCCGTGATCGGCAACGAAAAGACGCCGGATCTCGACATCGGCTGGGCGAGCTGGTTCCCGGACTACCCGCACCCGAACAGTTTCCTCGAACCGATGTTCTCCGAAGCGGCGATCTACCCGACCAACAGCACCAACCTCGCCCGCTTCGCCGACCCCGAGGTCAACGCCGAGATCGAACGCCTCGCCACCGTCCCGCTCGATCCCGAGGTCGAAGCCGAATACGCCGCGCTCGACGAACAGATCATGGAGCAGGCCCCGTGGGCTCCCTACGGCGTCGCGACCTTCCCGACCTTCGTCTCCAGCGAGATCGACCTCGACGCGGTCGTCTTCAACCCGACCTTCAGCCAGGACCTGGCGAGCTTCCGCTTCAAGTGAGCGTGAGTACTTGACTTGACAGGTTGAGTACGCGAAGTTACGCTTCCCGTACCATGGGTTACAGGACGGGGGACTGGAGCGGCAAGAGGCAGCGCGGCAACGAAAGTGGCAGCCGCCTCACCCCCTGTGGCGCTGTCACCCCGACGGGCGCGCCGGGCGCCCCCCTGTCCCCCAGGCGCCCGGCCGCCCCCGTCTCCCCGAGCTGACAGCGGTTCGAGACGGAGCGCGGTGCGGTGACGGAGGGAGATCGAGAGCGGATGTTGGCCGTGCAGCAGTCGGCCTTCGATTGGCACCTCGAGGCGCTGCGGCGGGCAAGCGCGGGACAGCGTGACTCCGGCGCGAAGCTGCGGGCCGCGGTCGAGGTGACGCTGGGCTTCGCCTCCGCGCGCCCGGAGGAGGCGCGGCTGCTGCTGATCGAGACCGTGGGCGGCGACCGTGAGCTGGCGCTGCGGATCCTCGACCACTACCAGCGAATCGCCACCCTGATGCGCGCCGAGTGCAAGGCGCGGGCAGGGGGGATCCCGCTGCCCGGGCTGACCGAGCAGGCGCTGGTCGGCGCCGCCGCTTCGCTGATCGGAACCCGCATCGCCACAGGGCGAGTGAACGAGCTCGCCGAGCTCGAGCAGGAACTGGTCGAATTCCTGCTCCTGCCCTACTCGGGCGGGCACCCCCAAGCCGCTGGCTAGCGGGCCTCGAGCGGAGCGAGCGCCAGCCGCGTGATCTCCGGCGCCAGCTCCGGGAGCGCGTCGCGCCGGCCGCGGTGCAGTTCGTTCTGCAGGACGCCGAAGAGGCCGCCGCCGATCGCTTCGCGCACCACCGCCGGCAGCTCACGCGTCAGCTCGCTCTGCGCCGCACCCGGCGTGAGAAAGGCGGTGAAGGCGTTGAGGATCGCGTCGCCGCGGTCGAGCGCCTGCGGCCCGGCGACCGGCAGCTCGAAGAAGCCGATCCGGGCGAACATCTCGCTGCCGGCGATCGACTCGAGCATCGCCCGGATCCCGACCCCGAGCGACTCGACCCGGTCGCCGGCCCCGACCACCGCTGCTGTGGTGACCGCGATCGTCTCCGTCACGAGCTCTTCGAAGGCGGCGATGAACGCCTCGCGCTTGCCCTCGAACTGTTCGTAGAAGGTCTGGTTGGAGATCCCGGCGGCGCTGGAGATGCCCGGGATCGTGAGGGCGTCGTAGCCCTTCTCGGTCGCCACCTGGGCGGCCGCGCGGACGATCCGCTGGCGCTGGGTGAGGGCGCGGCGGCTGCGCTGGCTGTCGGGCGGCTCCTCCCAGCCCGGCAGACCGTCCTCCCTGGGCGGCGGCTCCGGGGCCGGCTCCGCCGCCGCCGCGGCGGCCCGCTCGGTCAGCTCGCCGGGCGGCCGCAGGTAGCCGAGCGCCCACTCGATCAAGGGGTCGACCAGCTCGGGCAGTTCGGCCTGCGTCCCCGCCCGCAGGCGCCAGTAGGCGATCGCCCGCACGCCGGCGACGAGCGCCCGCGTCGTCTGCGGCGGCAGCCGCTCGGCGCCGGCCGCGCCGACCAGGCTCAGGTCCATCATCTGCACGAAGCGCTCGGACGCGCGCTCGCGGTAGGCGACGCCGGTGGGGCCGAGCGTCAGCGACTCGACCGCGACCAGGGAGGCGACCTCCGGGTGGTCGACCGCGAGCCGCATGAAGACCGTCAGGCCCGCGGTCATCTTCTCGCGCAGCTCGTCCGGCTCCGCGTAGGCGGCCGCCACGGCTTCGGTCAGGCGGTCGATGATCGCGTCGAAGGTGGAGAGGAAGCAGTCCTGCTTCGTATCGAAGTGGTTGTAGAAGGTGCTCTTGGAGACCCCGGCCAAGGTCGCCAGTTCGCGCACGGTCGTCTCCGCGTAGCCGTGGCGGGCGACGGCCTCGACCATCGCCCCCTGCAGCCGCGCCCTCTGATGCTGGGCGGCGCGCTCCGGCGACAAACCCACCGGTCGCTCCGAGAGGGCGGGGAACAGCGCTGGCATGCGGGTTTCGGAAGCCATTCCGCTCGGAGACTATTGCTGTAAACGGGGGTTCTGCGGTACCAGGACTGACAATTACGGTACCGCACTTGACACAAACACTCGCGTTTGTATATGTTGCCGCCGTCCGCCCACGGAATCGGGCGGCAGGGAACCGAACGACCGGGCCAGGGGCCCGCGCCTTCCAGCACCGCATCGGAAGGCCCGGGAAAAAGGCCGGTCAAAGCACAAGGAGAGGGTTTGTTGAGACGCCACACGAAGGCTTTGCTGGTCGTTGCCGCGCTGTGTTCGCTTTCCGCGATTGGGGCACCTGTCGCGCTTGGCGCCTATGTGGAAGCCGGCAGCTTTGCCGGCGGGGGCCCTGGCCCCGGCGGGTCGGGCTCCGGCGACGGTCAGCTCTCCAACCCCGGCCAGGCCGACGTCGACGACGACACCGGCAACCTCTACGTCGCCGACACCGGCAACGACCGCGTCCAGGTCTTCAAACCGAACGCGAGCGGCGGCGAATACGACTCGCAGGCGGCCGTTCCCGATCCCGTCGGCCTGGCGATCGACCAGAGCGACGGCGCGGTCTACGTCGCGACCGCGACCGGCGTCTCCAAGCTCACCGCGGCGCTCGCGCCGGCCGCCGGCTGGACCGACCCCGCGGTCACCGGCCCACTCGCCGTCGACCCCGCGACCGGTGACCTGCTGGTCGCCGACACCGCCGGCAACCTTGTCCGCCGCTTCAATTCCGACGGCTCGGCCGACGGGACCTTCGCGGCCACCCGCCCGGTCGACCTCGCCGCCAACTCCGAGGGCGACGTCTTCGTCGTCACCTCGACCGGCAGCCTCAACTCATGCGGCCCGACTTCCGCGGTCGAGCGCTTCAGCGGCGCCGGCGTCAGCGAGGGGACGCTGCCGTCGCTGACCGTTCCCGGCGCGGTCGCGATCGACCCGGACGACGACGCGATCCTCGTCGCCACCCACGTCAACGAATACTTCTGCGAACAGGGCAACCGGCCCGGCGTCGCGTCCTTCGATGCCGACGGCGCCTTCGAATCGGAATTCGTGCTCGCCCCCGACACGATGTACGCGGCCGTGCCGGGCCTGGCGGCGTCGGGCAACGGCTCCTCGCGCGTCTACGCAGTCACCAGGAGCCCCGTCAACGACATCTTCGGCGCCACGAAGGTGACCGCGCTCGAGGTCCCGGTGCCGGTCGCCCCCGAAGTGCTGGGCCAGTCGGTCCTGCGGGGATCGACCGATGCGACCCTGCGCGCGCAGATCGGCGCCGGGGGGGCCTCCACGGAATACCACTTCGAGTACGGGCCGACCGCCGCCTACGGTGAGGAGACCGATCCGGGAACCCTGCCGGGCAGCTTCGACCCCGCCGCGGTGAGCGCGGATATTTCTGGTCTGACCCCGGGAACGACCTACCATTTCCGGGTCGTCGCGAGCAACTCCGAGGGCGAGGCCCAGGGAGCCGACCGCACCTTCACCACCACCGAGTCGGGCGGCAGCGGCGGCTGCCCGAACGAAGCCTTCCGCACCGGTGCGTCGGCCCACCTCACCGAATGCCGCGCCTACGAGCTGGTCACCCCGACCGACAGCGACGCCGACATCCGCATCGTCGGCGGCCCGGTGACGCCCGGCGGCGACGCCGTCTGCTTCAACACCGAGGACGCGCTCGCGGACGCCGACCCGAACGGGATCAAGACCGCCGACCAGGGCTTCTGCGCCTGGCGCGGCGCCTCTGGCTGGGAGACGAAATGGGTGACCGGGCCCGCACCTGCCGAGCGCGTCGCATCGATGGGCTCGAACGTCTACTTCCTCTCGCCGGATGGCCAGCGCGCGGTCTTCGCCTCCGACGCCGTCCTCTTCGGAAACGACTACATCCCGCCGTCCGGCACCACCCACGGAAGTCAGATGAGCGCATACATGTGGGAGGGCGGACAGACCTCCTGGCTGGCCCCCGCCGGCCCGCCGGTCGGCGATCCTCCCGCCTACGAACGGGAAAACCGTCCGCTGAACGCCGTCGAAAACGGAGCTCCCGCCGATCGCCGGCCGCTGGCGACGTCGGCGGACCTCAGGCAGGGCATCTTCGAGTCGATGCTGCGCCTCCTGCCGGAGGACGAAAACGACGTCGTCGACGTCTACGAGTGGTACCCCGGCGGCCTGCGGATCGTCTCGCGGGACTCGACGGGCAAAGCCGCCGGCGGGCGCACCGGGATCCAGGCCGTCCTGCAGATGGTGGCGCCGCCCGGCGCGATGTCGGCCGACGGCAGCCGGGTCTTCTTCCAGCACGACGGGGCGCCGCTGGCCGGTGACGCGACCGAAGCGCCGGAAGGGGAGGACCCCGAAGTCCCCTCGGCCGGCATCCAGAGCGTCTACATGCGCGAAGGAGACGAGCTCACCCTCGTCTCGCCGCGCCGCGGCAGCGGGCCCGACGCGAGCGTCTGGTTCGTCGGCGCCACCGCGGACGGTGACTTCGCCTACCTCGAAACGACCCAGCAGCTGACCCCGGAGCCGAAGCAGCCGGGCAGGGCGATCTACCGCTACGGCGTCGAGAGCGACCAGCTCGAGCTGGTCGCCGATGTGCTCGGCGGCGTGGCGTTCCTGACCCTCTCGCCCGACGGTTCGACGATCGTCTACAGGGAGCGGCTGTCGAACGCCCTGGTCGTCGACCGCGAAGGCGTGGCGACGACGCTCGGAACGCTCGCCACGTCCGACATCGAAGCCGAGCAGGGCGTCGCGTACGGCCGCACCGACGCGCGCATGCTGCGGGTCACGCCGGACGGTCGCGTCGTCGTCTTCGCCGCGGCCGGCGAGATCGCCGGGTTCGGCCCGGGACCCCTGCAGATCTATCGCTGGGAGGCTGGCGAGGGGGTCGAGAGGATCTCGGCCGAAGAGGGTTACGCGCCGCAGAAAGGAGCCTCGATCGGCGCCTACGCCGGGCTGATCCTGAGTGAGCGCGAGGAACTGTTCGCCCAGCACACCTCCCGAGGGGGCCGGGGCCGGGCGATCTCCGACGACGGCAGCCGGGTCTTCTTCGAGACCACGGAGGCGCTGGTCAAAGGCGACGTCAACGGAGTCACCGACGTCTACGAATGGCACGACGGCGAGATCAACATCGTCTCCACCGGGACCGGCGCGAAAGCGCTTTACCACGGGAGCTCGGCAGACGGGAGGACGGTCTTCATCACGACCTTCGACCGCCTGCTGCCCGAGTGGGACCGCAACTCCAAACGCGATCTCTACGCGGTCATGCCGGACGGCGGCTACGCGCCGCCGGCGCCGCCGCCCGACTGCGAGGGCGAATCGTGTCAGCCCGCACAGGCCGCGCCGCCGGCGACCAACGCCGGGAAGGGATCGGGCGAGGGCAACCTGCAGCGCGGGCTCGCCACGGCGACGCTCGTCAAGGACGGAAAGTCGATCCGGGTCAGCGTGCTGGCCCCCGGGCGGGTCACCGCGACGCTCTCCGGCAAGCTCGGCGAGGGCAAGCCGACCACCGTCTCCAGGGCGAGCAAGGTGGCGGGCAAAGCCGGCGCGCTGAGCCTGCCGGTGAGGCTGAGCCAGAGGGCGAGCAAGCTGCTGACCGAACGCGGTCGCCTGCGGCTGACCCTGACCGTCACGCACGTCCAGTCGGACCAGACCATCACGCGGAAGGTGACCCTCCATGGTTGACGCAACGCGACGGAACGAGGGCAGCCGCGGAAACGACGAGAAGCTCGGAGGAACGAAGATGAAGGCAAAGATCGGCTTGGTCCGCCTGATGGTTGCGCTGGCCGTGCTGGCGGCGGCCCTCGCGGCCGGCAGCGCGACCGCGACCGCCTACGAGACCGGTCAGAGCTTCGACTCCGACCAGTTCGAAGTCGAATCGTTCAAAGCGGGCAGCAGCGACCCCCGCGCCGGGGCACGCACCGACTTCCGCAACACGATCGACATGAAGGTCAAAGAAACCGAAAGTGAGTTCGGCTTCAAAGACACGGTTCCCTACGGGCGCGTCAAGCGGTTCGACGTCAGGCTCCCGGACGGCCTCGTCGGCGATCCGACCGCGGTCCCGACCTGCGGCGTCGAGCGCTTCCTGCGCGTCCTCGACAGCTGCCCGATGGGGACGGCGATCGGGATGGCCGAATTCGAAGCGTTCGGCGTCGGCAGCGAACTGAAAGGCCCGGTCTACAACCTCACCCCGGGCGAGAACCAGCCAGCTCTCTTCGGGGTGAAGCCTTCACCCGTCCTCTACGCCTACATCCATGTCGAGGTGAGCGCCGACGGCGAGATCACCGCCGTCTCCGACGAAAACCCGATGGCGGGCCCGGTCGAATTCGCCGACGTGACGATGTTCGGGGTGCCGGCGGATCATGGGATGCCGGGGCCGCGGGTGCCGTTCATGACCAACCCGACCAACTGCACGAACCCCTTCGCGGTCAACCTCGACGCCTTCTCCTACGAGGGCAACTACTCGGGGGCGTCGATGTCGGGGCCGGCGCGGATCGAATGCGGCGAGATCCCGTTCGAGCCCTCGATGAGCGTCACCCCGACCTCGCGCGAGGCGGGGGGCCCGACCGGGCTCGACCTGGAGCTCTCGGTGCCCCAGAGCGAGGATCCCGACGAGCTGGCCACCGCCCACGTCAAGGACGTGACGATGATGCTGCCCGAGGGCATGCGGGTCTCGACCTCCTCGGCGGCCGGCCTCGGCTCCTGCTCGCCCGAGCAGTTCGGCTACCACCAGGAGACCCCGATCACCTGTCCGCTCAGCTCGAAGATCGGCGAAGTCGAAGTCGAGACCCACATCCTCGACGAGCCGCTGAAAGGGCCGGTCTACGTCGCCAAGCAGAACGACAACCCCTTCAACTCGCTGCTCGCGCTTTACATGGCACCGGCGGCCAGTGGGGTGGAGCTGAAGCTCGCCGGCAAGGTCGACCTCGACCCGGCGACCGGACGGGTCACCACGACCTTCCTCGGCAACCCGCAGCAGCCGTTCACCGAGCTGCGGGTGTCGCTGAAGGACGGGCCGCGGGCGCCGCTGATGCTGCCGGACAGCTGCGGCAGCTACACCACCGCGGCCGACCTGACCAGCTGGGCGCAGCCGAACCTCGACGTGCCGCTGCAGAGCTCGTTCGCGGTCGATCAGGGCTGCGGCGAGGAGGGTCGGTTCACCCCGGGGTTCTCCGCCGGGACGACCAACCCGAAGGCCGGGGCCTACTCGCCCTTCACCCTGCGGGTGACGCGGCCCGAGGCCGCGCAGCAGAACCTCTCGCGGATCGAGGCCACCCTGCCCGAGGGCCTGCTGGCGAAGCTCGCCGGCGTGCCGCTCTGCGGCGATGCCGAAGCGGTGACCGGGCTCTGCCCGCCGGCGAGCCAGGTCGGCACGACCACGGTCGGCGCCGGGGCTGGCGACCAGCCGGTCTTCGTGCCTCAGCCGGGGCGGCCGCCGACCGCGGCCTACCTCGCCGGCCCCTACAGAGGCGCCCCCTACTCGCTGGTCGTGAAAGTGCCGGCGCAGGCCGGGCCCTTCGACCTCGGCACGGTGACGGTCCGCAACGCCCTTCACGTCGACCCGACCACGGTCCAGGTGACGGCGAAATCCGATCCGCTGCCGCAGATCCTGCAGGGCGTCCCGATCTCCTACCGCGACGTGCGGGTGGACGTCGACCGGCCCAATTTCATCGTCAACCCGACCTCCTGCGAGCCGACGGCGATCACCTCGATGCTGATCTCCGTGGCCGGCACCGTGGCGACGTCGAGCGATCGCTTCCAGGCGAGCGAATGCCGATCCCTCGGCTTCGGCCCGAAGCTGACGCTCAGCCTCACGGGTCAGATGAAGCGCTCGGGCAACCCGGCGCTGAAAGCCGTGCTCACCCAACCGTCAGGCCAGGCGAACATCGATGCGGTCTCGGTGAAGCTGCCGACCAGCCAGTTCATCGACAACGAACACATCAACAACCCCTGCACGAGGGCGGAGTTCGCGGCCAACGCCTGCCCGCCGGCGTCGATCCTCGGCACGGCCACGGCCCACTCGCCGCTGCTCGACCAGCCCCTGAGCGGCAAGGTCTACTTCCGCGCCAACGGCGGCGTTCGGGAACTCCCCGACATCGTCGCCGCGCTGCGCGGGCAGATCTCGGTCGACCTGGTCGGCTACGTCGACTCGGTGAAAGTGAAGGGAACCAACAAGTCGCGGGTTCGCAACCGCTTCCTGCTGGTCCCCGACGCTCCGGTCAGCCGCTTCGAAATGAAGCTCAAGGGCGGCAAATTGGGGCTGCTCGAAAACAGCCAGAACCTCTGCTCCCGCGAGCAGCGCGTGACGATCCAGATGGACGGCCAGAACGGCCGGGTCCACGACACCGTTCCGGTTCTGGGCACCCCTTGCGGTCCTAAAGGCAAGCAGCGGCGTTAAGGCGGCGGCGGTCACGGGGCACGGCTCCGTGACCGCCGCGCGCTCCTAAGATCGCTGCGTGAGAATCGCCGATCCCGGCCGGTTCGCCCTCAAAGGCGCGCTGCGCGCCGCCGTCGTGATGCCGGTCGCCTTCGCGCTCGGCGACGTCGTGATCGGCAACTCGCAGGTGGCGCTGTTCGCCGCCTTCGGCTCGATCGCGCTGCTGGTCTTCGTCGAATTCGGCGGCTCGACGCGGACGCGCTTCGCCGCCTACCTCGGGCTGGCCCTGGCCGGGGCGGTGACGATCAGCCTCGGCACGCTCTGCTCGCACTCGACCGCGCTCGCCGCCGTGGCGATGTTCGCGGTCGGCTTCGGGATCCTCTTCGCCGGTGTCCTCAACGGCTACGTGGCTGCCGGCCAGCCGGCCGCGATCCTCTCCTTCGTCCTCGCCCTGATGGTGCCGGCCGACGCCGCGCAGATCCCCGACCGGCTCGCCGGCTGGGGGATCGCCGCCACGCTGGCGACCGCCGCGGTGCTGCTGGTCTGGCCGCAGCGGCCGCGCAGCGTCGTCCGCTCCGGCGCCGCCCGCGCGGCCCGCGCCCTCGCCGAGCTGATCGAAAGCGAGGACGCGGCGGAGCGCGAGCGGCACAGCGCCGCCGCCCGCACCGCGATCCGCACGACCCGCGGCGACTTCGTCTCGATGCAGCACCGCCCCAGCGGGACCGGCGGGCGCACGGCGGCGCTCGCCCGGCTGATCGAAGACCTCGCCTGGGTCCGCCGCTTCGGCTCCCAGGCAGCCGATCCGGTTGATGCCGGCCCCGAGATCGAGGCCGCCCGCGAGGCGATCGAACGCTCCGTCCCGGCGGTCCTGCGCCAGGCCGCGGGGCAGCTCGAGGGCACCTTGCCGGTGGCCGACGGGGCGCCCGGCGGCCCCGGCGGCGAGGCGGTCGCGGAGCTGAACCGCGCCCACGACCAGCTCGGTCGCGCCACCCTGGCGCGGATGGCGGAGCTCGCCGAGTACGGGGAGGAGGCCGAGCCGGAGGCCTCGCGCGAGCTCGACGCGGCCTTCCGCCTGCGCCTCCTGTCGTTCATCACCGCGGAGGTGGCGAGGACGACGCGGCGCACGCTCGGCGCCCCGGTCGGCGGTGGGGTGGAAGCGGCGCGGGCGCGGCTCGACGCCGCCGGCAAGCGCGCCCGCGCCCACGCCAGCATGCGCTCGGTCTGGCTGCGGAACAGCCTGCGCGGCGGCCTCGGGCTGGCCCTGGCGGTGCTGATCGGCCACCTCGCCGACCTCCAGAACGCCTTCTGGGTGGTGCTCGGCACGCTCTCGGTGCTGCGCTCCAGCGCCCTCGCGACCGGCTCGACGATCGCCTGGTCGCTGGCCGGCACCTTCGCCGGGATCGTCGTCGGCGGCCTCCTGGTGGTCGCGGTCGAGGGCAGTGAGGCGGCGCTCTGGATCCTGCTCCCGCTCGCGACCGGCCTCGCCGCCTACACGCCGCGGGCGGTCTCCTTCGCCGCCGGCCAGGCCGGGTTCTCGATCGTCGTCCTCGTCCTCTTCAACCTGATCCACCCGAGCGGCTGGGAAGTCGGGCTGCTGCGGATCGAGGACGTGGCGATCGGCGCCGGGGTCAGCCTCCTGGTCGGGCTGCTGTTCTGGCCGCGGGGGGCGGTCACGGTGCTGCGCCGGGCGGTCGGGACCGCCTACGCGAGCGCCGCCGCCTACCTCGGCGCGACCGTCGAGACGCTGCTAGTTGGCGGGCCGCCGCCCCGCGAAGCCGAGCGCGAAGCCTTCGCCGCCGCCCAGGTGCTCGACAGCGGCGTCCGCGACTACCTCTCCGACCGCAGCGGCGCCAACGCCCCGATCGAGCAGCTGGCGGTCCTGATGGCCGGGGCGGCGCGGGTCCGCGAGGTCGCCGACCTGCTCGTCCACAGCGGCGTCCTGGTCCGGATCGAGCCGGTCGAGCCGACCATGCCGCGGGCCGACGCGACCCGTGTTGAGCTCGAAGCCGACCGCGACCGGCGCTGCGGCTGGTACGCGGCGTTCGGCGCGGCGCTGGCCGCGCGCCAGGCCGCGCCCGACCCGGAGCCCGCGCCGGCGGGCAGCGCCCCGGTCGTGCTCGAACGCGCTCCCGGCGCCGACGGCGTGCCGCCGGGCGTCGCGATCGCCTGGGCGCGGCGCTACCTGGAAGCCCTGCGCGACCTCGAGCAGCCGCTGGTGCGGGTCGCCTCCGAGGCCGGTTGAGCGAGGTTCAGTAGCGCGGCGGCTCGCGCACTTCGCGGCGTTCCTCGAGCGCCGCGGGGTCGCCCCGGTGGCGGTCGCGCCAGAAGAGTTCCTGGAGCAGCGCGATCACGAAGATGACCGCGCCGGCGATCATCAGGATCAGCCCGACGGTGTCGATGCTGAGGCCCTTGACGTGGATGTTGGTCGCGTAACGCAGGATCGCGCCCACGGCGGCCAGAAAAATGCCAGCTCCCATTCCCATGACGACTTCGCTACCCGGTGATTCGCAGCCAAAACGGAGTAGGCCCTATTCGGCCATCCGTCCCCGCCCCTGGGAAGGGTCGGCAGCGTCTGCCAAGCTCAGGGCGAACTGTGATGTGGGAGATCTCGTCTGTTAAGGCCAGGGGGCGGGCGGTGCTCGGCGTGCTGTCGGTGGCGGCCCTCTTCGGCCTGCTCGCGGCCGCGCCGGCCAGGGCCCTATCCGGTCCCTGGAGCTTCGGCTACACGGGCGAACCGCAGACCTTCACGGTCCCGCCGGAAGTCCACAAGCTCTCGATGATCGCCGTCGGCGGCGCCGGTGGCCGCTCGTCGAGCAACCTCGGCGGCGCCGCCGGCGGGGTCAGCGGTCTCGCCTACGGCCGTTTCGCCGTCACCCCCGGTGAAGAGCTGACGATCTGGGTCGGCGACGGCGGCAAGCCGCACATGGGCACGGCCGGGGTCGCCTGGGGATTCGGCTGCGGCGCCGCCGGCGGCGAAGGCGAAGGACTGGTCGACGAGAACGGCGCCGGAGGGGGAGGCTCGAGCGCGGTGACCCGGGGCATCAGCTTCGTCGGCGGCGACTGCACGGGCGAACGGCCCGGTGAAGGGTTCGTCCTGGTGGTCGGCGGGGCCGGTGGCGGCGGCGGCGCCAACAACCAGGTTCCGCCGCCCGAACCCGGGATCTCACCCGGCGGGGTCGGCGGCAACGGCGGCTCGCCTGCCGGCAAGGGCGGCAAAGGCGGAATCTTCGCCCCGGGCGGCTGCGGCGGCTGCCAGGGCGGCCCCAACGGCGGGGCCGGCGTCTTCAACCCGGCCAACGGCGGCGGCGCCGGCGGCGGCGGCGGAGGCTACCGCGGCGGCCAGGGCGGCGACACGGCGGTCGAGAACGGCGGCGGTGGAGGCGGCGGCGGCAGCTCGTTCGTCGCCTCCGGGGCCGAAGACAGCGGCTTCACCGCCGGCTACGGGTCGGGG
This sequence comes from Solirubrobacterales bacterium, assembly GCA_033856455.1. GTDB lineage: Bacteria > Actinomycetota > Thermoleophilia > Solirubrobacterales > 70-9 > VAYN01. The sequence goes on along the minus strand of JAWVEZ010000071.1, from coordinate 3,341 downwards.
GCGGGCAGCGTCACCCTGAGCGCGCTCGGCACCGAAGCCTTCGGCTGCACCGGCGGCCAGCAGAGCGCGACCGTGCCCGAAGACGCCGGCCAGCTGCGGGTCGAAGCGAGCGGCGGCCACGGCGGCAGCCGCGGCGCCGGGCTCGGCGCGAACGGCGGCCTCGCCGGCTACGCGATGTCGGTCCTGCCGGTCGACGAAGGCGAGCAGGTCCGCGTCTACGTCGGCTGCGAAGGGACCCGCGAGCCGGGCTGGGGCTACGGCATCGGCGGGGCGGCGGGCGACACCCCGAACGCCGACGCCTACGACGGCGCGGCCGGCGGCGGCAGCAGCGCGGTCGAAGCGGGACAGGACCTGGTGCTGATCGCCGGCGGCGGCGGCGCCGGCGGCGGCAACGGCGGCGTCTTCGGCAAGTCGCCGGGCAGCGGCGGCACCGGCGGGGCGGGCGGCAACGGCGGCTTCCCCGCGACCAAAGGGGCCCACGCCGAACCCGACGACTACGCCGGCGGCCACGGCGGCGAAGGCGGCAACCACGGCGAACAGTACGGGGAGAAGGGCGGAACCGCCGGCCACGCCTCCTCGGGCGGCGGTGGCGGAGGTGGCGGCGCTGGCTGGTTCGGCGGCAGCGGGGGCTACGAGGGACGGCTCGACGTCACCCTGACCGGTGGCGGTGGTGGTGGGGGCGGCGGCGGCATGTCCGGCATCCACGAAGGCTCGACCGAATTCGAATACGGGACCAGCAACCTTGGCGGCAACGGCCTGGTCGAGCTCACCTACCTGCCCGCTGTGCCGGCGGCGATCGTCGCCCACGGCGGCTCCAAGCAGGCGACGACGATCGGCGGCGGGTTCGCGGCGCCGCTCGCCGCCCTGGTCACCGACGCGCAGTCGAAGCCGGTCGCCGACGCCGCGGTCGAGTTCGCGCTGCCGCCGAGCGGCGCCTCCGGGACCTTCTCCGGCGGCGGCACCACGCAGACGGTCGCCACCGGCCCGAACGGGGTCGCGGTCTCCTCGCCGGTCACCGCCAACCTGACGGCCGGCGACTGGGAAGCGACCGCCGACGTCGCCTCGCTGACCCCGCCGGCCGGCTTCTCGCTTGGCAACGAACCGGCGCTGACGGCGACCGCGGTCAGCGCCTCGGTGGATCCTGCCACCCCGACCGAGGAAGTCACCTTCACCGCCCAGGTCACCGCCGCGCCCTCGACCGCCGGGACGCCGGGCGGCACGGTCCAGTTCAAAGTCGACGGCACCAACCTCGGCGGCCCGGTGGCGCTCAGCGGCGGAGCCGCGACCTCGGCGGCGACGACCGGCCTCGCTCCCGGCGACCATGCGATCGAGGCGATTTACGCGGGCACCCCGTCCTACCTGCCCAGCAGCGGGCAGACCACGCTTCCGGTCGAGAAAACCGCGACCGCGACCCACGTCAGCTCCTCGGTCAACCCGGCGCTGCCGACCGAGGGCATGATCTTCACCGCGACGATCGCCGTCCCCGCCGGCAACGACCCCTACACCGGCACGGTCCAGTTCAGCGTCGACGGCGCCGCGCTCGGCGCGCCGCAGCCGGCGAGCAACGGGACCGCCACCTCGCCCGCCTACTCGACCACGGTGGTCGGCCAGCACGATGTCCTCGCGGTCGCCGCCGAAACCGCCGACTACCTCGGCAGCAAAGGGGAAATGGCCGAGGTCGTCGACCCCGACGGGACCGCGGTCGACGTCACCGCCTCCGCCAACCCGGCCGAATACGGCGCCCCGCTGGCGCTCGAAGCCGAGGTGCGGCCGCGCCCGCCGGTCGTCCTCACGCCGACCGGCACGGTCGCCTTCGACGCCGGCGGCGAGGAATGCACCGGCGTCCTCGCCGCCGGCTCGACCTCCTGCTCGCTGGCCGACGCGCTCGCCCCCGGCCCCTACGAAGTCGACGCCCACTACGGCGGCGACTCCGACTTCGACCCCAGCGACGGCGCGCTCGGGCTGCGGGTGACGAAAGCGCTGACCGAGGCCACGGTCGCCGGGAACCCTGCCGGCGGCTCGGTCTTCAGCGAGACGGTCTCCTTCAGCGCCACGGTCGGCCGGGTCAACGCCGGCACCGGCACCCCGAGCGGCAGCGTCCAGTTCGCCCTCGACGGGGTGGCGATCGGCGGCCCGGTCCCGCTCGCGTCCGGCACGGCGACGACGGCACCGCTCACCCCCGAAGCCGGGCCGCACGTGGTCAGCGCCAGCTACGCCGGCGACAGCGACTTCCTCGGCGACCGCGGGGCCGCACCCTACGTCGTCGATCCCGCCCCGACGACGACGCTGCTGTCGGCGGCGCCCGAGCCCTCGCAGCCCGGCCAGCCGGTCACCTTCACCGCCCAGCTCGAGATCGACGAGGAAGAAGCACCCGGCGTGCCGAGCATCCCCAGCGGCGCGGTCCAGTTCAAGGTCGACGGGGTCGAGTTCGGCGACCCGGTCGCCCTGGTCGACGGGGTCGCCAGCTCGCCGCCCTACAGCGGCTTCGAACCGGGCCGCCACGACATCGCCGCCAGCTACGACCCGGCCGACGCCAACTACGAGCCGAGCCACGCGGCGATCGTCCACGCGGTCGACCAGCCGACCGTCACCGTCGTCGCCTCCTCCGCCAACCCGGTCCCGTTCGGCGCCCCGGTCACCGTCGCCGCCCACGTCGGCCCGCTCGCCCCCGACGGGGCGATCAGCTTCCAGCTCGACGGCGCCCCGGTCCCCGGCTGCCAGGCGATCGAAGTCGTCCAGAACGATGCCCGCTGCCCCCTGCCTTCCCTCGGCGCCGGCGACCACGACGTCACCGCCTCCTACTCCGGCGCCCCGCTCTTCGACCCCTCCGCGGGGACGCTGGTGCAGGAGGTGACGCCGCCGCCCTGCAAGCTGCGCAAGGTGCGCGGCCGGATGCTCGTCTACCGCTCCCGCGACGCCGTCCGCCTCGTCACCCGCTACAAGACCAAGGCGCCGGGCAAGGTCACCGTCCGCTTCTTCGAGCGCAAGGGCCGCGACAGGGCCGGCCGCCTGCTCGGCACCCTCCAGCACCGCTTCGGCAAACAGGGCCGCGACCGGATCGTCAAGCAGCTGCCGGCCAAGCAGATGCGCAAGCTGCGCCGCCACGGCCGCGGCTTCATCGCCCGCTTCAAGATGGCCGGCGACCCCGGCTACTGCGCCCGCGCCTTCAGCAAGGAGCTCAGCATCCGCCGCCTTGTCGACGACCAGGAGGTCTGGTTCCAGAGCGACGCCGGCCGCGCCGAGCTGCCCCCCGATTCGCGCTGAGCCGGCTCAGGCGAGCGCGGTCCAGAGCCGGCGCTCGGCGGCGGCGACGCGGCTGGCCGCCTGGCTGACTGCGTCCC
>JAWVEZ010000070.1:0-11661 GCA_033856455.1 Solirubrobacterales bacterium | reverse complement strand
AGCTGCCGGGCCAGGTAGCCGTCGGGGCGGCCGAAGCCGTCGAGCCCCTCGGCGCCCGGGCTGAGCGCGTGCAGCTCGACCAGGTTGTCGACCAGCTCCTCGGCGATCCGGGCCGGCGCCGCGGCGCTGTCCAGCGCCGGAGGCAGCTCGGCGGTCAGCACCCAGCCCTCGACGTAGGTCATCAGGTAGAAGGGCGCCCCGATCACCTCCGGGTCCTCGCAGACCTCCAACACCTCGGGGACCGGGACCCCGTGCGGCCGCAGCGCCGCCAGCAGCCGCGCTTCGCGGACGACGTCGTGGGCGGAAGGGGGAAGGGGGCCGCGTGGTGGCCGCCGCAGGACGACGCGCTCCCCGCCCCGTTCGACCAGGAAGGTGAGGTTCGAGTGGCCGTCGCCGATCGGCTTGAAGCTGAGCGTCCCGGTGCCGATCCCGGCGTCGTCCAGAAAGGCCTGCAGCGGCTCGGCCGCGATCACCGGCTCGTTCACGAGCGGGCGGCGTGGGCGCGCAGCGTTCGCCGGGCGATCGACCAGAGGTGGGTCTCGGTCGGGCCGTCGTAGATCCGGAAGGGGCGCAGCTCGTTCATCATCCGGGCCAGCAGCGTGTCGCCGGAGATTCCGGTCGCGCCGCAGACCTGGATCGCGTTGTCGACCACCCGGTTGACCGCCTCGGCGACGAACGCCTTGGCCGCCGAGGACTCGTGCTTGGCCGGCTGGCCCTGGTCGAGCGCCCAGGCGCAGCGCCAGATCATCGCCCGGCTCGCTTCGATGTCGATCACCGAGCGGGCGATCTTCTCCTGCACCATCCCCAGCTCCCCGAGCGGCTGCCCGAAGGCTTCGCGGTTGCCGACGTAGTCGAGCGCGATGTCGAGCGCCCGCCGCGCCGTGCCGAGCCAGCGCTCGCAGTGGGTGAGCCGGGCCGGCGCCAGCCGCACCTGGGCGTAGCGGAAGCCCTCGCCGACCTCGCCGAGCACCGCGTCCGCGCCGACCTCGCAGTCCTCGAAGGTGACTTCGGCGTGGCCGCCGGGGAAGGCGAGGTCGGTGGCGCCGATCACCCGCTCGATCCGGAAGCCCGGGTTCTCGGCGTCGACCAGGAACATCGTCGCGCCCTCGTCGCCGATCGCCATGCAGACCGTGAAGGCGGCGCCCTCGGCGCCGGTGATGAACCACTTGGTGCCGTTGATCACCCAGCCGTTGTCGGTGCGCTCCGCCCTGGTCAGCAGCATCGAGGGATCCGAGCCGGCACCCGGGGCGGGCTCGGTCATCGAGAAGCAGGAGCGGACCCGGCCGGCGGCCAGCGGCACCAGGTAGCGCTCGCGCTGCTCGGGCGATGCGATCAGGTCGAGCATGTGGATCGTGCCCTCGTCGGGAGCGGCGCAGTTCAGGGCCTGGGCGCCGAGCAGGCTGTAGCCGGACTCCTCGAGGATCACCGCGGTGCCGCGGTGGTCGAGCCCGAGGCCGCCAAGCTCGGCGCTGATCTGCGGCGCGAAGACGCCCCACTCGCGCGCCTTCTCCTGCAGCTCCGCCCGCAGCCCTTCATCGGTGCCGTGGGTGCTGACGTCGCGCGGCTCGGCCGGGATCGCGACCTGGCGGACGAACGCGCGCACCCGTTCGCGCAGCTCGACCAGCTCGGGCTCCAGCTCGAAATCGATCACCTCGATCAACGTAGCCGTGCCCCCTGCCCAGACCGAACGCCTGACGGCGGCGCTTCGTCGATTCCACAACGGGGTACCCCGGCGTCAACTGGTGGGGCGATTTTTTCTGACAGCTTCGGCCTGGGAAGGCGCCGTACCGGAACTCTGAGAGAGGAGCGATATGGCCATATGCGTGACGGGTGGATCTAGTGGGCTCGGCCGGGCGATCGCGGAACGGTTCGCCGGCGACGGCAACCACGTCTTCGTCAACTACCACGCCAACGACGAGGCGGCGGCGGAAGCGGTCGCCGGGGTGGAGGCGGCTGGAGGCGTGGCCCATCTGGTCAAGGCCGACGTCGGCACGCAGGATGGCGTGGCCAAGCTGATCGCCGCGGTGCACGCCGAGACCGACCACCTCGACCAGCTCGTCCACTGCGCGGCGAAGCCGGTCCGCGGCCCGCTCACCGAGGTCGACCCGACAGCGCTGCGCGAATCGATCGTCGTCAACGGCCTCGCCCTGGTCGACCTGATCCGCGAGGCCGGCCCGCTGCTCGGGCGGGGCAGCAACGTCTTCTACCTCTCCAGCCGCGGCGCCCGCTCCGTGATCGACGAATACGGCGCCCTCGGCAGCGCCAAAGCGCTCGGCGAGCACGTCGTCCGCTACCTGGCGAAAGAGCTGGCGCCGCGCGGGATCCGGGTCAACACGATCGCCCCCGGCGGCGTCGACACCGCCGCCCTGCGGGCGATGTTCCCCGACACCTACGAGCAGCGCCTGGCCGCCGCCGCGGCCGCCAACCCGATGGGGCGCGGGCTCGACGTGGGGGAGGCGGCGGCGCTGGTCGAGCGGCTCTGCGACCCGGAGCTGGAGATGCTGACCGGCCAGACGATCACCCTCGACGGCGGGGTCTCGCTGTGATCCCGCCGCAGCGGTTCCAGCCCGGGCGCTTCGCCGGCAGGGTGGCGCTGGTCACCGGTGCCGGCTCGGGGATCGGGCGTGCGACCGCGGAGCGCTTCGCGCTGGAGGGGGCGGAGGTCGCGCTGGTCGACGTGGCCGGGGCGGAGGAGGCGGCGGGGGCGATCGAGCGGGCCGGCGGCAGCGCCCTGGCGATCGAGACCGACGTCGCCGACCCCGACGCGGTCGCGGCGATGACGGCGAAGGCGGTCGACTGCTTCGGCCGCGTCGACGTGCTCGTCAACAACGCCGGCATCCTCGACGACTACCTGCCGGCCGCCGACACCCCGGACGAGGTCTGGGACCGGGTGATGGGGGTCAACCTCAAGGGCGTCTTCCACACCGCCCGGGCGCTGATCCCGCAGATGCTCGAGAACGGCGGCGGCGCGATCGTCAACGTCGCCTCGACCGCGGCCCTGGTCGGCGGCAACGGCGGCGCCGCCTACACGACCTCCAAGCACGCGATCGTCGGCTTCACCCGCCAGCTCTGCTTCGACTACGCGAGCTCCGGGATCCGCGCCAACACCGTCTGCCCGGGCGCCGTGGAGACGGGGATGACGAAGGAGATCTTCGCCGCCGGCGACGCCGCGGTGATGGAAGCGGTGCGCTCGGCGCCGATCGGCCGCTGGGCCCAGCCCGACGAACTCGCCGGCGTGATCGTCTTCCTCGCTAGCGACGACGCCGCCTTCGTCCAGGGCGCCACCTACGTCGTCGACGGCGGCTTCTCGGTCAAGTAGGGGATTTCACAACGGCCGCGGCGTCCGCCTCCGGAGCGGGGCGCCGCACCGGCCTACCCTCGACTCGGGACTGAGAACTACACGGAGAGGGACCCCCCATGGACAAAGCAGCGCTCGCCGCCTCCTACTCGCAGCCGATCGGGCCCGGCAGCCTCTACGGCCCGCCGCCGTACCTGTACCGCGGCGTCGAGGACTGCTTCATCGTCTACGAGGCCGAGCGCGAGGGCGTCGAGTCCCTGTTGCCGCCCGGCGCCGAGATCGCCGACGAGGTCCCGACCTGCATCGCCTGGGCCCGCTGGGTGCCCTTCTCGACCTTCGGCCAGTACCACGAGGCCTACATCATGATCCGCGCCCGGGTCGACGGCGAGGTCTACCTCTACCAGCCGTTCATCTTCGTCGACAACGAGGTCCCGCTCGGCGCCGGCCGCGAGATCTGGGGCTACGCCAAGAAGCTCGCCGTCTTCGAGCGCAACTGGGGCGGCGGCGAGGTCCCCTATGGCGAGCAGATGGTCTTCACCGTCCAGCGCCCCAAGGGCCAGCCGATCATGACCGCCACCGTCGTCTGCGACCGCCTCGCCGACCCGGCCGAGCTCGAGGACACCCCCGTCCTCTCGACCCGCGTCATCCCCAACTCCGAGGAGGGCAAGCCGCCCTCGGTCTGCGAGCTCGTCCGCCTCGACGTCCCCGCCACCCTCCACACCGCCCAGGACGGCACCCCGAAGCTCTGGGCCGGCCGCGGTTCGCTCAGCCTCCCGACCGTCTCCACCGTCGACCCCTGGCACCTCGTGCGCCCGACCAAGGTCCTCGACGCCTACTACGGCATCTACGACTTCGACCTCCCACACGGCCGCGTGATCCGCAACTACCTCGAGGACGACGAGATCGTCTGGGCTTAGTCCGGCCCGACATCTTCAGCCGCGGTGTTCCACGCCCGCACTGCATCTCGGAGTTGAGCCAGGGCCTCGACGATCGCAGCCTCTTCGCGCGCTCCCAACTACTCCGACATTGACCAGGTCAGGGGTGGGTCAATGTCGGGCGCGCGGATCGCGGCGGAGTCAGTCGCGGAGCGGCGAGCCGAAGCTGTCGAGGAAGGCGAGCTCCTCGACCGGCAGTCGCCGCAGCTTCCTCGGGAAGCCCTTCGCCGGGTAGCCGGCGGCGACGTGGCAGGCGGTCAGGTGGTCGTCGGGGATCTCCAGCAGCTCCTTCACCGCGGGCTCGGAGCCGCAGAGCAGGGTGGTGATCGTGGTCGCGACGCCGAGCGTGCGGAAGGCGAGGCAGAGGTTCTGGACCAGGGGGTAGATCGAGGCGCCGCCGACGACCGAGGGGCGGTCGAGCCCGAGGTCGGTGATGTGGAGGTCGGGGAGGCGGGCGCAGGCGACGACGATCAGCGGGTGGCGGTCGAGGTGCTCGGCAAAGTCATCGGCCGCCAGCAGCGCCTTGCGGGCCGAGGAGTACTCGTCGAGCCCCTGGGTCCCCGCCTCCGCCGCCTCGAAGTAGGCCTTCCACCACGGTAGGTAGAGCTCCTTCAGGCGCCGTTTTTTCGCCGCGTCGCGGACGAAGATCAGCCGCGCGGGCTGGCGGTTGCCGCCCTGGGGCGCGAAGCGGGCCGCCTCGACCGCCTCGCGGATCACCTCGTCCGGAACCTCGTCGGGCAGGTAGAAGCGGTTGGCCCCGATCGTCCTCATCGCGGCCAGGGCATCCACCGGGGCTCCTCAGTCTCCGTCGCCGCGCCGCAGGTCCAGCGAGATGCCCGGCTGGCGCAGCGAGATGTGGCGCGCCTCGCTCGCCGCTTCGACCAGACGCGTCACCTGTTCGAGGGTCTCGTCGCCACGGACGTACGGGGCGGTCCGCAGCGGCGGGCCGGCGAGCATCTCGTCGACCTGCTCCTCGGGGCAGAAGTAGCGCAGCAGCAGCTCCTCGTCGGAGAGGTGCTTGCCCAGCTTCTCGCGGAATTCCTCCTCCGTGGTCTGGTCGCGTTCCCACTTTTCCAGCTCGGGGACACGCGGCTGGGAGAAGATCTTCTCGTGCACCTCGGGCTCGAGCGGGCGCATCAGCGGCCCGTAGTGGCCCATCGCGTAGTGCAGGACCTCGTCGGGAACCACCTGGTAGCGCTCCTCCATGACCACGTTGAGGACCGCCTGGATCCCGACGAACTGCGAGAACGGGGTCGCCATCACCGGCTGTCCCAGCTCCTCGCGCACCCGCACGATCTCGTCGACCACCTCGGGGAATTTCTCCGGCATCCCGTACTCGGCGAGCTGGTTTTTCAGCGTCCCGGTCATCCCGCCGGGCAGCTGGTGGCGGTACGGCAGCATCCGGTACTCGTTGGGGATCCCGGTCTCCCAGCCGAGCCGTTCGGCTTCGAAGCGGAAATGGTCGGAGACCGGCTGCAGCTGCGATTTGTCGATGTGGTGGCCGTGGCCGAGCTCCTCGACGATCTCGACCATCGCCTCGGTCGAGGGCAGCGAGGGCCCGTTGGCCATCGAGAGCGAGCAGGTGTGGAGCAGGTCGATCCCGGCCTTGATCCCCTCGACGTAGACCAGCGGCGCCAGCCCGGTCGTGTTGTGGACGTGCAGCTCCAGCCGCACCCCCGGCGTCGCCTCCTGCAGGGCCGGCAGCAGCGTCGCCGCCCGCTCCGGCGTCAGCACTCCGGGGGCGTCCTCGACGTAGATCCGCTTGACCCCGTCCCAGCTCGCCATTTCCCGCGCCCGGTCGGCGAAGAACTCGTCGGTGTGGAGGTCGGTCAGCCCGTACATGATCGCCGGCACGACTTCGCCGCCGATGCCCTGGATCGCTTCCGCCTTCGCTTTCATCACCGGCATGTCGTAGAGGCAGTCGAAGAGCCAGTGGCTGTCGACCCCGTGCTTGACCAGGGTCGCGACCCAGAGGTCGAGCATCGAGTCGGGGACGAAGCCGAAGCTGCCGGCGGCCACCGGTCGCATCCCGGCCCGGTGGCCGACGTCGGGCAGGCCCTTGATGATCAGGTCGAAGGCCTCCCAGGGGTTCTCCCGGAACTCCCGCATCATCACCACGAAGGTGGTGGCCCCGAGCAGGTCGCAGGTGTCGAACCCGGTCGCGTTCAGGTTCTTCAGGATCGGCGCCGCCTGGTAGGCGCGCATCCGCATTCCCCAGAGGCTCTGGGGGCCGTCGCGCATGGTCTGGTCGATGAACTCGATCTCGGCCATCAGGCACAAGCTAAGCAGGCAGCCGCCACCGCCCACAAGGCGCCGCCGGGCCCCTATGGAGGACCCGCCAAAAATCTGGAGGTCCGGACAAAGAACCGCTCTGTCGCGGCCGGCGCGCCCGCCGCTTCGCGGCTAGGTTCGGTTCGGGTTTCGGGGGACCGGGCAGCGGCCGCCAGGCCGGGAAAAAGGCAGAAGAGGAGACATCGATGGCACGGATTCCACTCGCCGAGGAAGCCGATCTGGACGGCTTCGTCAAGGAAATGCACGACGGGGCAGACGAGGGGGACTGGGCGACCCAGCACGTCGCCCGCGTCTTCAGCGCCCACCCGGAGTTCCTCGAGCAGTACCTGACCTTCTACTACCCGTGGCACTCGAACGTCGAAGACGCCGAGGGCGTCGCCCGCCTCACCCCGCGGCTGAAGGAGCTGGTGCGGCTGCGGATCGCGATCCTCAACGGCTGCGTCACCTGTCAGTCGGCCCGGCTCGCCCCCGACTCGGTCCCCGAGGACCAGGCGACCGGGATCTGGGCCGAGGACTTCGCCGCCAATCCCGAGTACAGCCCGGCCGAGCGCGCCGCGGTCGAATTCGCCGAACGGATGGCGGTCGACCACCACAACATCGGCGACGCCGACATCGCCCTCCTGCGCGAGCACTTCGAGGACGACCAGGTGCTGGAGCTGATGATGATGGCCGGCCAGTACATCGGCTTCGGCCGCACCCTGGCGATCCTCCAGCTGGAGACCGTCACCTGCCCGCTGCCCGCGCGCTAGGAGGCCCGCTCGATCGTGTCGCGGGCCATCCGGATCGCCGGCCCGTCGATCATCTCGCCCTCGAACTCGACCGCGGCGATGCCACGGCTCGTGCCCTCTTCCCAGGCGGCGAGGATCCCGCGCGCCCGCGCCAGCTCCTCCTCCGAGGCCGAGAAGACCCGGTTGGCGATCGGCACCTGCGCCGGGTGGATGCAGAGCTTGCCGCGGTAGCCGAGGTCGCGCCCGGCCGCCGCGTCGCGCGCGAAGGCGGCGTCGTCGCGAAAGTCGGTCACCACCTGGTCGAGCGCCGCGACCCCGGCCAGCCGCGCCGCCAGCACGACCCGCGAGCGCGCGTAGAGGACCTCGGCGCCGTCGGCGCTGCGGCGGCCGCCGAGGTCGGCGACGTAGTCCTCGGCGCCGAAGTAACAGGCGGTGGCGCCGGCCTCCAGCAGGGCCTCGACCTGGCCGACCCCGCGAGCGCTCTCGATCCCGGCGACGACGACCGCGCCCTCGCCGAGCCGCCCCGCCGCCACCTCCAGGTCACCGGGCGCCTCGACCTTGGAGACGACGGCACCGGTCACCGCCTCCCCGAGCGCCGCCACCGCGTCGAGGTCGGCGTCGAACCACTCGGTCGTGGCGGCGTTGACGCGAACCAGGATCGGCGTCCGCTCGATGCTGGCGACCAGCGCCGGCAGCGCCGCCCGCGCCTCCTCCTTGTTGGCGGCCGGGACCGCGTCCTCGAGGTCGACGATCGCCACGTCGGCTTCGGCCCGGTCGAGCTTGGCGACCAGGTCGGGCCGGCCGGCACCGGCGAAGAGGAGGCTGCGCATCCGCATGCGTGGTTCCTATCAGTCGGACGGCTGGTTGGCGGCGCTCAGGCGCGTGGCACCTGCTGGGTGATGCAGTGGACGTTGCCGCCGCCGAGCAGGATCTCGCGGCCGGGAACGCCGACCACCTCGCGGCCGGGGAAGTGCTCGCGCAGGATCGCCGCCGCCTCCTCGTCGGTGCGCTCGTCGAGCAGGGGGAAGACGACGCGGCTGTTGGCGACGTAGAAGTTCGCGTAGGAGGCGGCGAGGCGCTCGCCGCCGCGGCGCGGCTTGGTCCCCGGGACCGGTTCGACCCCGGCGGCCTCCTCGTCGCTGCTGAGCAGGGGGCCGGGGGCGGGGAGGAGGACGACCTCGAAGGAGCGGCCGCGGGCGTCGGTCGCCGCTTCCAGCCGCTCGCGGGCGTCTCGGGAAACGGCGTGCTGGGGATCGGACTCGTCATCGGTCCAGGTCAGCAGCACCACCCCGGGCGCCGCGAAGCAGGCGAGGTTGTCGACGTGGCCGTCGGTCTCGTCCGCGGGCACCCCGCGGCCGAGCCAGACGACCTTCTCGGCGCCGAGGTAGGCGAGCAGCGCCGCCTCGATCTGCTCGCGCGCGAGCTCCGGGTTGCGGTTCGGGTTCAGCAGGCACTCTTCGGTGGTCAGGACGGTGCCCTCGCCGTCGACGTGGGTCGCGCCGCCCTCCAGGACCAGCGGCGCCCGGTAGCGGTCGGCGCCCTCGATCTCCAGGACCTTGCGGGCGACGCGTTCGTCGCGGTCCCAGGGGGCGTAGAGGCCGCCGCGATGCCCGCCCCAGGCGTTGAAGCGCCAGTCGACCCCGCGGCGCCCACCCTCGCCGTCGACCACGAAGGTCGGGCCGGTGTCGCGCAGCCAGGCGTCGTCGGTGGAGAGCTCGACCACGCGGACCGAATCGGGGAGCAGCGCCCGGGCGCGCTCGAAGTAGGTATCGGAGACGGCCATCGTCAGCGGCTCGGAGGCGGCGATCGCCTGCGCGACCTCGACGTAGGCCCGCTGCGCCGGTTCGGCCCCGAGCCGCCAGTTGTCGCCGCGCTCCGGCCAGGCCATCCAGCAGCCTTCGTGGGGCTCGAACTCGGCCGGCATTCGGAAGCCGTCGGCGGCGGGGGTGGAGTCGAGGGTGACGCTCACGTCCTCGATTGTCGCCGACCGGCGCGACCGGCTACGGTCGAAGCATGAAGTTGCTGACCGCCTACGGGGTGCCGGACTCGCCGGCGCGCACGCGGCCGCCCGAGCGCGAGCCGTTCCGGATCGGCGCCGTCCAGGAGTGCTGGCACTCCGACCCCGCCGAGCACCGCGCCGCCCTCGCCGCCGGAGTCGAGCTGGCGGCCGCCGAGGGCGCCCGCCTGGTCTGCCTGCAGGAGCTGACCCTGAGCCCCTACTTCGCGGTCGACCCGGCCGGCGCCGGCGCCCTCGGCGTCGAGCCCGAGCCGCTGCCCGGCGGGCCGACCCACGAGCTCGCCGCCGAGCTGGCGGCCGCCCACGGTGTCCACGTCCACGCCTCGCTGTTCGAGCGCCCCGGGCCCGACGAGGGGGAGGACGACGGGCGCGGCTTCAACACCGCGATCCTCGTCGCCCCCGACGGCGAGCTGCTCGCCCGCACCCGCAAGCTCCACATCCCGGTCACCGCCGGCTACTACGAGGACCGCTACTTCCGCCCGGGTCCGGCTGAGGCGGACCCCTACCCGGTGGTGCCGCTGGGCGAGGCCCAGCTCGGCCTCCCCACCTGCTGGGACCAGTGGTTCCCCGAGCTCGCCCGCTCCTACAGCCTCGCCGGCGCCGAGCTGCTCGTCTACCCGACCGCGATCGGCTCCGAGCCCGACCATCCCGAGTTCGACACCCAGCCGCTCTGGCAGCGGGTGATCGTCGCCAACGGGATCGCCAACGGCCTCTTCATGGTCGCCGTCAACCGCACCGGCGAAGAGCCGCCGCTCAGCTTCTACGGCTCCTCCTTCATCTCCGATCCCTACGGCCGCGTCTTAGTTGAAGCCCCCCGCGACGAGCCCGCCGTCCTGGTCGCCGACCTCGATCTCGACCAGCGCCGCGACTGGCTCGAGCTCTTCCCCCTCCTCACCACCCGCCGCCCCGACGCCTACGGCTCGTTGGTCGACCCCGGCTGAGTCCTCGCCCGGCCGGCGGTGAGCGGCCGGCGGATTCGGCTTGGAATGTGAGGCTCGTCACTCTGTGAGCCCGCTCACAAACGTGCGTTCGTGTTTGCCTCACACTGGTATACAAGCTAACCACCAGATGGAAGAGATACACCCATGAGCCACAAGAGTTGGACCTTCACCACCTACGAGAACGGCAAGCCGGCCGGCACCGAGCACAACCTCGACAGCCGCCAGGCCCTCGCCGCGATTCGCGCCGCGATGGTCGGGGAGCCGGTCCTCACCGCCGTCGAGAGCAACGAGCAGGTTGTTCAGCCGGTAGAGCTCGCCCGCGCCGCCTAAGAAGCGCGAGCGAGCACGCGACCGGCGCATATCGGCGTCCTCGGTCGCTCGCGTGCGGAGCACGCCACGCTCCCTGCGTCCTTGATCTGCTTGGTCCCGAGCCCGCTCGGACCGTTGATCAAAGAGCCAGGGAGATCGGCTCTTCGAGCAGGGCTTTGATCCGCGCCAGGAACCGCGCCCCGTCCGCTCCGTAGAGGATGCGGTGGTCGCAGGCCAGGGTCACGCCCATCAGTTGACGTACCACGACCGCGCCCGAGTTGTCCACCACCGGTTTCGGGCCCAACGCACCGACAGCCAGGATCCCGGCCTCGGGAAGATTGACCACGGGGGAGAAGTTGGTCACCCCGAACATCCCCAGGTTCGAGACCGTGAAGGTGCCGCCGGACAGCTCGGGCGGGGTAATCGCCCCGTCGCGAACTTTCGACGCGACCCGCTTCGTGTCCGCGGAGATCTCCCGCAAACCCTTCTTGTCGGCGTCGAAGATCGTCGGCACGACCAGCGCGTCCTGGGCGGCGACCGCGACCCCGACGTTGACCCGCGAGTAGAGCTCGAACTTCCCGTCCTTGTAGCTGCCGTTGGCCCGCGGGAACTCCTTCAGCGCCAGCGCGCACGCCTTGACGACCATGTCGTTGAAGGTCGGCACCGCCTCGCCCTCGCGGGCCAGCTCTTTCAGCCGCTTGCGCCCTTCGACCGCGGCGGTCATGTCGATCTCGGTCTCGAGATAGAAGTGCGGCGCCGTCGCCTTCGACTCCGACATCCGCCGCGCCACCACCTGCTGCAACTTCGAAAGCTCCTCGTAGGTGACCGTCCCCTTGGCGGTTTCGGGTGCCTCGCTGGGAGAGGGGCTCGGTGAAGCTGGCACCCCGGCCGCAGCTCCTTCCACCCCCTCCCGCTGGGTAGGGGTGGATGCATCTGCGGCCTCGACGTCAGCTTTAACAACGCGGCCGCCAGGACCCGATCCAGCTACCGAAGAGAGGTCGACCCCGCGCTCCTTCGCCAGCCTCCTGGCCAACGGAGAAGCTTTGACCCGCTCCTGATCGGCCGGGGCTGCATCGCCACCGCCTGAACCCTCGTCGTCGAGGTCATCCGATCCTTCCGCGGGTGGCGGGGTAGGGGGGAC
>JAWVEZ010000069.1:0-11264 GCA_033856455.1 Solirubrobacterales bacterium | reverse complement strand
CTGATGGCGGTCTCAGAACTCGACCTCGATCTCGACCTCGACATCTTCGCGGGGCCGTTCGACCTGCTGATGGCGGTCGTCCTGCGCGAGGAGGTCAGCCTGCTCGACCTGCAGCTCGGTGAGGTCGTCGTCGCCTACGTCGAGCACCTCGAGCGCGAAGGCGAGCTGGAGCTGGAGGTGGCGACCGAGTTCCTGGTCCTGATCGCGGCGCTGCTGGAGCTGAAGTCGCGGCTGATGCTGCCGGGCCCCGAGGAGGGCCTGGAGGAGATGGGCCCCGAGGAGGCGGTCGAGGAGCTGCTGGCGCGGATGCTCGAGTACCGTCGCTACAGCCAGCTGGCCTCGAAGCTCGCCGACCGCTTCGAGTCCCAGCGCGGCTACCTCTACCGCTCGGCGCCGCTGCCGCCGGAGCTGCGCCGGGTCGAGGTCGACGCCGCGGTCGCCGTCTACGACCCGGAGACGCTGGGCGCCGCGCTCGGCGACCTGCTGACCGAACCGGAGGAGATCAACCTCTCCCACATCCGCCCGACCGTCTCGCTGGAGCGCCGCCTGCGGGCCCTGCGCGACGCGCTCGGCCGCCGCACCAATTTCGACTTCGACGACGAGTTCGGCGGCGAGGACCGGCTGACCCAGGCGGTCACCGTCTTCGCCCTGCTCGAGCTCTACCGCAAGGGCGAGGTCACCTGGGAGCAGTCCGAGCCGTTCGGCCCGATCACGGTGAAGAAGGCGAGCGCGTGAGCAACCTCTCCCGCACGGTCGAGGCGCTGCTCTTCCTCTCCGCCCAGCCGGTCTCCGCCGCCGACCTCGCCGAGGCGACCGAGGCGACCGAGGGCCAGGTCGAGGAGGCGATCGAGCTGCTGCGCGAGGACCTCGGCGAGGGCAAGCGCGGCGTCGTCCTGCGCGAGGTCTCCGGCGGCTTCAGCCTGGCCAGCGACCCGGCCGCCGAGGAGGCGGCGCGACGCCTGCTGGCGAAGCCGCGGACGCCGCCCCTGACCCAGGCCCAGGCGGAGACCCTGGCGATCGTCGCCTACCTGCAGCCGGTCTCGCGGCCGGAGATCGCCCGCATCCGCGGGGTCAGCGGCGAGTCGGCGGTGCAGACCCTGGCCGAGCGCGGCCTGATCGAAGAGTCCGGCCGCTCCCGCTTCGGCGCCGCGATCTTCAAGACCTCGGAGCTCTTCGAGCGCCTCTTCGGACTCTCCGGGCTCGACCAGCTGCCCGACCCGGCGCAGTTCGACCCGACGCCCGAGGACGAGCGCGAGCTGCGCGAGCGGCTCCTCAAGGCCGGCGAACAGAGAGCTGAGTGAGGCTCGCCAAGTTCCTCGCCCATGGAGGAGTGGCCTCGCGGCGGAAGGCCGAGGAGATCGTCGCCAAGGGGGTCGTAACCGTTGATGGCGAGGTCGTGACCGACCCGGCGCGTGACGTGGGGGTCGAGAACGACGTGCGGGTCAGCGGTGCCGCGGTCGCGGCCGAGGCGCTCGAGGTCTGGGCCGTGAACAAGCCGGCGGGCGTCGTCTCGACCGCGAAGGAGCCCGGCTCGCGGCCGGCGGTGGTCGAGCTGGTCGAATCGCCGGCCCGCCTCTACCCGGTCGGCCGACTCGACGCCGACTCGACCGGCCTGCTGCTGCTGACCAACGACGGCGAGCTCGCCAACCGGCTCACCCATCCCCGCTACGGGGTTGCCAAGACCTACCTCGCCCGGCTCGGCAAGCCGCCGTCGGATCGCGACCTCAGCCGCCTGCGCAACGGCCTCCAGCTCGAGGACGGGCCGACCGCGCCCACCGCGGTGACCCGGGTGAGCCGCCAGGAAATCGAGATCGTCCTGCGCGAAGGCCGCAACCGCCAGGTGCGGCGAATGGTCGAAGCGGTCGGCAACCGCGTCGTCTCGCTGAAGCGGGTCGCCTTCGGCCCGCTGCGCCTCGGGAGGCTCGCGAGTGGTGGCGCGAGGCGGCTGACGGAAAAGGAGATCGACGGGCTGCGGAGGGCGGCTGTGGTGACGGAGCCGGAGCCGGACACACCCACCCGCTAGGGCAGGTTGGTGGGTGTGTGTCCGGCTCCGTCGCCCGGCGCCGCGCCGGGATTACTTGGGCGGGTCGTGGCTGGAGAGCC
The DNA here is from genome assembly GCA_033856455.1 of Solirubrobacterales bacterium. Taxonomy (GTDB): domain Bacteria; phylum Actinomycetota; class Thermoleophilia; order Solirubrobacterales; family 70-9; genus VAYN01. Next base: position 9,161 of record JAWVEZ010000069.1, on the reverse strand, counting down.
GCACGCGGATCGCATCGAGGACGGCCTCCGCTTCGCGTTCGGCATGGCGCCAGGGAACCCGGAGCGTCGCGTAGCCGGCCCGCATCAGTTCGCGGTCGCGCCAGCGGTCGCGTTCGAAGGCGAGGTCGTTGCCGTGGTGCTTGCGGCTGTCGGCCTCGACGACGAAGCGGTGGTCCGGCCAGAGGAGGTCGACCTCGAGCCGGCCGCCGGGGGTTGAGACCGGGGCGTTGACCTCGGGCATCGGCAGGCCGGAGGTGGCGAGGAGGGGGAGCAGCTTGGCCTCGAAAGGGCTGCGGAGCTTGGGCTGGGTGGGGAGGGCGGTCGCGGCGGCGCGCCATTCGGCGATCACGGCCCGGAGGGTTGGTGCGCCGCGGCGCCTGCCTCGGCCCAGTACGGCTTCGATCGCGTCGAGGTCCAGTAGGCGCTTGAAGGCGGCGACCTCGAAGGCGCCGCGCAGGGTTGGTGCGCCGACGAGGCCCGCGAGGTCGACCATGGTTCCCGTCGGGTTGGTGCAGGGGATGCCGGCGACGGTCAAGGTCTCCGCGCGGAGCGGCGACGGGACCTGGTGTGCCTTGATCCCGTCGATGTGACGTCCCCGTTCACCCGGCGCGGTTACGTCGACTACGACTGGGGCCCGGTCCAGCAAGCCGAGCAGAACGGCAGCACTGCGATGCGAAACCACCGTCCCCGGCCCGCAGGCGAGTACTGCCCCCATCATCCGACCACGGTCCCCGATTCCAGGTCTCCCCACCGCGTAGACGCCGCGAAACACGGGGTAGAGGTGGCCGCTTGAAACGGCGCGACCGATCCCAGCCTCGCTGAGCCCCGCGTGCCGCAACTGCTTCCGAGAAACCACACCGTGCTGTCTCTCGGCGAGCTCCGCGATCCGCGCCAGCGGCGGCGGTTTTCCAGTGGGAGTTCTGCTCGCCATGCGGTCATAAGTCCCACCGGAACCGGGTTCGCCCCCGGCTCTGGGAGAATTGTGGCCATGGAGCTTGGGAGCGGCCGGGATCACGGGCCGGAACAGAGGCTGTTTGCGGTGCGGGGGGCCACACAGGTCGAGGCCAACGAGGCCGAGGCGATCCTCAACGCGACCGAGGAGCTGATGAAGGAGCTGGTCGGCCGCAACAAGATCGAGCCGGAGGCGATGGTCAGCTGCCTGTTCACGACCACCGAGGACCTCGACGCGGAGTTCCCGGCGGTCGCGGCGCGGCGGATCGGGCTCGACCAGGTGCCGCTGCTCTGCTGCCGGGAGATCCCGGTGCCGGGATCGATGCCGCGGGTGATCCGGGTGATGGCCCACTACTACGGGCCGGTCGGCCACGTGCCGGCGCACGTCTACATGGGCGGCGCCGAGGATCTGCGCCGCGACCTGCAGTCGGCCCAGTAACACCGTTGCGGCTGACGCTGCGTCACAATCGCTGGCGATGACCGTCACCTTCGCCGAGAAGCTCTCGCGGATGCCTGGCTACCAGGCCGGTGTGCCGACCGGGCAGGCGCCCGAGTCGATCGCCGACGCCGGGATCGCCCAGCTCGCCTCCAACGAGTCCTTCTTCCCGCCGCACCCCGCGGTGGTCGAGGCGATCCAGCGTGCCGCCACGGCGATGAACCGCTACCCGGACCCCGACGCGACCCTGCTGCGCCGCCGGCTTGCCGAGCGCTACGAGACCGAGCCGGGGCGGATCGCGGTCGCCAACGGCTCCTGCGAGATCCTCCTCGCCGCCGCCGAGGCGCTGGCCGAGCCGGGGGCCGAGATCGCCTACGCCTGGCCCTCGTTCTCGATGTATCCCTACCTGCCGGCGCTGACCGGGGCGCGCGAGATCCGGGTGCCGCTGGCCCCGGGCGACGTCCACGACCTCGACGCGATGGCCGCCGAGGTGACCGCCGCGACCCAGCTGCTGATCGTCTGCAACCCGAACAACCCGACCGCGACCCACATCCCCGCAGCCGAGATCGCCGAGTTCCTCGAGCGGATCCCGCCGCACGTAACGGTGATCCTCGACGAGGCCTACATCGAGTTCCAGACCCACGACAACCCGGACGAGACGCTCGACCTGCTCGACGACTTCCCGAACCTGGTCCTCCTGCGCACCTTCAGCAAGTGCTACGGCCTGGCCGGGCTGCGGGTCGGCTACGCGATCGGCTCCGCCGGCTTCCGCGGCGCGGTCGACGCGGTGCGCCAGCCGTTCAGCGTCAACGCGCTCGCCCAGGCGGCGGGCGCCGAGGCGATCCTCCACCAGGACGACGTCCTGCGGCGGGTCGGGGCGACGATCGCCGAGCGCCTGCGTATCCAGGAGGGGCTCGCCGAGCTCGACCTCCTGACCTCGGACTCGCAGGCCAACTTCTCCTGGGTCGACCTCGGCGACGCCGAGGAGGCCGAGATCGTCGCCGGCCTCGGCGAGCGGCTGATCGCGGTTCGTCCCGGCACCCCGCTCGGCGCCCCCGGCCACATCCGGGTCACCTACGGCGCCCCCGAGGAGAACGACCGCTTCCTCACCGGGCTCGAAGAACTGCTCGACTGACGCCGCGCCGCCGAATTGGTCGCATCCGCTCGACTAATCCCGGGCGCCGTGCTACAAACAAACGCAAGGTGAAGCACCCGCGCAACATCGCGATCGGCCGCCGCGTCAACGACGCCGCCGTCGCCCCTGCGTATCTCACCTATTGGCGATTTAGCTAGGCGCCCGGCCTCGGCGGCATTCCGCCGCGCAGACAAGATTCACCGGCTCGGGCGCCGAACCCAGGTATTCGTGCCGTCCGCCGCTTTTTGGCGGGTTGGCGACCAGTAAGTACGATTTCAGCGGTATGGAGAAAGGCTCAGGCAAAATGCACATCGGGATGCAGGAGGGCGCGAAAAGAGACCGGGTCAGGGATCAGCGGATCGCCAAAGTGGTGGAGCTCGCTCCACCGGAGCGTCTGCTCGAAGAGCTGCCGCTCGGGCCGGAGCGCGCGAAAGCGGTGGTCCGGGGGCGCGAAGACGTGGTCGAGGTCCTGTACGGGGCCGACCCGCGGCTGATGGTCGTGGTCGGGCCGTGCAGCGTGCACGACCCGAAAGCGGCGATGGAGTACGCGACGCGGCTGGCGGCACTCGCCAAACGGCTCGAGGAGGACCTGCTGATCGTGATGCGGGTCTACTTCGAGAAGCCGCGGACGACGACCGGCTGGAAGGGCCTGATCAACGACCCCTACCTCGACGGCTCCGGCGACGTCAACCACGGCCTGCGGATCGCCCGCGACCTGATGCTGAAGGTGGTGGGCCTCGGCCTGCCGGTCGGCTGCGAGTTCCTCGACCCGATCATCCCGCAGTACACGTCGGACACGGTCGCCTGGGGCGCGATCGGGGCGCGGACGACCGAGAGCCAGACGCACCGTCAGCTCAGCTCCGGCCTCTCGATGCCGATCGGCTTCAAGAACCGCACCGACGGCAACGTCCAGGTCGCGGTCGACGCGGTTCGCGCCGCGGCGGCATCGCACGCCTTCGCCGGGATCGACGACGCCGGGATGCCGGCGATCCTGCACACGACCGGCAACGCCGACTGTCACATCATCCTGCGCGGTGGCGCCGGGCAGCCCAACTACTTCGTGCCCGACGTCGAGGACGCCCTGGTCGCGCTCGGCGTCGCCGGGCTGCGCGAGCGGCTGGTGATCGACGCCTCCCACGACAACAGCGCCAAGGACCCCGAAAAGCAGGTCTTCGCGGCGGGCGAAATCGCCGACCAGATCGCCGACGGCAACGAGGCGATCGTCGGGGTGATGCTCGAGTCCTTCCTCAAGGAGGGCCGCCAGGACATCGTGCCCGGTGAGGAGCTCGTCTACGGGCAGTCGGTCACCGACCCCTGCATCGACTGGGAGGACACGGTCACCGTGCTCGAGCGGTTCGCCTCCGCGGTCCAGGCCCGGCGCGGTTGAGCGACGCGAAACCGAAGATCGCCGTCCTCGGCGTCGGCCTGATCGGCGGCTCGATCGGCCTGGCGGCGCGGCGGCGGCTCGGCGCCGAGGTGGTCGGCTTCTCACGCACGCCGGCGACCCTGGAGCGGGCGCTGGAGCTCGGCGCCCTCGACCGCGCCGCCGGCTCGCTGGCCGAGGCCTGCGCCGGGGCCGAGCTGGTCTTCTGCTGCGGCCCGGTCGCCGCGCTCCCCGCCCAGGCCGGCGAGGCGCTCGCCGCCTGCGGCCCCGACGCGGTGGTCACCGACGTCGGCTCGACCAAGGGCGAGCTGGTCGCGGCGCTGGGTGAGGACGAGCGCTTCATCGGCGGCCACCCGCTGGCCGGGGCGGAGACCGCCGGGGTCGAGAACGCCCGCGAGGAGCTGTTCGAGGGCGCGCGCTGGTACCTGACCCCGACAGAGAAGGTCAGCGGCCTGCTCTACGACCGCCTGCAGCGCACCCTCAGCGGGCTCGGCGCCCGCCCGCAGGCGATCGACCCGGCCACCCACGACCGCCTGATGGCGACCGTCAGCCACATGCCGCACGTGGTCGCCGACGCGCTGGTGGGCGAGGCGGCGGAGGAGCTGACCCGCGATTCCGAGCGCCTGCCCGAGGTCGGGCCGAGCTTCCGCGACGCGACCCGCGTCGCCGGCTCCAACCCCGAGGTCTGGGCCGACATCTTCACCAGCAACCGCGAGGCGGTCGCCGACTCGGTCGAGTCGGTGGCGCGGCGGCTCGCCGCCGCCGCCGAGCTGATCCGGGCGGGCGGGCGCGAGGAGATCGCCGCCTGGCACGCCGCCGCCGGCGAGGGCCGGCGCGACCTGCTCGAGGTCGACTCCGCGGCCGGAACCCTGCGGGAGCTCCGAATCGTCGTGCGGAACCGGCCGGGGACGATCGCCGAGCTGGCCCTGGCCCTGGGCGAGGCCGGCGTCAACATCGAGGACATGGCGCTGCACCCGGCCCCGGACATGACCTCGGGAGCGGTCTCGCTCTGGGTTGCCGGCGACGAGCAGGCGGCGAAGGCGGCCGAGCTGGTCCGCGGCCTCGGCCACACCGTGACCGTCCTCGACGCCGGGTAGAACCCGCCCGATGCCGACCCGCTTCGACCCCTCCGCACCGCTGCGCGGCAGCCTGCGCCCGCCCGCCGACAAGTCGATCTCCCACCGAGCGGCGCTGATCGCGGCCATGGGGGAGGGGGAGACCCAGATCACGGGTTATCTCGACGGCGAGGACACCCTTTCGACCTTGAAGGCCGTTGAGGCGCTGGGGGCGGAGGTGAGGACCGAACGGAATACAGAGGGAGTGCTGAACCCGCCGGGCCTGGCTGTGTGGATCAAGGGTGTGGGGCTGCGCGGAGCACGCTCGGCCTCGATCGACGTGGGCAACGCGGGCACGCTGTTGCGATTGCTGCCGGGTTGGCTGTCGGGGCAGGTAGGGGGACAGTGGACGCTGGATGGCGACGACTCGATCCGGCGCCGGCCGGTCGACAGGGTTGCCGATCCGCTGCGTCTAATGGGGGCCGAGCTATCGGCGAGAGACGATCGGTTGCCCCCCCTTCGGGTCACGGGCTCGTCGCTGCATGGAATGACTTACGAAATGCCGATCGCCAGCGCCCAGGTCAAGTCATGTCTTCTGTTTGCAGGGCTTTTGGCCGACGGCGAGACCACCATGGTCGAGCCGCAGCGCAGCCGCGACCACACCGAGCGGATGCTCACTGCCGCCGGGGCGGAGGTCAGCCGCGACGGCGACGCGGTGACGGTTCGGCCGGCTGGGCATCTTGAGCCGGGGGAGATCGTCGTCCCCGCCGACATCTCCTCCGCCGCCTTCTTCGTCGTCGCCGCGACCCTGGTGGCCGGCAGCGAGGTCGTGCTCGAGGGGGTCGGGGTCAACCCGACCCGGACCGGGATCCTCACGATCCTCGAGCGGATGGGCGCCGCGGTCGAGGTCGAGCCGGGCGGCGAGACCGGCGGCGAGCCGGTCGCCGACCTGCGGGTACGCCCGGCCGAGCTGCGCGGGACCGAGGTCGGTGGCGCCGAGATCCCGCTGGCGATCGACGAGCTGCCGCTGGTCGCCCTCGCCGCCTGCTTCGCCGAGGGCACGACGACGATCCGCGACGCCGCCGAGCTGCGCCGCAAGGAGTCCGACCGGGTCGAGACCGTGTGCGCGGCGCTGACCGCGCTCGGCGGCAGCGTCGAGCCGACCGAGGACGGGATGGTCGTGACCGGGACCGGCGGCCTGCGCGGCGGCACGATCGCCTCGCACGGCGACCACCGGATCGCGATGCTCGGCGCGGTCGCCGGCCTCGCCTCCGAGCAGGGCGTCGAAGTGGAGGGGATGGACGCCGCCGCGGTCAGCTACCCGGGCTTCGAGCGGGACCTCGCCTCGTTGCAGGGCGCCGACGCCTGAGGCGCCGGGCGCCGCGCATCCATACATTCCCCCCATGGTCATCGCCATCGACGGGCCCGCCGGGGCCGGCAAGTCCACGGTCGCCCGCGCCCTCGCGACGGAGCTCGGCATCACCTACCTCGACTCCGGGGCGATGTACCGCTGCGTGGCGCTGGCCGCGCTGGAAGCCGGCGCCGACCTCGACGACGGCGCCGCGCTGGCCGCCTTGGCCGCCGCCCTGGAGATCTCCTTCGACGGCCGCACAGTGCTGCTCGACGGCCGCGACGTCAGCGCCGCGATCAGGGCCCCGCGGGTGACCGCGGCGTCCTCCCGGGTCTCGGTCCACCCGGGCGTGCGGGAGGCGATGGTCGCCCGGCAGCGCGAGCTGATCGCCGGCGCCGACTTCGTCGCCGAGGGGCGCGACATCGGCACCGTGGTCAGCCCCGAGGCGCCGCTGAAGGTCTTCCTCACCGCCTCCGACGAGGAGCGGGCGCGGCGCCGCGCGGCGGAGACCGGTGAGGACTTCGAATCGGTGCTCGACGCCCAGCGCCGCCGCGACAGGCGCGACACCGAGCGCAGGCACGGGGCGCTGCGCGCCGCCGCGGACGCGGTCGAGCTCGACACTTCGTCGATGGGCCTGGAAGAAGTGGTGGGACGAATCGTCGGCCTGGCCCGCGAGAGAGGCTTGGGGGGGCGCGAATGAGTGCCGTCCCGACCGTCGCCATCGTCGGCTTCCCCAACGTCGGCAAGAGCACCCTGATCAACCGCCTGGTCGGCGGCCGCGAGGCGGTCACCGGGTCCGAGCCGGGAGTGACCCGCGACCGCAAGCGGCTCGCCACCGAGTGGAACGGGGTCGCCTTCGAGCTGATCGACACCGGCGGGATCGACCTCGAGGACGAGGCCGAGCTGGCCCGCGACGTGCAGGCGCAGGCGCGGGTGGCGATCGCCGAAGCCGACACGATCGTGATGGTCGTCGACGGCCGCGCCGGGCTCCGCGCCGGCGACGCCGAGCTGGCCCGGACCCTGCGCGGCGGCAAGGTGCCGGTGCTGGTCGCGGTCAACAAAGTCGACAGCCCCAACGACTACTCGGCGACCGCCGAGTTCCACGCGCTCGGGTTGGGCGACCCGCTCGCGCTCTCCGCCAGCCACGGTCTCGGCACCGGCGACCTGCTCGACGCGATCGTCGTCGCGCTCGGCGAACGCGAGCCGCGCCCGGACCCCGGGGACGCGGTCCGGATCGCGGTCATCGGCCGCCCCAACGTCGGCAAGTCCTCGCTGGTCAACGCCTTCCTCGGCGACGAGCGGGTGATCGTCTCCGACCTCGCCGGCACCACCCGCGACGCGATCGACACCGAGCTCGAGGTCGACGGGCGGCGGGTGATCCTGGTCGACACCGCCGGGCTGCGGCGGCGGACCAAGGTCGCGGGCACCGTCGACTACTACGCGCAGCTGCGCTCCGAACGCGCGGTCGAGCGGGCCGACGTCGCGATCGTCGTCTGCGACGCCACCGAGGGCGTCACCTCCGAGGACCTGCGGGTCGCGGAGCTCTCGATGAAAGCCGGTTGCGCGACGCTGCTGGCGATGAACAAGTGGGACGTCGGCGAGACCGACATCGACGACGCCCGCGCCCGGGTCGAGCGCAAGTCGCGGCTGCGCCCCGCCGTGATCACCGTCTCGGCGCTGCACGGGCGCAACGTGCCCTCGCTGCTGCCGCGGGCGCTGCAGCTCGCCGATCGCGCCGGCGAGCGGATCCCGACCTCGGAGCTGAACCGGTTCGTCAGCTCGGTGGTCGCGAAGACGCCGCCCCCGGCCCGCCGCGGCCGCCGCCTCAAACTGCTCTACGCCGCCCAGGTGGGCGAGCGGCCGATGCGCTTCGCGATCCAGGTCAACGACCGCAAGCTGATCACCCGCGACTGGGCCTATCACCTGGAGAACCGGATGCGCGAGACCTACGAGCTGGAGGGCGTGCCGCTGGTCATCGACTACGTCCCCAGAACGGGCTATCGCGGCCGCCAGGACTGAGCCCCGGACAGGCTCGAATTTCTCTAGGCTTCCGCGAATGCCAACCAAGCCGCTTGCCGAGAACGAGCACCTCTTCACTTCCGAGTCCGTAACCGAGGGTCACCCCGACAAGGTTGCCGACCAGATCTCCGACGGCGTCCTCGACGCGATCATGGCCGAGGATCCGACCGGCCGCGTCGCCTGCGAGACGCTCGTCAACACCGGCATGGCGGTGGTCTCGGGCGAGATCACGACCAGCGTGCACCTCGACATTCCCGAGATCGTCCGCGAGACGGTCCGCGAGATCGGCTACACCGACAAGTACGGCTACGACTGCGACCACATCTCGGTCCTGGTCTCGCTCGACAAGCAGTCGCCCGACATCGCCCAGGGCGTCGACGTCGCCTTCGAGGCGCGCACCGACCCCACCGACGACGACGAGATGGACATCGCCGGCGCCGGCGACCAGGGAATGATGTTCGGCTACGCCAGCGACGAGACCGAGGCGCTGATGCCGATGCCGATCCACATCGCCCACCGACTGGCCGAGCGGCTGGCGGAGGTGCGCAAGGACGGCACCCTCGGCTACCTCGGCCCCGACGGCAAGACCCAGGTCAGCATCCGCTACGCCGACGGCCGCCCGGTCTCGGTCGACAAACTTCTGATCTCGACCCAGCACGACGAGGGCGTCGACTCGGCGACCCAGATCAAACCGGACCTCTTCGAGCACGTGGTGCTGCCGGTGCTGTCGGCCGAGATCCCCGGCCGCTACGACGAGGCCGAGCTGCGCGAGGGCTTCCTGGTCAATCCGACCGGCAAGTTCGTGATCGGCGGCCCGGTCGGCGACGCCG
>JAWVEZ010000068.1:0-5557 GCA_033856455.1 Solirubrobacterales bacterium | reverse complement strand
CGCGCCAGTCCGACAACCGTCGCGGGGTCCCCGCCAGGCACGACAAACCCATAACGCATCTCGCTTCCTTTCCCCCTATCCGCGCCATCCACTCGACCGCTTCAAGTCTACGTAGTAGACTTATCCTACCGGCGAGTCTACGACGTAGACTTTTCGCTGTCAAGAGGCGGAAGGGAGCGAAGCATGGGACGACGCACGGGACGGCCGCGGGCGGGACAAGAAGTTCTCACGCGCGAACGCATCCTCGACACCGCTCTCCGGGTCGTCGACGCCGACGGACTCGGCGCCCTGACCATGCGGCGACTGGCCGACGAGCTCGGCGTCGACCCGATGGCCATCTACCGCCACCTCCCCGGCAAGCAAGCCCTCGTCGCGGCGCTGGTCGGCCGCGCCTTCTCCGACCTCCGTCTCCCCGCCGCCGCCGGCCGCCCCTGGCAGGACCGGGTTCGCGCCTTCGCCGCGGCGTACCGCGCCCTGGCCCGCGCCCACCCCAACCTCGTCCTGCAGATCGTCACCGACGCTGCCGCCGCGTCGGCCGCAGCGCTCGAAGCCAGCGAGGAGCTCTACGCCGCCCTCGAAGCCGCCGGCTTGCCCCCATCTTCGATCGTTCGCGCCAACAACCTGATCGTCGACTACCTCAACGGCTTCGCCCTGGCCGAAGCGAGCGCCGCTGATACCAAGACAGTGGACCTCGAGGAGCAATTGGCCGACCCGGACGAGCGATCCGAAACCGCCGCACCGACAATGCGCCGGGTCCTCGCTCAGGTCCCCTGTACGGACCTGGACAGCAGCTTCGCCTTCGGTCTCGACACCATCCTCCTCGGCCTCGAAGCCATCGCCACACGCGAGCGCAACCTGCAGCGCGACGAGGCACCGAACGCCTGATGGAACGGCGTGCCAGATCGCCTCGGGGCACCTCGTCGCCCGGCTGATTGTGAGCGCCTCGCCGTTTCGCTCCCCTCCTTATCACTGCACCCAGTCCATGTTAAAGGCGCATCCTATTGGGGCCTGGAACACTTCGGGTTTCCACGATGACGGCACCGCTCCGGATGCCTACGATGGCTGAGATAGGCACCGGTCGGGCATCGGCATCGGAGGAATGATGGACAGTCAGCGGTTCGACGACATCACGCGTCTGCTCGCCAGTCGGGCGACGCGCCGGGTAGCGATCAAGACGCTCGCCGCCGCTGTGGGCGCAAGCGTCCTGGCGCGGGTCGGCACCGGTGGCCTGCTGGCCCAGCAGGGACCGGCCAAGTGCCGCCGCAGCCGCGACTGCCCGATCGCCGAGTCCTACTGCGAAACGACCTCCGGCCTCTGCTGTGACGTCGACCGCCGGCGGACCGCCTGCTGCCGCGAGGACCAGGTGGCCTCCCAAACAAGCACCTCCCAGGAAGGCAATTACTACCAGTGCTGCCCGGCCGGCTCCGACCCGGTCGCGCTCGGCAGCAATCCCGGCAGGCCGCGCTGCTGCGCCGCGGGCACCACCTGCCGCGCCGCCGACAAGTGCTGCAAACCCGATCAGGTCTGCGCCCACGCCGATGGCGGGGGCAAGGGCCGCTGCTGCCCGGCAGGTTCGGCGCGCGATCTCTGCGACGGAAAGTGCTGCGCCAACAACGGCATCTGTGCCTCCGATGGAGGCCGCAAGCAGTGCTGCCCGGCCGGGTCGCACACCGAGCTAGTCGCCGGCAAGTGCTGCCCCGGCGACCGCGTGGTCGCGACCGGCAGCGACGGCAGCAAGCGCTGCTGCCCGGCGGGCTCCAAGACCCAGCTCGCGGACGGCCGATGCTGCCCCAACGACCACGTGCTCGCCTTCGGCCACGGCGGCCGCGAGGCATGTTGCCCCGCCGGCTCCAAGGACCGACTCGTCAACGGCAAGTGTTGCGCCGACGAGAACGTCGCGGCCTCGGACGGCAGCCGCGAAATCTGCTGCCCACCCGATTCCTCCTCCACCCTCTGCGGTCGCCGGTGTTGCCCGGCTGATCGCGTCTGCTGCAACGGCAAATGCTGCCCGACGGGCCAGGACTGCAACGAAGACGGAACCTGCTCTCCCTGCCCGGACGGGAGCCACGTCTGCGGTGATGGCTGCTGCCCGGACGGACGGCGCTGCTGTCAGCACGTCTGCTGCGCCGAGGGAGCCACCTGCGACGGCCCCGGCGGGACGTGCGGCAGCGACTGCGGCGAGCGGTTCACCGTCTTCTTGAGCGGGAGCTCGACTGGCGCCTCGTCGTTCTCGGTCGACGACAACATCGACGTGTTCGTGGACGGCGTCCGCCTGATCAACACGAACGATCTTGCCGGATCGAGAGGACCGTTCGAATTCACGGTCGCCCAGGGATCGTCCTTCCGCGTGGTCGGTCGAGACACATTCGGCTTCTGCGCCTCGATCGACCCGCTCTACCTCTACCGACCGTGCGACGGCGCATCGCAAACCATCGACGCGGCCGGCCTCAATCTGGGCTGCGGCCGCCCGAGCGGCGACCAGGGAGCGTTCTACGACAAGACCGTCACGGTCGCCTTCGACTGAGGGGAGGGCCGGTTGACAGCAGGCCCAACCGCAGTACGCTGGCGCGATGAACGACACGCCAGATGCCGATCTGCCGGCGCGCCTGCGCCACCTGCGCAAGACCCTCGGCCTGACCCAGACCGAGCTCGCCCGTCGACTCGGCGTCTCGAACGTCACCGTCAACCGCTGGGAGCACGGACGGACAGTACCCGGTCCTGCAGCGCGGGCGCGCTTACAGCGACTTAAGGAGACACCATCTTCCGGCGACGCCCTCTGTGGCACCGGATCGCCCACGCCGCCGCCGCTGCCCGCCACGGCGCTCGTCGGCAGGCGGGAGGAGGTCGCGGCGATCGGCGCCGCCCTCACCGCCGCTCGCCTGGTCACCCTCGTCGGTCCCGGCGGCGTGGGAAAGACCCGCCTGGCACTCGAGGTGGCCCGGACCATCGCCGCCCACTTCCCCGACGGTGTGCGCTGGGTCGCCCTCGCCGACCTCGCCGATCCCCTCCTGGTCCCCGAAGCCGTCGCCCGCGCCCTCGGTCTGCCCGCGGCCGACATCCCCGCAACCGAGCGCGTCGTCGCCTCGTGCCGATCGCGCCGGCTGCTGCTGCTGCTCGACAACTGCGAGCACCTCACCGCGGCGTCGGCCGAACTGGCGGCGGCGGTGCTGACCTCCTGCCCCGGCGTCCGGCTCCTGGCCACCAGCCGGGCGCCGCTGGAGGTGCCGGGCGAGCAGGTCTGCCAGGTGGCCCCGCTCGACCTGCCCGATCCGCTCCGCGCCTCCGATCCGGCCGCAGTGCTCGCATCGGCGGCCGGCCGGCTCTTCGTCGAACGAACACGGGCGCGTCACCCCGCGTTCGCCTTGACCGCCCGCAATGCCCCAGCCGTGGCCGAAGTCTGCCGGCGGCTCGACGGTTTACCACTGGCACTGGAGTTGGCCGCCGCCCGCATCCCCCTGCTGAGCCCCGCCGAGATCGCGACTCGGCTCGACGACCGCTTCCGGCTGCTCCGCACCAGATCCACCGTCGTAGCACCCCGTCATCGGGCACTGGACGCCGCGCTCGACTGGAGCCACGACCTGCTCGACGCCCCGGACCGAGCGATCTTCGCCCAACTGTCGATCTTTGCCGGTGGGTTCGACCTCGCCGCGATCGAATCGATCGCCAGCGGCGTCGATGCAGGCGACGTCATCGCAGCACTCGGTCGGCTGGTCGCGCAGTCACTGGTGGAGACCGTCGACGGCGGGGGGGCGGCACCGACGCGGTACCGGCTGCTGGAGACGGTGCGGGCCTATGCCGCGGAACAACTCGCCGCGCGGGGTGAGGCCGACGCGGCCGGCCGTCGCCACGCGACCTATTACGCTCGTCTGGCCGAGACCGCTGCGCCCGCGCTGGACGGCCCCGACCAGGTCGCCTGGTTCGACCGCCTCGACGCCGACCGCGACAACCTGCGCGCCGCGCTCGCCTGGTTCGACGCGCAGGGCGAGACCGAGGCGTACCTGCGACTGGCGGGGGCGCTCTGGCGCTTCTGGTGGGTACGCGGCGCCCTCGACGAGGGCCGCCGCTGGTTGACGGCCGGGCTCCTCGCCGGCGACGCGGTCGCACCGTCGGTCCGCGCCCGGGCCCTGACGGCCGCCGGCATCCTCGCCCGCGAGCAGGCCGACTTTTGCACGGCGCGGTCCTTGCTCGGGGCCGGACTCGCCGCCTGGCGTGAGGTCAACGACCCAGAGGGACTCTCCTTCGGGCTGGTCAGCGCCGCCCTGGCCGCCCTCGATGCCGGCGACCACGACGCCGCCAAGCTCGGCTACACCGAGGCGCTGGCATTGGCGCGGGCGCGCGACGACCGCCAGCAGATCGCCCTCCGCACCTTCAACCTTGCCGTCGTCGCCCTCGCCCGGGACGATCCCCACCGGGCCGACACCTTGCTCGCGGAGAGCCTTCCCGCCCTCCGCGCACTCGACCACCGATTCGGCATCGCCATCGCCACCTTCGCCACCGGCGTCGTCGCCGCCCGGCTGGGCGCCAACACCACCGCCGAATCCTGCTACGCCGAGGCCCTGACCCGCTTCCGCGAGCTGGGATATCCCGACGGCATCGCCCTTGCCCTCGACGGACTCGGCCACTGTCACCGCGTCCGGGGCGAGTTCCCGGCCGCAGCATCCTCCTTCGCCCAGGCGCTGGACCTGTGGGGTATGCGAGGGCTGAACCACCGCGTTGCGCACGGCCTGCAAAGCGTGGTGCTCCTCAGCATCGATCGGGGTCAATGGCGCGACGCGGCACGGCTCGCCGGGGCAGCCCGCTCCGTCGCCGCCGGCTCCCGCCCCTGCTACTTCCCACTCCCGTCTGCCGCCTACAAGACGTCCCTGGAGCGCGTCCGCGCCGTCCTCGGCGACACCGCCTTCGCCGCCGCCTGGCAAGCCGGCACCACCCTCTCCGCCGCCGAGGCCATCGCCTCCTGGCCACGCCTTGAGGCGAGCATCCCGACCGCCCCTCGCTCCCGCAACGTGCTCACCCCGCGTGGCACCGAGGTGCTCCGGCTCGCCGCCGCCGGCCGCACCAACGCCGAAATCGCCACCGTCCTCGGCATCGGCATCCGCACCGTCGAGCAACACCTGACCGCCGCCTACGCCGCCCTCGGCGCCCGCGGCCGCGCCGACGCCGTCGCCCGCGCCCTCGCCGCTGGGCTACAATTGGGCGGTGCCTCGTCGACACCTCGTAACTCCGGCTCGTCCTCACGTTGATGTAACCGAGTGGTTGCCTGGGGTCTCGCCCTTTGCCCTATCCCTGTCATCATTCGTCCCGAATGGACAACTCCTCGACGAGGGCAAGGACCGTCGCAAGCGCCTGTTCGAATGGGATGAAGACCGTCCTCGTCGTCGCTTCGAGCGCGGCGTAGTCCACCCGCGCCCACTCCTGGACCTCGGGATTCCGGAACGCCGCCTTCGAGACCGGTACATCGCGCGCATCTGCTTTCAGAACGAGGAACGTCGCTACCTGCTCGCGATCGAGGTGTGGATTGCTTCTCACGATCACGGCAATGTCGAGCACATCCTGCCGC
>JAWVEZ010000067.1:0-24587 GCA_033856455.1 Solirubrobacterales bacterium | reverse complement strand
CGGCGAAGCTGAGCTGGCGACGCACGCTGAGCAGGCCAGGGGCGTCGGGGGTCTCCTCGACCCTCCTTCGCAGCAGCTCCGGCAACGAGATTTGGGCCGCCTGCTCGAAGCCGGTTGCCGCGAGAGTGCCGGCAGGGGAGGGGGCGTGGTGTGGCGGAGTCGAATTCACCGGGCCTTTCTAGCGGAACCCGGCCCCGATATCAAGAGACCGACGTCAGTTTCTTTTAATGAGGCGAGCCGATATCCTTTGGCCCGATGGCCAACCCCCAGATTCCAGAGCGAGTACGCATCCGCGAGGTCGGCCCCCGCGACGGCTTTCAGAACGAGCCGGAGATGATCGCGACCGCCGACAAGGTGCGGCTGATCGACCTCCTCACCGCCACCGGAATCCGCCGCATCGAGGTCACCTCGTTCGTGCGCCCGGACGTGATCCCCCAGCTGGCCGACGCCGCCGAGGTGCTGGAGCGGGTCCAGCGGCGCGACGACGTTTCCTTCACCGTCCTGATCCCGAACCGCCGCGGCCTCGAGCGGGCGCTGACGATGCGCGAGCGCTTCGACGAGGTCAGCGTCTTCCTCTCCGCCTCCGAGACCCACAACCAGCGCAACGTGAACCGCTCGGTCGCGGAGTCGCTGGCCAGCCTGGAGGAAACGCTGGCCGCGGCGCGCGAGTCCGGCCTGCGCTGCGCAGGGGTGATCGCCACCTCCTTCGGCTGCCCCTACGAGGGCGAGGTTCCGATCGAGCGGGTGCTGGCGCTGGCCGAGCAGCTGGCCGCCGCGGGCTGCGCCGAGATCGGCTTCGGCGACACCACCGGGATGGCGAACCCGCGCCAGGTCCACCGCTTCTTCGAGGCCGCCCGCGAGCGCCTCACCGGCGTCGAGCTGACGGCGCACTTCCACAACACCCGGGGCCAGGGGCTCGCCAACGTCCTCGCCGCCCTCGAAGCGGGAGTCGAGTCGTTCGAGGCGAGCTTCGGGGAGCTGGGAGGGTGCCCGGTCCCCCCTGGCTCGACCGGCAACATCTCCACCGAAGACACCGTTTCGATGCTGCACGAGATGGGCGTCGACACCGGCATCGACCTCGCCCGCCTGATCGAGGCCTCGCGCGCCGCCCAGGAGGTTCTCGGCCGGCCGCTGGGCGCCCACGTGCTGCGCGCCGGGCCAGTCGACTGGGATCCCGCCCGCTAGACGTCGCGCAGCGTCCGCTCCATCGCGACGAAGTAGTCCAGGGCCTCGGGATTGGCGAGCGAGTCGGGGCTCACCGCACGCTCGACGGGAGTGCCCATCAGGATCTTCTTCACCGGGACCTCCAGCGCCTTGCCCGAGAGCGTCCGCGGGACCGCCGCGACCTCGTAGACCTCGTTGGGAACGTGGCGCGGCGAGCAGCGTTCGCGGATCGAGCGAGCCAGCCCGCGGCGCAGATCGTCGTCGAGCTTCGCGCCGTCGCGAAGGACCACGAAAAGCGGCATCCAGCCGTCCGTTCCCGGACGAGGCAGGTCGACGACCAGGGCGTCGAGGACCTCGTCGAGCTCGAGCACCGCCCGGTAGATCTCGCTGGTGCCCATGCGGATGCCGCCGCGGTTGATCGTCGAGTCGGAGCGGCCGTAGATCACCGCGCTGCCCCTCGGTGTGATCTCGATCCAGTCACCGTGACGCCAGATGCCGGGGTACATCTCGAAGTAGCTCTCGCGGTAGCGAGCGCCGTCGGTGTCCCCCCAGAAGAAGATCGGCATCGATGGCATCGGCTCGGTGAGGACCAGCTCCCCGACCTCGCCGAGCAACGGATGCCCGTTCTCGTCCCAGGCCTCGACGGCAGCACCCAGCGCCGGCCCCTGCAGCTCCCCGCGGTAGACGGGCAGGGTCGGGACTCCGCCGACGAAAGCGCTGCAGACATCGGTCCCGCCGGAAGTCGAGAAGAGCCAGGTCTCTTGCCCGAACTGCTCGTAAACCCAGTCGAAGCCCTCTGGCGAAAGCGGCGACCCGGTCGAGCCGATCGCCCGGAGGCGGGAGAGGTCGCGGCCGGCCCCCGGCTCGACCCCGTCCTTCATGCAGGCCGAGAGGTAGGCGGCGGAGGTGCCGAAGATCGTGATCCCGGCGCGGTCGGCGAGGTCCCAGAGCGTCTCCATGCCGGGGTGGGCGGGGTTGCCGTCATAGAGGACGACCGCGGCCTCGGTCAGCAGCCCGGAGACGAGGAAGTTCCACATCATCCAGCCGGTCGTCGTGAACCAGAACAGCCGGTCGCCCGCTTGGGCGTCGACGTGGAGGCCGAGGACCTTGGCGTGCTCGATCAGGATCCCGCCCTGGCCCTGGACGATCGCCTTCGGCAGTCCCGTCGTCCCCGAGGAGTAGAGGACCCAGAGCGGATGATCGAAGGGAACCCGCTCGAACGTCAGCTCGGCTCCCGCGTGCGCCGCGGTGAACTGATCCCAGCCGGTCGTCCGCGCGAGAGCGCCGAGATCAGGAGACCGGTCCAGGTAAGGGAGCAGGACGGTGCGCTCCAGGGTGGGCAGCGCCCGCTGCAGCTCCGCGACGGTCTCCAGCCGACCGAAGTCCTTGCCGCCATACCGGTAGCCGTCGACCGCGAAGAGGACCTTGGGTCCGATCTGGGCAAAGCGGTCGACCACGCTGGCAGCCCCGAAGTCGGGCGAGCACGAGGACCAAACCGCGCCGACCGAGGCGCTGGCGAGGAAGGCGACAGTGGCCTCGACCAGGTTCGGCAGATAGGCCACGACCCGGTCTCCGGGCACGACCCCCAGTTCCTTCAGGCCAGCGGCGACGGAGGCGACCTGGTTACGCAGCTCGCGCCAACTCAACGCGGAGAGCTCCCGCAGCTCGGACGCGTGCAGGATCGCCACCTCGTCATCGTCCTTGCCAGCGAAGATGTGCTCGGTGTAGTTGAGCGAGACGTCCGGGAACCAGCGCGCGCCGGGCACCTCGCGGCGCCCGAGCACGGTGGTCGGATCGCCGTCCCCGTGCAGGTCGAAGAACTCCCAGATCGATGCCCAGAAGTCCTCCAGCTCCGTGGTCGACCAGCGGTGCAGGTCGGCGTAGCCAGCGAAGGAAAGCCCCCGCTCCGCTTCAAGCCATCGCCGGTAGCCGGTCAGGCGCGCTCGCTCGATCGCCGCCGCCGACGGCTCCGATGTGGGGGAGTCGGCGCCGCCCCGCGGTTCTTGCCCCGACTGAGAGGTCGTCATATCGTTAAATATACCGACGTCGCTTTTTGGTATTTACCCCTCCCTACCGCCTGAAGGGGTTGTATGGTCCGTCCATGCCGGCCACCCCCAGCACGAAAAAGGGACGTCGCACGCGCGCCTCGATCCTCGAGGCAGCCGGGCGGGTCTTCTCCAAAGACGGCTATGTCGACGCCAGGATGAGCGACATCGCCACCGAAGCCGGGCTTTCGACCGGCGGCCTGTACCGCTACTTCGACAACAAGACGGACGTCTTCGCCGCCCTGATCGCCGACCTCCACGAGGAATTTTACGACGCGAGCGGCCACACGGGAGGGGTGCTGGCGAGCGAACCGCTGAAGGCCCTGCAGGAGGCGAACCGCGGCTACATCGAGCTGTACCACCAGAACCGCCACGTGATGAGAGCGTTCATCGAGGCGGCGGCGGTCGAACGGAGATTCCGCCTCATCCTGCGCGAAATGCGGGAGCGGCACGTTCGCCGCTTCGCCAGGACCTACAAGGACCTGTTCGATTCCAGCACCATTCGCGGGGTGCCCGTCACGACCATGGCCGACGCCTTGGCCTGCATGGTCGAGCAGTGCTGCTACGTCTGGTTCGCGCAGGACGAGGAGTTCAACGTCTCGATGTCGATCGACGACGCGGTGGTGGCAACCAGCCAGGCCTGGTTCGCGACGATCTTCGAGGGCCAGGCCCAGCGCGACCTGAGCTAGCTCCGCTCAGAACCGGATCCAGGCGTCCTTGAGGACGACCTTCCCGTCCGTCTCGGCCGCGAAGACGATCGTCTCCTCACCCCGTCGCGCCTTCGCCTCGATCGCGTCCCCGGGGAAGACCGGCCCGCTGAAGCGAGCGGCCAGCTCCTCGATCGCTTCAAGGTCCCCGTCGGCGTCGGCGTCGGCAACCGCCTTGACGACGCAGGCGAGCGTACAGAGGCCATGCAGGATCGGCCGCTCGAACCCGTTCGCCTGCGCGACGCCGGGATCGATGTGGATCGGGTGGAGATCGCCGGTCAGCCGGTAGAGGGCAGCCTGGCTCTCGGTCGTCTGCACCCGCAGCTTCTGCTCCTCGGCATCCACCGCTTCCGGCGCGGGCTGCGCGGCACCCCGCTCGCCGCCGAAGCCCCCCATCCCAGGCACGAAGATTGAGTAGGTAGCGTCGAAGTAGTCGCTGCTCACCAGCACCTCGACCAGAGCCGCCGATCCCTTGTCCCAGACGGCGGCGACCGTGCCCGACATCTCGAGGGTGGCGGAGGCCGGCAACGGGCGATGGACGCGCAGACGCTGACCGACGTGCAGCGTCTTGACCGGGTCGTAGGCACCCGTCGCCCCCGACGCACGCACGGCCCACAAGCCGAGCGCCATACCGAAGGTCGGCATCACCCGCAGGTCCTGCTCGTATACCCAGCGCAACTCCTCCCGCCCCGCGCCGACCGCGAGGGCGAAGAGAATCGCATCGCTCTCGGAGTAGGCGTGGGTATGGGAGCCGAGGTCGTATCCCGCCAGGTTCTCGACCGTGGCGGAGCTCACTGGTCGTCCGCCGCGGCCTTGACGATCGCGCCGAAACGCTGCTTGGCCGTGGCGACGGCCTTGCTGCGCGCCTCCGAGCTGAGCAAATCGCGCCGCAGGCTCTCCCACTCCTCGAGGTCGAGGCGGCGCTGGCCGACGATCTCGTTGATCAGTCCCTTGCTGGCGCTGACCGCCTCGGGGGAGGCCTCGACGGTCTGCCGCGCCAGGGCCATGGCAGCCTCGAGTGCCTTCCCACCCTCGGTCGCGCGCGCGACCAGGCCGGCCGCCACCGCGTCGTCAGCGCCGATCCGCTCGCCGAGGACGATCAGCCGGACGATCGTCTCCGGGCGGCCGATCGCCGCGACCATGTCGGCGACCGCATCCGGACGGTAGAGCAACCCGAGGCTCACCGCGGGCACGCGGAAGCTGGCGCCGCGTCCGGCGAGCCGGGTGTCGCAGGCGATCGCCAGGTCGACCGCGGCGCCGAAGCAGGGGCCCTCGATCGCCGCGATCACCGGGATCGGCGCCCGCCGGATCGCTTCGGTCGTGGCGGCGATCTCATCGTCGAGGCGGAGGTCGCTGGCGTCCCCGGTCAGTTCCCGCAGGTCCATGCCGGCGCTGAAGCAGCTGGAATCCCCGGTGATCACGACCGCGCTGACGTGCCGCTCGGTCGCCTCCGCCAAGGCCCGGCGCAACTCGGCGAGCATCGGCAGAGTGAGGGCGTTGCGCTTCGTGGCGCGCTCGAAACGGATCACGGCGACGCCGTCCTGGTACTCGGCGGTGAGCCCGTCCGGGACTTCGGCGGAGTCAGCTTCGAAGGAAGGTGGGACAGTCGCTGAATCGGAGCGCCAGCGCTCCGCCATCGTCTCCGCCGGGAACTCGACCGCCCCCTCCAGCTGCTCGCAGAGATTGAGGATGTCGGCCTCGCTTCGAGACGGTCCAACCACCTGTAGTCCCACCGGCATGTCGTCGGCAAGGCCGACCGGCAGCGAAGCGGCAGGGGATCCGGAGACGTTGAATGCGGCGGTGAACGGGAACGGGCCCCACAGCGGCCCGACATCCTGCTGGTCGATCTGCCTCGGCCGCTGGCCGATCGGGAAGGCCACGGTCGCGGTGGTCGGAGTGACGATCAGGTCGTAATGCTCGAACCACGCCTCGATCCGATCCTCGAACTCCTTTTTCAGGACCTTGGCGGTCTGGACTTCCTCGTCGGTGACAGTTTCGGCAGTTTCGATCGCCCGGCGCGTGTAGTTGGTGAGCCCCTCGGCGGATTCGAGCAGGTGGCCGCGGTGGCGCCACTCGTCGGCCAGGACCAAGGGGCCGAACGCCTCCAGCCAGCCCTCGGTCGGGATCGCGACCTCCTCGACCCGGTGCCCCATCTCGGCGAGCATGCCGACCGCGCTCCTGGTCGCGGCCCGCACTCCCCCGTCGACGGGTTTGCCTTCGGGCGCCTCACACCAGGCGATGCGAAGCCCACTTGGCTCCGCCACCTTCATCTCGCGGCCGAGCAGGACGGCGGTCATCATCCGCGCGTCGGCGACGGAGCGTGAGATCGGACCCGGGCAGACGAACTGGGTCATCGCCCGGAAGGCGCCCTCGACCGCCTCCGGGTCGAAGCTGAACTTCAAGCCGAACAGGCCGCTCATCGCCGAGGGGATCCGGATCGAGCCGCCGCCGTCGGATCCGAGCCCGATGCTCGCGAGGCCGGCGCCGACGCTCGACGCCGCGCCGCCGCTGGAGCCGCCCGCCGTCCGGTCGGGGCACCAGGGGTTGGCGCAACCGTCCCCCATCAGGTTCTCGGTCGTCGCCGACTGCCCGAACTCCGCCGTGTTCGACTTGCCGAGGAAGACCGCGCCGGCGGCGCGCCGCCGCTCGACCGGCTGCGAGTCCTGCGCGGCGATGTTGTCCCGGTAGAGCAGCGATCCGAGGCTGGTCGGTTGGCCCTTCACATCGAACAGGTCCTTGATCGAGATCGGCAGCCCGAGCAGCTGCTGCTCATCTCCGCCGCCTTCTCCGTAGACCTTCTCCGCCTGCTGCGCCTGTTCCAGCGCAAGCTCGGGGCTGACGCTCAGGTAGCTGCGGAGCTGCGGGTCGAAGGTCTCGATCCTGGCGATCGCCTGCTCGGCCAACTCGACCGGCGAGAGCTCCCGGCTGCGAAAGGCGCCCAGCAGCCGGTGGAGCGGCCAGAAGATCGGCTCGGAGCTAGGCATGTGGGAAGACCCCGCCACTGACTCCGTAGGTCTCACCGGTGATGTAACCGGCCTTGTCGCCGAGCAGGAAAGCGGTGAGCGCGGCGATGTCGTCGGGGTGACCGACTCGGCCGACCTTGGAGCGCCGATCGGCATAGCCTTCGAAGAAGTCCTTCGGGTAGACCTTGAGCAGGAAGTCGTTGTAGATCAGGCCGGGTGCGATCGCGTTGACGCGGATGTTGTGCTCGCCCAGCTCCGCCGCGGCGACCCGCGTCAGGGCGGTCACCCCCGCCTTCGCCGCCGAGTAGGCCGCGCCGTGCTCGGTCGACGATTCCCAGGCGGCGATCGAGGAGATGTTGACCACGGCGCCGCCGCCCTGGTCCCTGATCACCGGCAGCACGTGGCGCATGCAGTTGAAGGAGCCGGTGAGGTCGACGTCGAGGCACCGCTGCCAGGTCTCGGGGTCCATCTCGATCAGCGGTTCGAGCTTGTTCCAGCCGGCGCTATTGACGAGCGCGTGGATCCCGCCGCGAGCCGCGACGACCTCGGCGACCACCTCACCGACGGCCTCGAAGTCCGCGACGTCGAGGGTGTAGCCGAGGAACTCGCGATCGTGCTTCTCGCTCAGCTCCGCGGCCAGCTCCTTTGTGCGCCGCTCGTGGGCGTCGGTGATCACCACGTCCCAGCCCTCGTCGGCGAGGGTTCGCACGATCGCCGAACCGATCCCCGCCCCTGCGCCAGCCGTTACCAATACGGTCGAAATAGGTCTATCCGTCATCGAGTCTCCTTACCTTTGAGCCACTCCCTCACGACCGCCGTAAGAAGGTCGGGGGCGTCCTCGTTGACGAGATGGCCCACGCCGGCGAGCTCCTCGAAGCTCGCCCCCTGCGGCAGGTGTTCGAGCATGATTTCCGCGGCGCGCCGGGGGCACCAGGCGTCGCGCTCCCCCGAGACGATCAAGACAGGGGAGGCGATTGCCGTCAGGCGAACGTTCAGCGACTCCTCGTGCATCCCGCGAACCGCCCGCGCCGCGTTGACGTATCCGCGCGGGTCGCGCACGGCGGCGGCCCGTTCGGCGCTCACGGCCGCCGCGTCCGCCTCGCCGCTCGCCAGCTGCGCTTCGGTGTCTTCGAGGATCTGCGCGTAGATCTCGCCGGCGTCGCCCTTTTCGAAGGTCTCGATCCGTTCCTCGATCGCAGCCGCGGCGGCCCGGCCGACCACCGAGGAGGTGGCCACCGCGACCACGCCCTGGACCAGGTCCGGCCGCTCCGCGGCGGCCCAGAGGGCGATGCTCCCGCCGAGCGAGAACCCGACGAGGACCGCCGGGCCGAAGCGCTCCAGCAGGGCGATCAGATCGCCACCCAGCTGGGTCAGCGACCCCTCGCCGTCGCCGACCGTGCTGCCGCCGTGGCCGCGCAGGTCGTAGGCGATCGTCCGGTATTCGGAAAGCTGGTCCTGAATCTCGGCCCACATGCGGTGGTCCTGGCCGAGACCGTGGATCATCACGAGCGTCCGATCGCCGCCGCCCGCGGCCCGGAAGGCCACGTCGATGTCACCCAGGTTCACCACGTCCATTCGTTCCGCCTCCTCATCGCACCGACTCCGCCGGGAAGCGGTCGATCAGGCTGCGACCGATCACCATCCGTTGGATGTCCGAGGTCCCCTCGCCGATCAGCAGCAGCGGAGCGTCTCTGTAGAGCCGCTCGATCTCGTACTCCTTCGAGTACCCGTAGCCACCGTGGATCCGCAGCGACTCTTCGACGACCTCCTTGCCGGACTCGCAGGCGAACAGCTTCGCCATCCCGGCCTCGAGGTCGGAGCGCTTGCCCGAGTCCTTCATCTGCGCCGCCCGCCTGGTCAGCAGGCGCGAGGCTTCGATCTTGGTCGCCATGTCGGCGAGCCGGAACTGGACCGCCTGGTGCTGGGCGATCGGGCGACCGAACGTTTCCCGCTCCTGGCTGTAGCGCAGCGCCAGCTCGAGCGCTCGCTGGCCGATTCCGACCCCGCGAGCGGCGACGTTGATGCGCCCGGTCTCGAGGGCGTCCATCATCTGCGTGAAGCCCTGACCGAGACCGTCCGGGCCGCCGAGGACCCGATCGGCCCCGCAGCGGTAACCGTCGAAGATCACTTCGCTCGTCTCGATTCCCCGGTAGCCCATCTTCGGGATCTTGGGCGCGATCGTCAGGCCCTCGTAGGCCCCCTCGTTGGTGACGACCCCGGGCTCCTTCTGGGCGATGAAGCAGGTGATCCCCTTGTAGGGCGGAACGATGTCGGGGTCGGTCTTGACGAGGACGAAGAGCAGGCTCGAGCGCAGGCTGCCGGTCACCCACATCTTCGCCCCGCTGAGAAGCCAGTCGCCGTTGTCGGCTTCGACCGCCTTCGCCCGCAGCGCCTGCACGTCGGAGCCGACGTCGGGCTCCGAGAGCGAGAACGCCGCGCGCATCTCCCCGGTCGCCATCCGCGGCAGGAGGTCGCGCTTCTGCTCCTCCGTCCCGAACCGGGAGAGCAGGTAGCAGCCCATCGAGTGGGTGTTGACCACGCCCGCGATCGAGATCCAGCCGCGGGCCAGCTCCTCGATGATCATCGCGTAGGTGGTGAAGTCGAGTCCCAGGCCGCCGTACTCCTCGGGAATCAGGACGCCGAGCAGGCCGAGCTCTTTGACCTGCTCGACAATCTCGCCGGGGAACTCGTCGGCCGCGTCGAGCTGGCTGGCGACCGGAATGATCTTCTCGTCGGCCAGTCGCCGGACCATCCCGACGATCTCGCGCTGGACGTCCTGGTCCATCGCCATCAGCTCGATCCTTCTTCGTTCAGCTTGGCGACCATCTGCCACTCGGCGGGCCAGTTGGGGGGCTCGCTGAAGCCGGCGGTATCCATGATCTCCGCGGTGTGCCCGGAGACGTCCTCGGCGGTGAGCGGGCCGTCCTCGGCGGGGTGTTTGAAGTAGCCCTTGGTCCGCCCCGTGAACAGGCGGGCGACGCTGCCGGCGCCGACCGACCACATCTCGCCGTTCACCGCGCACTCGTCGGAGGCGAGGTAGACGACGACCGGGGCGACCAGGTCCGGGCTGACGCTGGTCGCCGGGACCTCCGAGTACAGATCGTCGTTGACCATCCGGGTCTGCGCCATCGGCGCGACGCCGTTGACCTTGATCCCGTGCCGCTCGGACTCGAGCTCGAGCACGTTGAGCAGGCCGGCGATGCCGCCCTTCGCGGCCGCGTAGACCCCCGCTCCATAGATCCCGAAGGCTCCCAGGCCGGAACCGGTGAAGATGATCCGGCCGCTCTTTTGCGCGGCCATCGCGGTCCAGGCGGGCTTGCTCAGATAGAAGGTGCCGCCGAGGTGGACGTCGAGGACCTCGTCGATCGTCGCCACCTCGAGTTTGGCGAACGAGGAGAGGCGCATGTTGCCGGCGTTGTTGACGAGGATGTCGAGCCGACCGAAGGCGTCGAGCGCGTGCTGGACGATCGCCTCGCCACCCTCGGCGGTCGCGACGGAGGTGCCGTCGGCGACCGCCTCGCCGCCGGCGGCGACGATCTCGGCCGCCACCGACTCGGCGGACGACGAACTCGAGCCCGAGCCGTCGAGCGCCGCCCCGAGGTCGTTCACGAGCACCTTCGCCCCGCGCTCGGCGAGGGCCAGCGCATAGGCGCGCCCGAGCCCGGCACCGGCCCCGGAGACGACCGCCACCCGTCCCTCGAGGCTGATCATGCGACCGCTTCCCGCAGCGTCGAGAGCACCCGCAGCACGGGCTCGGGGTCGGGCCCGGTCAGCAGCGCCTGCGGCTCGGTGACCCCCCAGGAGATCATCTCCTCGAATCGTTCAACGCACTCGCCGACGTCGCCGGCGATCGTCAGCGAGTCGACGATCGAGCCGTCGACGGCATCGCGCAGACCTCTGATCCCGCCGGTCTCGAAGCCAGCGCGGATCCTCCCGGCCAGCTCCGGATCGAGGCCGTTGGCTTTCAGGAATTCCTCGCCGTAAGGCTCGGTGAGCATCAGCCCGATCGCGGCTTTGACCCGCTTGCGCGCCGCCTCGCGATCCTCGTCGGCCGCCATCACGACCGGGCAGGCGACGCGGAACGGCCGCTCGCCGCTGCGACCCTGATGGGCCAGGTCGACGATGCGGGTGATGTACTCGCGCGTGCCGTAGAGGGCGTAGATTCCGTCCGCCTCCGCGCCGGCCAGCTCGGACATTTTCGGCCCCGCCGCGGCAAGGAAGATCGGGATCTCCTCACGCGGGGGAACCAGGCCCAGGCCGACGCCGTCGAGACTGAACTTCTTGCCCTCGAGCGTGACCGCCTCGCGGGCCAGCAGGCGCCGGACGATCTCGATCATCTCGCGCGCCGTCGCCAACGGCTTGGAGACGTCCATTCCGAGCGGCTCCAGAAGGTCGCGTGCGCCGATCCCGAGGCCGCAGACCGCCCGCCCCTCGGAAAGCTCGTCGAGGGTCGCGAAGGAGGCCGCGAGCTGCGCGGGGTGGCGGGTGAACGGGTTGACGACGCCGGTGCCCAGCTCCACCCGGCTGGTCTTCACCGCGGCGGCGCTGAGCGTGACGAAGGCGTCGCGCGCGACGATGCCCTCGGCCGCCCAGAAGGCGTCGACGCCGGCCTGCTCGACCCGCTCCGCGAGCTCCGCGGCGACGGGGGCGGGGAGGCCCCCCTGCACCCATACTCCGATTCGGATCGAGCTCATCGGCTGACTACTCGACCCATTCGGCGACCTCGATCAGCACCCCGTTGGTGGAACGGGGGTCGACGAAGGCCATCCGCAGTTCCTTCAGAACCACGCCTCGGCCGGCGTCGTAGTTCTCGAGCACGATCGGGTCGGCGTTGATGAACTTGATTCCCTGGGAGCTCATGTGCTCGACGGCGGCGCTGAGATCGTTGGTTTTCACGTTGACCTCGTAGATCCCGCCACCGCGGGCGGCAAGGAAGCGCCCGACCGGGCCCTCGCCCACCGGAGCGCTGACCATCGCCATGTGGAAATCTCCGACCCAGACGCCGCCCATGTCCACTTCGATCCCCTGCGTCGGGAAGTGCTGGACCTCGTCGGGCTCGCTGTTGAAGGCGCGGGCGAAGAAGGATGCGCTGTCGCCGACGTCCTTTACGGCGATCGTGATCTCATGAATGCTCAGCTCGAGGGCCATGGGCTTTTCTTTCTTGCGTCGGGTGCAGGACCGCTCATCGTTCCGCACCATTCTTGCATATTTGAGAGAGCGACGTCGCTTTTCGCTGCTAAACTTCCCAGGCGATGCTCTGGGAACCGTTCATCACCTGCGCGTTGACCGGCGCCGGCGACAGCGCCGACAAACACCCCGACCTGCCGGTCACCCCCGCGCAGATCGTCGCCGCCGCGGTCGAAGCCGCGGAGGCGGGGGCCGCGATCGTCCATGTGCACGTGCGCGACCCGGAGACCGGCCGGGCGAGCCGGCGCCTCGACCTCTACCGAGAGGTCGTGGCGGGCATCCGCGAAAGCGGTTGCGAGGTGCTGATCAACCTCACCACGGGCATGGGCGGAGACTTCGTCCTCGGGCCGGGCGGCGCCGCCGACAGCCCGGCCGAGGGCAGCGATCTCGTCGGTGTCGACGAGCGCCTCGAACACGTCCTCGAGCTGCGCCCCGACATCTGCACGCTCGACTGCGGAAGCATGAACTTCGACGACGACAGCCTGGTCTACGTGATGACCCCGGCTTACCTGCGCGCCAGCGCCGAGCAGATCAAGGGGGCGGGCGTGAAGCCCGAGCTCGAGGTCTTCGACCTCGGGCAGATCCGCTTCGTCCGGGGAATGATCGAGGCGGGCCTGATCGAGGCGCCGCCGATGCTGCAGCTCTGTCTCGGCATCGGCTACGGCGCGCCCGCCAGTGCTCGCGCGATGCTCGCGATGGCCTCCGAACTTCCGCCCGACGTGGTTTGGAGTGGCTTCGCCGTGGGTCGCATGGAGATGCCGATGGTGGCCCAGGCGATGATCCTCGGAGGCAACATCCGCGTCGGCCTCGAGGACAACCTCTTCCTCTCCCGCGGCCAGCTCGCCAGCAACGGCGACCTGGTTACCCGGGCCCGCGAGATCGTCGAAGCGATCGGCGGCCGGCCCGCCGGAGTCGAGGCGACGAGGCGACGCCTCGGCCTCCCCGCCTGAGCCGGCTGCGGCGGGCACAGCTGCTTCCGGTCCTGGCGCTCGCTCCGAGCGCACTCCGGTTATCAGCCCCGGTAGAACGGTAGGCCCAGCGCCGCCGGCCAGCTGGTCACGCCACGACGGCGCTGCAGCCACGCCCTGAGGATCATCAGAAGAACGGTGGCCGCATAGGGCAGCCCGGTGAAGACCTGGCTGGGGATGTCCCAGCCCTCCGCCTGGCCGACGAAGCCGAGCACGGTCAGAGCGCCGAACAGGTAGGCGCCCACCAGTACCAGGAGGGGCCGCCAGCCGGCGAAGAAGACCAGCGCGAAGGCGATCCACCCCTGGCCCGCGGTGACCGAGCTGACCCAGGAGCCGACGATGCTGAGCGTGAGGATCGCCCCTCCCACTCCCGCGAAGGCGCCGCCGATCGCGGTGTAGGTGAGTCGCCAGCCGACGACCGCGATTCCGGCGTTGTCGGCCGCGGCCGGGTTCTCGCCGATCGCCTGCATGTTCAGCCCGTGACGGGTTCGCGACAGCAACCACCAGGCCCCGATTGGCAGCAGGAAGGCGACGTAGGTCATGATCGACTGCTCGAACACCGCCGGGCCCACATAGGGAATGTCGGAAAGTCCCGGCACGTGCCAGTTGGGGATCTGCGAAGCGGCGGCCTCTCCCACGTAATCCGCGCCGATCGAATCGACCACTCCGGTTGCGATCAGGATCATCGCGACACCGACCACGATCATGTCCGCTCGCAGGATGATCGTCAGGTACCCGTAGATCAGCGCGAAGAGTGCGCCGATCAGCGCACCCGCCACGAGGCCTATCACCCAGGAGTCCGTCGCCCTGGCGGCGAGGAAGCCAGAAAGCGCACCGACCAGCATCACTCCCTCGAGCGAGATGTTGTACACGCCGGTCTTCTCCAGCAGGAGCTCGCCGGTCGCGGTGGTGAGAACGCCGGTGCTGCCGGCGATGGCGGCGGCGGCAGAGGTAACCAGCAGGGGGTCAGCCATTTCCGCCGTGTCCTTGGATTCGTGGGTTGTCGTTGCGGTCGGTCGAGGTGGTGGTCTCCTCGGGGTGGGTGCGGACCAGGCGCAGGCGGGCGAAGGCCTCGCCGAGAGCGCCGAAGATCAGGGTCAGGCCGATTACGGCGAAGACCAGTTCGCCGGGGACGCCGACGATGCCGACCGAGTCGCCGCCCGCGATCAGCAAGGCATAGATCAGCGCGAGAACCAGGACGCCGAGCGGCGATCCACCGGCGAGGACGGCGATCACGAGGCCGTTGAAGCCGGTGTTGTCGGTCAGGCCGGGCCCGAGCTGGTGGGTGGTCCCCATCATGTTCACCGCTCCCGCCAGCCCGGCCAGCGCTCCGCCGACCAGCATCGAGGCGATCAGGATGCGCTTCACGCTCATGCCCGAGTAGCGGCCGGCGCCGGTGCTGGCGCCGACGATCGACGTCTCGAATCCCCAGCGCGTGAAGCGGTTGATGCCCCAGATGACGAAGGGAAGGATCAGAGCGATGTAGATGCCCCAGTGGATGAGGACGCCGTCGATGTCGACCAGCGAGAGGCTCGCCTCGGGAGGGTTGACTTTGGCGCGCACCCCACCGGCCGCGAACGGATCCGTCCACGGCCCGGTCGCCCAGTAGGTGATCCAAGCGATCGCGACGAAGTTGAGGAGGAAAGTGGTGATCACCTCGGTCACCCCGAGGAGCACGCGGGCGAGGGCGGGTATCAGGATCCAGAGCGCCCCGCCCAGCATCGCGGCGAGCATCATCAGCGGGATCAGCAGCGCCCCGGAAGTGTTCGGCAGCGCGAAGCCGATCGCGCTTGCCGCCCAGGCACCGACCAGGATCTGGCCGTCGATGCCGACGTTCCAGAGGCGCAGCCGGAACGGGACCGAGGCGGCGAGGCCGGCGAGGATCAGCGGGATCGCGATCGCCAGCAGGTTCGCCGTGCCGAGCGGGCTGCCGAGCGTCCCGGTCCACATGTAGTCGTAGAATTCCGACGGCGGCGTGCCGGAGAAGAAGGGCGCCAGCAGCACGGAGACGGCGAGGCCGAAGAGGACCGCACCGATCCGATAGAACCCGATGTGCTTCGGATCGACCTTGCGCTCGATCCGCCAGGGCAGCACGGGCCGCTGACGATGGCGCCGGCCGGCGCTCACCGGCGGGGTTGTGCCGAGGTCACGCATAGCCCTCCTCCCCGCGCGCGCCCCCGCCCATCATCATCCCGATCCGGTCTCGGTCGGACTGCCCGCGGCGGAACTCGCCGCAGATCCTGCCCTCGTAGAGGACCAGCACCCGATCCGCGAGCAACAGCACTTCATCGAGGTCGGCTGAGATCAGCAGCACCCCGAGGTCCCGCTCCACCGCGTCGACCAGCGCGTCGCGGACGGCGGCCGCCGCCTGAACGTCGAGGCCCTGGGTGGGATTTACGGCGACCACGGCGGCGCGATTCCCAAACAGCTCGCGACCCGCGAGAAGCTTTTGCGCATTGCCCCCCGAGAGATGCTGGACCAGGGTCCCCCCGTCCTTGGTGGAGAGGTTCACCGACTCGGCAAGATCCGCGGCGAAGCGTTTCGCGGCGCCGTTGCGGATGATCGGGCCGCGGGAGATCTCGCGGCTGCGATGACGGCGCAGAATCGCGTTGCGCCAGATCGGCTCGCTGCCGACCAGTCCCATTCCCAGGCGGTCCTCCGGGATGTAAGCCAGTTTGGAGCGCTTCGAGGGGCGACCGTTGCTCAGCTCGGTGCCGTCGACCTCGACCGCTCCCGCGCTGAGGTTGCGCAGGCCGGCGATCGCCTCCTCGAGCTCGCGCTGCCCGTTGCCGGCCACCCCGACCAGCCCGACCAGCTCACCACCCCGCACCTCGAGGCTGACGCCACGCAGGGCTTCCAAGCCCCAGTCGTCCTTGACCACGGCGTCCTTGATCCGCAGGGCGACTCGCTCGGAGGGCTGTCGCCGCCGCTCCGCCTTGGGGCTGGCGGCGGCGGCGTCGCCGAACATCAACCTCCCGAGCATCTGGATGTCGCAGTCGGATTTCTCGTTGGTCGCGACCAGCGAGCCGGCGCGCATGACCGAGACCCGGTCGGCGACGGACATCACCTCGTTCAGTTTGTGGGAGATGAAGACAACGGTCCGGCCCTGCGCGGCCATTTCCCTCAGCGTCGCGCAGAGGCGGTCGCTTTCGTCGGGCGTCAGGACCGCGGTCGGCTCGTCGAGAATCACGACCTGGGCCCCCCGCGACAACGTGCGGAGAATCTCCACCCGCTGTTTCTCGCCGACCGAGAGTGACCAGACCGGCCTTGTGGGCTCGACCTCGAGGCCATACTGCTCGCTGAGGCGAGCGGCTCGCTCGGTGAGTTCGCCGGGAGAGATGATCTCGCGCACGTCGGTGGCCCCGAGGGCCAGGTTGCGCGCCACCGAGAACTGCTCGACGAGGCGGAAGTGCTGGTGCACCATCCCGACGCCGACGGCGATCGCATCGCGCGGAGTCCCGAACTGGATCGGCTCGCCCTGCACGGAGATCGTCCCGACGTCGGGGGCCAGGAAGCCCGCCGCGATGTTCATCGAGGTGCTCTTCCCGGCGCCGTTCTCGCCGAGCAGCGCGTGCACCTCGCCGGGCGCGAAGCTGAGGTTGAGGCTGTCCACCGCCTGGACGGAACCGAAGCGCTTCTCGATCCCGCGCAGCTCGAGCGCCGGGAGCTGTCGCTCCCCGCCCGAGGGCTCCCCCCCGCCTCGTTTAGTGGTATCGGTCAACGGAACCCTTCATCCTCAGTCCCACCCTTGTCTGGCGCCGCACCCACCGGCCTGCCCAGCCACTCTTCGTAGAACGCCTCGAGGTCCGGCTCGAAATCGAACACGATCGGATATCCGGGCGGCACGGCCTCCACCTCCAGCTGCAGCTGGCAACCGGGGCAGTAGAACTCGCGCATCTCCATCCAGTTCGGATCGCAACCCATCATGTTGGGGTAGATCTCGTCGATCAGCTCCTTGCTGTCGCGGACGAAGACCAGGGCCGAGAGCTTCCAGTTGACTCGGTAGTCGCCGAAGCTGTGCCCGCACTGGCAGCGGACGATTCGCTCGCCCTCGCCGGTTTCGACGATGAACAGCCCCTCGCCGTAGGGAAGGAGGATTCGGTCGTCCCAGGACACACGCTTCTGGTGGACCGCGACCATCCCATCGAACCGGCCGGGATCCTTGTAGGACGACATCATCGAGCGCAGCTGGGTGGCGGGAAGCGCCCCGTCCAGCAGCTCGGAGAGAACCTCTTGGTCGTAGTGAGTAGCCATCAGAATGAAAAGTCCTCGCTCAGGTTCCAGAACTGCCGGAACTCATTTGCCCAATCAGGTGAGACTTCGAATGACGACCTGTACATGTCCGTCACCGGTTTGATGAAGTCGCTCTTCTCGACGCGGACCTTCTCCTTCTCGATCCACTCGCGCGTCGGCACGGCTCGCTTGACCCGTTCGGCCTTCACCTCCTCGCGGCGCGTCGCCGTCTGCTCGGCGTCAACCGTGAACCCGTCGTCCTCCCGCGTGAGCACAGCGCCGTAGACCTGCTTCGCGAAGGGAACCGAGAGGACCCCTTCCTCGAGGTCCTTCTGGACGTCCTCCGACTCGCGCTCGAGGGGGTCGCCGAGGCCGGGGCCCCCCTTGATGTTGTAGAGGAACAGATCGTGTCGCTTGAACTTCTGGAGCATCGTCGTGGCCCGCTTGTCGAGGGTCTGCTCGCCCTTGACGAGGGACATCGCGGACTCGCCAGGTTCGTGGTCGTTGATCGGGTAGGGAGCCTGTTCCGCGAACAGCTCGAGCAGGTTCGTGTCGCGGACCGTGTGCCGGTAGCCCGCCGCGGCCGGGTAGCCGCCGAAGACGCCGGCGTGGCAGAACATCGCACCCTCGCTGACGCTCTGCAGCAGGTACTCGTCTTCCCAGACCATCCGCAGGCAGTCGTAGCCCGAGCCGCCGCGCCGACGGCCGGCGCCGGCGCTGTTCGGCTTCATCGCCCGGCCGAGGTAGAGCAGCGGCTCGAAGGACTCGAGGTCCTCGATCTCGCCCATGTCGGAGGTCGGGGTCCAGCAGCAGGAGGCGGCGTCGATGCCGTCGCGGGCGACCGTCGCGCCGCCGCCGGTCGCGCACGGCTCCATGTTGCTGACCACCGATTCGTTGGGCAGCCCCGGTGCGGTTCCGCCGACGTAGGTGCCGTCGCTCCATCCGGCGATCACCTCCTCGAGGTAGCCGCGGGAATACTGTGCCCGGGCGAGTGCCCGGCAGACCGAGAGGAAGGCCGGCACCAGGATCAGCCAGGCCTCCGAGTGGCTCGTCATTTTGTTGTCGGGGTTGGCCCAGCTGCCATACGGAAGGTCCAGCTCGCAGGCGAAGAAGGCGCCGTCGTTCATCCTGTCGTTGGCCATCAGGGTCTCGGCGAGAACCGCCCAGAGGCCGCCCCACATACCCGACGGGGTGCAGTTGAACGAGTGCATGCCCCATTTGTTGGCGCCCTCCAGAGAGACTTCCAGGGTGCCGTTGGCGTGGACCGTCGTCGTCACCGGGGCGTGGATCGCGGCGTCGACCGCCGCCTCCTCCGGCAGCTGCCGCTCACCCTCGAACTGGTAGTCGACAAAGGCCGGCGACCGGTAGGTGCCCGGGACGAGCTGGGAGCGCACGCGCTGCAGAGTCCCGCGCCGGCCCTCCTCGACCGCCTCCCGGACCAGCTGCTTGTAGGTGTCGACGCCCTCGGAGCGGATCAGGTCGAGAACCACGTCGCGGATCCGGTGGCAACCCGTGATCCGCGTCTTCTCGTCCAGCGTCCACAGGAACGGGGTGCGAACCGAGTTCTTGCAGAACTCCACGTAGTCCTGGTAGAGGGTGTCTTCCTCGCCGCAGCGCCTCGCGTGCAGGATGATCCCATCCTCGTAGCGGTTCAGCGGTCCAACCGGCGCTCCACCGGGGGTTTTCGCGCCGTAGTCGTACTCATGGGTGACGCCGGCCACCCAGGCGACGAGCTCACCCTCCCAGAACACGGGCACGAAGGTGTGGATATCGGCGTTGTGTACGTTCGAGACGAGAGGGTCGTTGTTGACGAAGATGTCACGGTCACGGATCCCCGGATTCGACTCGTAGTCTTTCCGGACCATGTACTTGATGCCCTCGCTCATCGTGTGAACGTGAACGATGATGCCGGTCGAGAGCGCGACCGAATCGCCCTCCGGGGTGTAGACAGCGAAGCACACCTCGCCCATCTCGCGGACCAGTGGGCTGGCGGCGAGCTGCATCGCCGTCTCGCGAGCGTCGACGATGCCGCCCCGCAGTCTCGCGTAGAGCTTCTCGAACCTGATCGGGTCGCTTTCCTTGAGGGGGAGGTTTTCAAGACCGGCGTAGTACCCGGTCTCCTCGATCACCCGCTCGGACTCGTGCAGCATGTCCCGGACGGTCGTACCGTCCCAGCCGATCTTGGCGCCCTTGCTCATGTCAACTTTGGTGTCGGTATTCATGAGATGTGGAAGATCCTGTGTTCGTCGAGTTCTGCCGTCTGGCCCTCCGGGACCACCAGGGTGGTCGAGGGAGCTTCGATGACCGCCGGGCCGGGAATCACATTCCCCGCCTGCAGCAGGTCCATCTCGAAGATCCCTCCATCCACCCAGCGCCCCTTGCTCCAAACCTGTCGCGGCTCTTTGTAGGCCTCCGACGGTGGCTCCTTGGCGACAATCGGCTCCTGCGGGATGATCGGCTTCTCGACGTCGATCGAGCCCGTGAGGATCGCCAGGGTCACGAAGTAGCCGAGCTCCGGCGAGCGGGCGGCGTCCGCGTAGATGTTGCCGTAGACGCGCTCGAACTCGTCGAGGATCAGCTGCAGGTCCTCGGCCGTCTCGAGCTTCTCGACCGGGGAGAGGATCTCGATGTCGTTCAGCTGGCCGCTGTACTGGAGCCTCACCGCCGGGCGATAGCTGATCTGATCGGCGCTGGTGCCGCTTTGCCCGAACTCCGACTCGATGCGGCCACGCAGCTCGCCCCAGGCCGCGGTGATCGCCTTCGCCACCTCCGTGCGGTGCTCGTCGGAGCTGTCGGGGAGGATCGACATGTCGATCTGGCGGTCGAACCGGTAGGCCGCGTCCGCGCAGGTGCAGCCGAAGGCTGAGAATCCGGCGGCCCATGAGGGCACGAGCACGTCGTCGAAGTGCAGGCCCTCGGCGGCGGCGGCCAGATGGAGTGGGCCCCCACCGCCGTAGCCGAGCATCTTGAAGTCGGCCGGCTCGAAGCCCTTGCCCGCGACCAGTGAGCGCATCGCGCGCCGCAACTCGTCCTCGAACAGCTCGATCGCGCCAGCAGCGGCTTCTTCCACGCTGATGCCCAAGGGCTCGGCGAGCTGCTCGCGGATCGCCTCGATCGCCGCGCCGCGGTCGAGGATGACCTGGCCGCCGAGAAAGTTGTTGGGGTTGATCAAGCCCAGGGCGACGTCACAATCGCTGATCGTGACCGTCTCCAAGCCCGAGTCCGGGTTGGAGACCCCAATCCGGGCCCCGGCGCTCTCGGGACCGAACTCGATCCGCCCGGTGACCGGATTGACCCTGACGAAGCTCCCGGTGCCCGCTCCGATCGAGTCGATGCGGACCATCGGGAAGTTCATTTTGAAGTAGGCCACCTCGGGGTTCGACTTGATCTCGCTTTCCCCCCCGGTGATCAGGGCCACGTCGAAGCTGGTGCCGCCGATGTCGGCGCAGACCACGTTCTTCGCGTCCAACTGCTCGCTGAGGTACTTCGCCCCCACGCAGCCGCCGATCGGGCCGGAGACCAGGGTGTGGACCAGCTGGGTCGAGTCGATCGAGATCGTCGACCCCGATCCGGCCATCACGCGGAGGTCGAAGCTGGCGCCGAGCTCGCGGGTGCGGGCGCGCACCTGGTCGAGCTGAATCCGGCCCGGCTCGACGGCATAAGCCTCGATGACGAGCGTGTTCAGCCGCGAAAAGTCGAGGCGCTTGGGGCACTGCTCGACGGAGAGGTAGATCGGGACCTCCTGGCCCTCCTCCTTCATCGTCTCTTCGGCGATCGTCCGCGTCCGCTCCTCGTGATCGCTGTTGCGCCAGGAGAAGAGGAGGTTGACGCAGATGCAATCGACCTCTTCGGCGAGCAGCTCCTTGACGGAGCGCCGCACGTCCTCCTCGTAGAGGGGGATCGCCTCGCTGCCGTCGGGAGCGATGCGCCCGCCAATCCCTTTGATCCGGCTGAGCGGCACCAGCGGCTCGTTGTGTTCCCGCACCACGGCGTGGAACATGTCCGCGTAGCTGAGGTTGAGCCAGGTCTGGATGCCGCGCTCGAACCGAAGCGCGTCTTCCTGACCCCGGGTCACCATCACCCCTACGCGCTGCCCTTTGCGCTCCAGCAGCCGGTTCAGCATCGAGGTTCCGGAGAAAACTCCGGAGACGACCTCACCGAAGCCCTGCTGGGTGGGGATGTTCCAGAGTCCGAGCGCATCTTCGGCGGAGTCGGCGAACCCAATCGACTCGTCATGCGGAGTCGTCTGCGCCTTGCCGACGACGAAATGGCCGTTGCTGTCGACCATGATCACGTCGGTCATCGTCCCGCCGGCGTCTACCCCGAGGACTCGAATTTGTCGATCGGGGGGGAGTGTCGCCTCTGGAGAACTCATGGTCGCTGGATGTATAACCGCCCCTTCCGGACTTGTCAAGAGAGCGACGTCACTCTCGTTAACGAGCGCGACGTCGGTTTATTTCTGTACAGTGCCCCGGCATGAGCGACAGGAAACGTTTCTCCGACGCGGCCGCGATCATCAGCGGTGGCGCCGGCGGCATGGGACGCGCGGTCGCGCAGCGGCTCGCCGACGAGGGCGCGAAGGTTCTTATCGCCGACCTCGACGGCTCCGCGGCCGAGGAGCAGGCAAGGGCGATCGGCGGCCACGCCGCTCAGCTCGATGTCACCGACGCCGCCTCCTGGGAGGCCTGCGTAGAGCGAGCCGAGGAGCTGCTCGGCCCGATCTCGGTCCTGGTCAACGCCGCCGGGATCTTTTCGCTCGGCTCGATCTTCGACACCTCCGCGGAGGACTGGAAGCGCTCGATCGCGATCAATCTCGAAGGCACCTACCTCGGCTGTCGCGCGGCGCTTCCCTCGCTGCGCCGGGCCGAGGGCGGGGCGATCGTCAACATCGCCTCGACCTCCGGCATCCAGGGCGACCCCCGCACCGTCGCCTATGACGCCGGCAAGGCAGGGGTCCGGGCCCTGACCAAGGAGATCGCCGTCCACTGCGCCAGGCAGGGGTACGCGGTTCGCTGCAACTCGGTGCATCCGGGCGCCACGCAGACCCCGATGCTGGACGACATCGCGTCCCAGTTCCCGAACCTCTACGCCGACTGGGGCCCGAAATACTCGCCGTTCGGCCGCGTCGCCAAACCGACCGAGATCGGCTCGCTGGTCGCCTTCCTCGCCTCGCCGGACGCCAGCTTCATCACCGGCTCGGCATACGTGATCGACGGAGGTGCGACGGCATGAGCTCAGCAACCACCCAGTGGGGCATCGTCACCGGTGCGGGAGCCGGCATCGGCCGGGCCGTCACCACCCTGCTGGCCGAGGAAGGCATCGGCGTGGTCGCCGGCGATCTCTCGCTCGACTCGATGAGCGGCCTGCGCGACCTCGAGAACGTCGAGCCGGTCGAGCTGGACATCTGCGAGCCGGCCTCCTGGCAGCGGGCGGTCGAGAGCGCGAAGGCACAGGGCGGCCCCGCCTTCCTGGTCAACTGCGCCGGCATCGCGGTCGACGACGACACCATCGAGGACTGCGAGCCGGAGGCCTGGCGGAAGGTGCTCGACGTGAATCTGCACGGCGCCTTCGCCGGGACCCAGGCGGTCGCGATCGCGATGCGGGACTCGGAAATCGCTGGCTCGATCGTTCACACCTCCTCGGTTCTGGGCTTGGTCGCGGACGGCAACACGCTTGCCTACGGCGCCAGCAAGGCAGCGATCCTCGGGCTGGTCAAGAGCGTCGCGTTGGCGGTGGCGCCGCACCAGATTCGCTGCAACGCGATCCTCCCCGGGTACATCGGAACGTCGATGACCGAGCGCTGGATCGACCGGGACGGGGTCTCCAGGCAGGACCTGGTCGACCGCCATCCGCTCGGCCGGATCGGCGAACCGGCGGAGATCGCCCGGCTCGTCCACTTCCTGGTCGGGCCCGAGTCGGCCTTCATCACCGGTGCCGCCGTCGAGATCGACGGCGGCTACCTCGCCGTCTAGCAGACCGCCCCGGCTCGACTACAGAAGCGGCATCACGACTGCCTTGAGCGTCTGCTCCTGCCGGCTGGCCGTGAGCGCCTCCGCGGCATCCTCGAGCGCGTACCGGTGGCTGACGACGCTCGCGATCGGCAGGCGCTCATGATGCGTTTCGACCACCCGGATCGCCTGGTAGTAGTGCCGCGCCTGGCAGTAACTCGAACCGATGATGCGCTGGTTCAGGTTGTTGAGCCTGCTGGGGGGAAGGCTGACGTCGCCCGGGGTGCCCCAGAGGCCGACCACCAGATACCGTCCCCCGGGCGCGAGGAACCGGAG
Source organism: Solirubrobacterales bacterium (assembly GCA_033856455.1). Lineage (GTDB taxonomy): Bacteria > Actinomycetota > Thermoleophilia > Solirubrobacterales > 70-9 > VAYN01. Next base: position 1,036 of record JAWVEZ010000067.1, on the reverse strand, counting down.
GCCCTCCTCCATCGCCCCCAACACCCCGGTCGCCTCGACAACCAGGGCCGCCCCGCGACCGTCGGTGGCGTCGAGAACCGCGGCTCGCCGGGTCTCCTCGTCGGGAATCTCACCGATGTCGATGACGCGGTCGGCGCCGAGGCTGAGTGCCGCCTCGAGCCGGTGCCTGGGCCGGCCGACGACGACCACGGATCGTGCTCCCGAGACCTTCGCGAGCATGGTGGCCGCCAGCCCGACCGGTCCACTGCCCTGGATGACGACATCGTCACCGGGGCGCAGCCCGCCGGCGCGCTCGACCGCCTGCAGCAGGGTCGGCAGCGCGCAGCCAAACGCGGACACGGCCTCCGACGGAGTGCTCTCAGAGATTCGGAAGAACGCCATCTCCCGGGGCAGCAAGGCGAAATCCGCAAAAGTGGCCCAGTTCGCGTCCCCCGGAGGACAGGTGAGCTTCGAGTTCTCGCAGAGAGAGGAATCGGCGAGCATGACGCACGAATAGCAGCGCCCGCAAACCACTTCTGGGACCCAGGCGACCCTGTCGCCAAGGCTGATCGGGTTGGACGCGAAGTCGCGCTCAACGCCGCCTCCGAGCGCCTCGACGATTCCCACCCCCTCGTGCCCGAGCACCATCGGCGCGGGATACGCGGCCTGGCCGGTCCAGTAGTGCACGTCGGTCCCGCAGACCCCGCCTATCTCGACCCGTACGAGCACCTCTCCGGGGCCCGGCCGGGGGCGCATAGCCTCCACGATCTCCAGACCGTGCTCCTCGCCGTTGAGGAATACAAGGCGGTTTTTCGTGTCGTCCATGAGCTTGAAGTCGGGGGCCGCCGCGGGCGCTTCTGGGGGTGCCGCGACGGCCCCCTGGGGGAAAGTGGCAGGATACAGAAACCGACGTCGTGTTCGTGTTAACTTCCGAACTTCGCCGCTTCCTCCGACCCCCCGGTGGCGTTGCCGGCCGAGTAGGAGTGGGCGCCGGCCCCGGCGAGGCCGCCGCCGTCGACGATCAGGTACTCCTCGCGCTGGGGGCGGCCGGCGAAGT
>JAWVEZ010000066.1:0-4003 GCA_033856455.1 Solirubrobacterales bacterium | reverse complement strand
ACGGGTTCTTCGTGGCCGCCGGCTTCTGCGCCCACGGCATCGCCGGTGCCGGCGGCATCGGCAAGGTGATGGCCGAGTGGATCGTGTCCGGCGACCCCGGCATGGACCTCTGGCACATGGACGTCCGGCGGTTCGGCCGGCAGTACCGATCGCCGTCGTACACGCTGAAGCGGACCCTGGAGACCTACGAGACCTACTACGACATCGTCTACCCCGGCCAGGAGCGCGAGGCGGGACGGCCGCTGCGCACCAGCCCGGCGTACGAGTGCCACGCCGGGCACGGCGCATCCTTCGGCGAGAAGTCCGGCTGGGAGCGGGTCAACTGGTACGAGCGCAACGCCGCCGCCGGGGACGAGTCGCTGCGGCCGCGCGGCTGGGCCGGCGAGAACTGGTCGCCGGCGATCGGCGCCGAGCACCGGGCGACCCGCGAGGCGGTGGCGATCTTCGACGAGTCCTCGTTCGCGAAGCTGGAGATCAGCGGGCCGCGGGCCGCCGAGTACCTGGAACGGCTCTGCGACAACCGGGTCGCCCGCGAGGTCGGCCAGATCACCTACACCCAGATGCTCAACCGGCGCGGCGGGATCGAGTGCGACTTCACCGTCGCCCGGCTCGGCGAGCAGCGCTTCGGCATCGTCACCGGGACCGCCTTCGGCAACCATGACCGCGAGTGGATGCGCCGCAACCTGCCCGCCGAGGGCGGCATCCACCTCGCCGACGTCACCTCCGGCTGGGCCTGCTTCGGCGTCTGGGGCCCGGGCGCCCGCGAGATGCTGCAGCCGCTGACCCCGCAGGACCTCGGCAACGAGGCCTTCCCCTACATGACCCTGCGCGAGACGACGCTCGGCAACGTGCCGGTGCGGATGCTGCGGGTCACCTACGTCGGCGAGCTCGGCTGGGAGATCTACTGTCCGACCGAGTACGGGGCGGGGCTGTGGCGGGCGCTCTGGGAGGGCGGCCAGCCGCATGGCATCGTCGCCGGCGGCTACCGGGCGATCGACTCCCTGCGGCTGGAGAAGGGCTACCGCGTCTGGGGCGCCGACATCACGCCGGACGAGACGCCCTACGAGGGCGGCGTCGGCTTCTGCGTCAAGCTCGACAAGGAGGGCGGCTTCATCGGCCGTGACGCCCTGGCCGCCGCGAAAGAAGCGGGCCCGCGCACGACGCTCTGCTGCCTGGCGCTCGAGGACCCCCACTCGATCGCCCTCGGCAACGAGCCGGTCCGCGTCGCCGGAGAGATCCTCGGCCGCGTCACCACCGGCGGCTACGGCTACACCGTCGAGCGCTCGATCGCCTACGCCTACCTGCCGCCGGCCTCGGCTGAAGCGGGAACCGCGGTCGAGGTCGAGATCTTCGGACGCTGGGTTCCCGGCGAGGTCAGCGCCGAGCCACTCTTCGACCCCAAGGGCGAGCGGATCAGAGCTTGATCAATCCCGGCGAGCGTAGTTCACGGGAGTCGAGATCAGCTGGAAGATCCGCTCGCTGAGCGCATGGTGGGCAACGGGGGCCTTGGATTTGAGTCGCTGACGAAATGTGTCGCTGACCCAAGCCGCAGTCTCCACACTCTGCGGCCCGGCGAGCCGAGTCAGCGTCTCGGGCACCGGGAGTAGATCCGTATCATGGGAGAACAAGACCGCCACATCGCACTCTCCTCGCACTACGGCCTCGACCGTCCCCAGCGCGAGCTCTACGTCGACACCCTTCTCCATCGGCGGCTTTGCGGGATAGTCCGCCGGATACCGAAGTGGTCTGGTTCTCGGAAAGACGACTCCCGGCCCTTCGGCTTCCCAGGCCGCCGCTTGTCGCCGGTTAGCGCCGTGCCCGATTCGGTCGTGCTTGACGGACGGCATCCCACGAAACACCTCGACGCGAACCAGTTGGCCGCCCGAACCGCGGCCGTTGGCAGCCGCAAGGATTCGACCTAGGCGGAGAGGGCTGAAGTTCCCGTGTCCCCTTCCCAGTTCCTCAAGGCCAAACGCTTCACGCGCACACCAGTAGACGTTCTGCCAGTCGATGAAGAGCGCAACCCGGGCGATCTCACCTGCCAACGAAAAAGCCCCGCCAGTGCGACCCGAGGGCCGGACGGCGGGGAGCTATGCAGACAAAGTACCACACCTGCTTCTGGGGTCCCCGCATCAACATTGGGAGACAAGCGGGAGGGAGGTCGATCTCTCCCCCCGAGGGAGAGAGTCAGGCCGCGGTCGCAGGCAGCGCCGCCGCGCTGCCTGCAGCCCTTGCACCCAAGGGCAGTCGCATCCGCGCCTGAGGAGGGAGCAGGCCGGCGAGGATGTGCTCGGTGCCCTCGATGTGCTCGCGCATCAGCTTCACGGCGCGGGGGCCCTCGCCCTTGCGCAGGGCCTTGACCAGCTTGCCGTGCTGCTCGTTGGAGCGCTCCAGAACCTCGGCGGGGTGCGGGATCAGCGCGATCAGGTCGGTCATCTGCGCCTGCACCTCGGTCATCGCCCCGACCAGGCGCGGTGAGTGGGCCGCCTCGGCGAGGGCGATGTGGAAGCGGACGTCAGTGCGCCGGTACTCCTCGAAGTCCCCGCCCTCGGCGGCCATCTTCTCGACCATCTCCTCCAGCCGCGGCAGCTCGTCGGAGCCGACCCGCTCGGCGGCCAGCAGCGCCGCGCCGCACTCGATCGCGACCCGGTAGTCGAGCACCGCCCAGGCGCCCTGGTCGAGCGGCTCGTCGTCGCGCTCGGCCAGCGGCGGCTGATCGGCCACGAAGGTGCCGCCCTTGCGGCCGCGCAGGGCGACCAGGTGGCCGCTCTGGACCAGCGTGGTCAGCGCCTGGCGCAGGGTCGAGCGGGAGATCCGCAGTTCCCGCGCCAGCTCCCGCTCCGGGGGCAGCTGGCTGTTCGGCGCCAGCAGCCCGAGGCGGATCGCCGTGCCCAGCCGCTCGACCGTCTCCTCGAAGGTGCTGGGCGGCTGCACCGGCTTGAAGACCGCTTCGAGGGCGGGGTCGCGCTGCATGGAAGACACGGTACCGCCGTCACCCCGTGGGCGCCTCAGCGCTTCGGTTTCGCCACCGCTTTCGCCCTGTTGTCTTTCATGTTGGGATCGGGGAGGGCGGAGCGGACGCGCGCCCGCACCCGCAGCTTGCCGGAGTCCGGAGCCGTCTTCACGACCACCTTCAGGGTCTTCGTCTTGCCAGCCGCGAGCGCCGGCAGCTTGCAGGTGAACTGCCGCTTGCCTTTCTTCGCTTTCTTCAGCTTGCACGGCTTCTTCTTGTTCACCTTCGGGCCGTTGATCCGTTTCGCCAGCGCCGGGACGGTGCCTTTGACGACCACCCCGGTCGCCGCCGCGGGGCCGCGGTTGCTGACCTTCAGCGCGAAGACCAGCTTCTTGCCCGGCGTGAAGCGCTTCGGCTTCGGGGTCGCCTTCAGCTTCAGGTCGGCCCGCGCCGGGGCGGGCGGGGCGACCGCGAGCTCGAAGGCGCCGATGTCGCAGGCAGTTCCCTGCGACCGAGCGATGCCGCGCTGGTCGGTCGGGGGACAGCCGACGCTGGTGCCCGCGTCGATCGCCGGGCTGTTCGGCGGCAGCGCCATCGTGTCGGTCGGACCGCCGTTGTCGGCGAGCGGGGCGAGCAGCGGGTTCGTGTTCTGCTTGGAGCCGGCGTCGGTGAACATGCAGCTGGCGTCGCCGCCGATGTTGTTGGCCGAGGTGACGGCGGCGACGGTGCCGCAGTCGGTCGCGCCGTTGGCCGTGTTGCCGGCGACGATCGTGTTGGTGGCCGTGAGGACGGTCACGACCCCGGGGGTCGGATTCTGAATCGTGAAGCCACCCCCGACCCCGCCGGCCGCGACCGAGTTGCCGGCGATCGTCGAGTTCAGCAGGACGGCTTTGCTGCCGTCGACGTCAGCGGGGTCGAGCGCCGCCTGGATGCCACCGCCCATGTTGAGTCCCGGGTTTTCGACGCTGTTGCCGGCGATCGTCGAGTTGGTCACGCTGAGGTCGCCGAGCACGTAGACGCCGCCGCCCATGCCCTCGGCGATGCCGCCGG
>JAWVEZ010000065.1:0-13881 GCA_033856455.1 Solirubrobacterales bacterium | reverse complement strand
GCGTCCCACAAAAAAACTAAGCGAAAGGGGCACCCCGACCCCTCCCCGCACACTTCCCGAAGCAGGCCGTTCCCCTAAGCCGACGGCGCGGCGGCGGTGTCTTCGGCGTGGAAGCGTTCGACCATCTCGTTCTCGTCCTGCTGCTTCGGGAAGAGGAAGAAGATCACGGCGATGCCGAGGGCGATCGCTGCCATCCCGGCGATGTAGGTCTCGTCGCCGCCGTTGAGGAAGGACTCGCGGGCGGCGTGGATGATCTGCGGCGCGTACTGGGGATATTGCTCGGCGGTGGTGGCGGCGCTGGCGAAGGACTTGGTCAGCTCTTCCTGGACCTGGCCGGAGACCTTTTCGGCTTCCGGGGAGGCGTTGATCTGGGAGATGAAGCTGGAGGTGTAGCCGGCGGTCAGCAGGGCGCCGAAGATCGACTGCATGATCGCGCCGCCGAGGTCGCGTTGCAGGTCGGCGGTGCCGGAGGCCATGCCGGCGCGGCGGACCGGGACCGAGCCGGTCAGCGAGCGCGAGGCCGGGGTGCCGGCGAAGCCGACCCCGATCCCGACCAGCAGGTAGCCGATCCCGATCGGCAGGTAGGAGGCGTCTTCGTCCCAGAAGATCAGCATCTCGGTGAAGGCGAGCAGGCAGAAGACGAAGCCGATCAGCAGGACCACGCGGGAGCCGTGCGAGGCGACCAGCTTGGCCGAGCGCGGCGCGACGACGATCATCCCCAGGGCCCCCGGCAGGATTGCCGCGCCGGCCCCGAGGGTGGTGTAGCCAAGCACGTTCTGGACGAACTGCTGGCCGATGAACATCGCCCCCATCAGCGAGCCGAAGACGATGATCCCGGCGAGGGCCGCGACCCAGAAGGTGCGGCGGGAGGCGATGTGGAGGTCGTAGAGCGGGTTCGGCGCGCGCTTCTGGCGCCAGAGGAAGATCAGCCCGGAGACCACCGCGACGACGCCGAGCAGGGCCGCGAGTTCCCCCTTGCCCGCTTCGGGGGCGAAGTTGATCGCCAGCACCATCGTCGCCACGAACCCGATCGAGATGATCCCGCCGAGGTGGTCGACCCGGTCGGTGGTCTCGTTGACGTGGGCGGGGACGAGTCGCCAGGCGAGGACCAGGGCGATCGCCGCCAGCGGCGCGGTGACGATGAACACCGACCACCAGTCGAAGCCTTCGAGCAGGGCGCCGGCGATCAGCGGCCCGAGCGCGGAGATGCCGCCGCCGAGCGCCGACCAGAGGGCGATCGAGCGGGTCCGCGCCTGCCCCGACCAGAGCGCCGTGATCAGCGCCAGGGTGGTCGGGTAGGCCATGCCGGCGGCGACGCCGCCGAGCACCCGGGCGAGGAAGAGGACCTCGGCGCTGGGGGCGAGCGCGGCCAGCGCCGCGAAGGGCAGGGAGAGCGCCATCCCCAACAGCAGCAGCGACTTGCGCCCGTAGCGGTCGCCGACCGCGCCGAGGTAGAGGACCGAGGCGGCGAGGCCGAGCGAGTAGCCGACCGCGATCAGGTTGAGCTGGGTCTGGCCGGCGTCGAAGGCCTGGCCGATGTCCGGCAGGGCGACGTTGGCGACCGCGAGGTTGAGGTTGGCGACCGCGGCGACCAGGATCAGCGTCGCCAGGACCAGCCCGGCGCGCTTGGGGGCCGAGGACTCCATGCTTCAGACCCCCGCGGGGCGGGCCGTCAAAGCTCGATCCAGGTCCCGGTCGGGCCGAGGTTGCGCAGCGGCGTCGAGCCGACCTCGCTGCTGCAGCCCCAGGCCTCGTGGATGTGGCCGAAGACGGCCAGGCGCGGCTGCTTTTCCTCGATCGCCGCGAGCAGCGCCGGGCTGCCGAAGTGGCTGCCGTCGGCGCTCGAGTCACAGTGGCCCTGGGGCGGGGAGTGGAGGACGAGGACGGCGCCCTCGGGGCAGCCGGCCAGCATCTCGGTCGCCTCGGCGTCGGAGAGGTCGAAGCTCCAGTCCCAGGGCGTGGTCGGGATCCCGGCGCCGAGCCCGAAGAACTCGGTCCCGTCGATCGTCGTGCCCTCGCCGTGCAGGACGGTGGCGGCGTCCCAGGAGGCGGTCGCGGCGCGCAGCGCCTCGGCGGTCTCGTTGTTGCCGGGGACGAGCACGGTCGGCGTCTCGATCCCGGCCAGCGCCGCGATCGTCTCCTCCAGCCCCTCGTGGATCGAGGCGAAGTCGCCGGCCCCGATCACCACGTCGGCCTCGGCCGACATCTCGACCAGCGTCGCCGCCTGGTCGAGGTCGCGGTGCAGGTCGCTGAAGGCGAGCAGCTTCATGGCGCCAAACCTATCGCGGGTCCCGGTTGGGGCCGCTTGAGCGCGCGGCCGAACTGGCGCGGGCGCCAGACCTTCCAGGAGCGGGCGGGTTTCACCGGCTCGGTCTCGGAGCGCGCTTTCAGGTCGAAGTAGAGCAGCGTCTCGCCCAGGGCCACGTAGGGGATCAGCAGGGCGAAGATCAGCGAGCCGAGGAAGTTGACCCAGATCAGCGGCAGCGCGGTGAAGATCAGCGCGAAGGTGAAGACCGGGCCGACCACGACCCCGATCAGGAAGAGCAGCGCGGCGGTGCGCACCGTGTGGAACCAGCGGCCGCGGACGATGTCGGCGCTGGCGTGAAAGGCGTCGACGACCTTGCGGTCCTCGAAGACGATCTCCTGCTTGACGAAGATCCAGGCGACGTACTTGTTGACCGCCCAGGGCAGCCCGATCACGGTGATCGCGAGGCCGATCGTGGCGATGACGTAGAGCATCTGGGCGCCGACCACGCGCCAGAAGCAGGGCCGCAGGCCGCGCCAAGCGGCGCGAAAGCCGGTCTCCCTCGCTTCGACCAGGTGGCGGACGAAGACGACGACGACCGAGGCGACGACCGCCGCGGCCGCCGGCCGGCCGAGGATTTCGATCAGGTCGCCGACCGCCAGGTTGAGCCCGCCGCCACCGGTCGCTCTGTCGACCCCGCCGCCGCTGGAGAAGAGCCCGGCGAGCAGGTTGGAGCCGCCGACGATCGGGATCGCGGTGATCCCGATCAGGACCAGTGGCGGCCAGTGGCGGCCGTAGAGCTGGCGCGCGGTGCGGACGATCTGCCCGAAAGAGCGCCGCTGCGGCAGCCGCTTGAGGTCGATCGGCCCCCAGCGGGTGAGGCCGACGAAGAGGCCGATGACCAGCAGGATCGCCGCGATCGTGGCGATCGCCGCCGGCCGCGAGCGGATGTCGAGGTTGATCAGCTCGGAGATCGTCGCGACGGTGCCGCAGAAGGCGCCGGTCACCTGCGGGCCGACGACCGAACCGCCCGGCAGCCGCGGGCTGGTCGTCCGCTGGGCGGCCATCCAGGCGAAGGGTTCGGTCCAGACCGTCTTCGTCTGCGGCCCGGTCGGGCCGTTGTTGTAGCCCTTTTCGCGTTCGCCCCAGCGGCCTTCGTAGCTGAGCCACTCGAAAGGGCCGTCGAACGAGACTTCGTCGGGCAGCATCACCGGCGCCGGCCGCAGTTCGCGGTTCGGCCCGGAGGTGTTGTCGCAGCCGAGCCCGGACCCGTTCTGGCCGTTCTGAACGTAGACCGCCGAGTCGTAGAAGGTCGCGTGCGAGCCGGCGGCGGGGTAGACCACCGGGTGGTTGCCTTCCTTCTTGACCTTCGAGTCACCCCAGCTGGCGCGCTCGCCGCCGGAGTGCTGGAAGACGATGATCTCCGACGGTGCTTCTTCGTTGGCCAGCGCCTGCGCCGGCGTTTCGGCCTTGAAGGAGATCTGCATCCCCTCCCAGTCGCCCTCGTGCAGGTCGTTGAACTGGTTGAAGTACCAGAAGAACCAGTACTGCATGACGAAGCCACCGTGTTCGCTTTCGCGGGCGACGTGCGAGTAGGTGACGACCGGGGCCTTGCCACCCTCGATCAGCTTCTTGAAGTCCTTCGAGTAGACGCAGGTCTCGCCGGTCGCCTCGCCGTTCAGGTTGAGGTAGTACTCGTTGCTGAGCCCGGCGACGTCGGCCGCGGTCGGGCCCTCCTTGACGTCTTCGAGCCGGCCGTCGGGCTTCGCCCGCTGCAGCACGACGGTCGGGTTGCCGAGCATCGTTTCGACGCTGGTCGGCTGGTACTGCTCGGCGGTCGTTTCGCAGGGCGGGTCCCGCTCTTCGCGCAGCATCGTGATCGGCGCGAACTTCTCGGCGAGCTCCGCCGCACCCGGTTCGACTTCGGTCGAGCCCGCTGGGACCTTCTCGGCGGCGCCCGCCGTCGCGCAGAGCAGGAGCGCGAGCAGGGAAGAGATCGCCAAGGCGAACGCGGAACGAGCGAGCCGGGACCTCACCCGCGCAACGTACAGCCTCGGCGCGCCGCCGTCAGGAGCCGCCGGGCTCTTCGACCGGCTCTTCGACTTTGCCGCTCGGCATCGTCGCCAGGGCGACGACGAAGGCGACCGCCATCACGCCGGCGAAGGCGTAGAAGACCGTCTGGGTGGCGAGCGCGAAGTCGTGGGGGATGCTCGCGACCACCTTGCCGACCGCGCCGCCGGCCTGCAGCGCACCTTCGCCGCCCGCGCCGCCGCCCTGGCTGATCGCGTCGGCGATACCGTCCGCGGTCTGCTTGGGCACCCCGTGCTCGGCGGCGGTCGCCTCGAGGTTCGACTGGTTCTGGGTGATCAGCACGGTGCCGAGGATCGCCAGGCCGATGCTGGAGCCGAAGTTGCGGACCGTCTGGGTGATCCCGGTCGCCTCGCCGTAGCGGCTGGCCGGCACCCGGTTGAGCGCGTCGGTGTTGGCGGGGCTGAGCACGAGGCCGACCCCGGCGCCGGCGAGCACGATGAAGTACCACTGGTCGCCGACCGAGAGCTCGGTGAGGCTGTTGCCCCAGAGGTAGAAGCCGACCGCGGCGACGGCGCAGCCGAGCACGACCGAGGGCCGGGCGCCGGCCCTGTCGAGGATCCTGCCGCCCCACTGCGAGGCGGTGGCGAAGCCGGCGAAGAAGATCAGCAGGTAGAGGCCGGTTTCCGAGGCGCTTTCTCCGAGTGAGATCTGCGCGTACATGCTGGCGAAGAAGAACAGCGGGACGAAGGGGATCATCAGCAGGAAGAGGATGATGTTGTCGACCGTGAAGGCGCGGTCGCGGAAGACCTCGAGCCGCAGCAGCGGGTTCTCGACCCGCAGCTCGTAGACGACGAAGGCGGCGAGGATCGCGAGGCCGGCGGCGATGCAGATCCAGGTCGTGGCGCTGCCCCAGCCCCAGACGCTCGCCTGCTGCAGGCCGAGCACCAGCAGGGCCATGCCGCCGGTGATCAGGACCGTGCCACGGTAGTCGATCGGGGCCGGGTGGCGGACGTTCTCCGGCTTCGACTTCCAGGTGAGGAAGAGGGCGATGATCGCGACCGGGATGTTGACCCAGAAGATCGCCCGCCAGGTCCACTCGGTGAGGAAGCCGCCGGCCAGCGGGCCGACCGCCGTGAGCCCGCCGGTGATCGCGAAGAAGATCGCCATCGAGCGGCCGCGCTGGCTGACCGGGAAGGCGCCGAGCACGATCGCCAGCGCCGCCGGGAACATGATCGCCGCGCCGGCCCCCTGGATCACCCGGAAGGTGATCAGCCAGGCCTCGTCGAGCGAGCCGGTCGGGGTGGCGCCGCAGAGGGCGGAGGCGGTGGCGAAGACGATGACGCCGAGGACCAGCATGCGGCGGTGGCCGGCGACGTCGGCGAGGCGGCCGCCGAAGGCGAACAGGGCGGATAGGGACAGCAGGTAGCCGTTGACGATCCACTGCACCCCGGTCGCCGAGAGCGAGAGGTCTTCCTGGATCGTCGGCACCGCGATCGCGACGATCGTCTGGTCGATGAACATCATCGCGACGGCGAAGATCATCGCCGCGAGGATCAGCTTGCCGTTCTTGCCACCCGCTTCGTTCATCTTCGGGCTTATCGGCAGGCCGGCCGAATCCGATAGCCTCCCCGCCGCAATGTCTCCCGTCTTCTGGATCGGCCTCGGAATCGCCGCGTTCATCTTCCTCGTCGGCGTCGTCTCCGGTGCCCGCGCCCGCTCCGCCAGCCTCGGCACCGGCGCCGCGATCGGCGCCTTCCTCGGCGTCATGCTCGCCTTCCCGCTGCTGGCCATCGGCCTAGCGACCAGCTAACGCTGCTTCGTACCTCTAGGGACCGGCCCAGCCCGCACACCCACAGGGCAGGTAGGTGTGCGTGCTGGCCCGGTCCCTCGCGAGTCCGCTCTGGTGTCCGCATAGCGAACACAACTGCGGACTCAAGGATCAGCAGCTTCCGCGAACCCGTAGTTGACCCCGCTATACGGGGTCTGGAACGGGTTCACGAAGCCAAACGGATCTTCGGCGGGGTTTGAGCGGAGGGGTCGGGGTGCCCCTGAAGCGTCTTGTGTTTTTTTGCCTGCGCGCCGCGGGCGACAGCCCGGCGCTCGCCCCACAAAAAAACTAAGCGAAAGGGGCACCCCGACCCCTCCACGCATGCGCCCCGAAGCAAGCCGTGTGTGTCCGCCCTCGTTCGGGGTAGCCGGGCGCCATGCCCAGCCTCACCTCGGTCCCGAACGTAACCCTGCACGACGGCGTCGAGATCCCGCAGCTGGGGTTCGGGGTCTTTCAGGTGCCGCCGGAGCTGACCCAGAAGGCGGTGGAGGAAGCGCTGGCCGCCGGCTATCGGCACATCGACACCGCGGCCGCCTACCGCAACGAGAGCGGGGTGGGGGCGGCGCTGGCGGCGACCGGGATCCCGCGCGGCGAGATCTTCGTCACCACCAAGCTCTGGAACTCCGAGCAGGGGTTCGACTCGACCCTGCGCGCCCACGGCGAGAGCCTCGAGCGGCTCGGGCTGGAGACGGTCGACCTCTACCTGATCCACTGGCCGATGCCGGACGAAGGGCGCTACCTCGACACCTGGCGCGCCTTCGAGCGGATCCGCGGCGAAGGCGGCGCCCGCTCGATCGGCGTCTCCAACTTCCGGGTCGAGGATCTCGAACGCCTGCGCGAGGAGGCGGAGCTGCAGCCGACGATCAACCAGATCGAGCTGCACCCGCTGCTCCAGCAGGCCGCGCTGCGCGCCTGGCACGCCGAGCACGCCGTCGCGACCGAGGCCTGGAGCCCGCTCGCCCAGGGCGAGGCGCTCGCCGAGCCGGCGATAGTTGCGATCGCCGAGCACCACGGCAGGACGGCGGCCCAGGTCGTGCTGCGCTGGCACCTGCAGCTGGGCAACGTCGTGATCCCCAAATCGGTGACCCCGGAGCGGATCCGCGAGAACCTCGAGGTCTTCGACTTCGAGCTCGAGGGGGACGAGCTCGAGGAGATCGCCGCGCTCGAGGCCGGACACCGCACCGGTCCCGATCCCGCCTCCTTCACCGTGCAATAGCGCCGGGCGCCGCCACCGCCTTCGTCCTCGGCGGCGCGCTGTTCGGCTGGAGTGGCTGGCGGCGCTCGTCCTCTTCGTCGGCACCCTGGTCTTCGCGATCAACCTGGTCGACTCGTTCCTCGGCGACCTCACCCCGCGCCAGGTCTCCGCGGTCGCCTCCTTCGTCCACTCCGACGGCGACCCGACCTCGGTCGCGATCGCCAACTGGGGGACGCTGACCGGGGCGCTCTGCTTCGCGATCGGTGGGCTCCTACAGGAGTTCGAGCGACCGGCGTAGCCGTCGCGGGCGGCGACTGCGAGGATTGCGGCAGATGGCGGGGACCAACCGACCCGAGGCACCGCGCGCGGAACGGATCATCCCGGGCGTCTGGCGGCTGCGGCTGGCGCTGCCGTGGCCCGGCGTCCCGCACGGCAACGCCTGGGTGCTCGCCGCCGGCGACGGCCTCGTCCTCGTCGACACCGGCTACGGCGGCAAGAACGGGATGCGCGACTTCGAAGCGGCGCTCGCCCAGGTCGGGTTCGCGGTCGAGGACATCGACCTGGTCGTCTGCACGCACGCGCACTCCGACCACTTCGGGCTGGCGGCGCCGATCACCGAGAAGTCCGGCGCCGAGCTCTGGATCCACCCCGCCTGGGGCCACATGCGGCTGATGGCCTCCGACCCGGAGGCGGCGCTGGAGCAGCGGCTCGAGGTCGCCCGCCAGAGCGGCGTCCCGGTCGCCGGGCTCGAGACCTACCGCGCCCGCAGCGAGGACTCGGAGACCGGCTACGCGGGGATCCGCGAACCCGACCGCGAGCTGGTCCCGGGGGTCGAGGTCGAGACCGACCACGGCGCCTGGCAGGTCTACGAGACCCCCGGCCACGCGCCCTCGCACGTCGTCCTGCACCAGCCCGAGCGCAAGCTGATGCTGACCGGCGACCACCTGCTCGGCCGCACCGTGCTCTTCTTCGACCACGGCCACACCGCCGACCCGGTCGGCGAATTCCTCCACAGCCTCGATGTGGTCGAGCCGCTCGGCCCGAACCTCTGCCTGCCCGGCCACGGTCGCCCCTTCCGCGACCCGGAGCTGAAGATCGAGGCGGCCCGCCAGCAGGTCGAGGACCTGCGCGCCAAAGTCCGCGAGTCGCTCGGCGAGGGCGAGCGCACCGCCTTCGAGATCGTCGCCTCGATCCTCGGCCCCGACAACCTCGACGGCCCGGCCAGCGGCTTCCTCCTGCAAATCGTCCTCGCCCTGCTCGACAACATGGCCGTGCGCGGCGAAGCCGCCGTGGTCGAGGGCACCGACCCGCAGCGCTGGAAGCTGAACTAGGGACGGCAGCTTTCGCGAACCCGTAGTTGACCCCGCTATTCGGCGTCTGGAACGGGTTCACGAAGCCAGACGGACCTTCGGCCGGGTTTCGCTGCGGAGGGGTGGGGTGGTCCCCCGAACGTCTTGTACTTTTTCGGCGCTGTGCAGCTCGGACGGCCGCCGCTCGACCTCGAAAAAGTTAAGTGGAGGGGACCACCCGACCCCTCCCCACCAAACCTCCCGAGCAGCCGTCCCGTAGCCTCTCCGAATGGCCAGCTTCACCTTCGAGCGGCGCATCGCCGCTTCGCCGCAGACGGTCTTCGCCGTGCTCACCGAACATCACCTCTACGCGAAGATCACGCCGATGCGCAAGTCGATCCTCGAGCGCGAGGGCGATCCGCCCCCGAACGGGGTCGGCGCGGTCCGGGTCCTGACCTCGCTCGGGCCGCCGCTGCGCGAGGAGGTGATCGCCTATCAGCCGCCGAGTCGCTTCGCTTACAAGCTGCTCTCCGGCGCCCCGGTCCGCGACCACGTCGGCACGGTCGAGCTGCACCCCGACGGCGAGGGCACGAGGATGGTCTACGCGGTGCGGACGATCCCGACCCTGCCGGTGGTGGGGGCGGCGGTCGTCGCCGTGGTCAAGCAGGCGATCAAAGCGCTGATCAAGGGAATCACCACCGAGTCCGAGCGGCGCGCGGCGGCGAATGGCTGAGGGCGGGCCCAAGGCCCGCCGCTTCCGCGACGCCGTCGTCCTGCTCGTACGACACCCGCGGCGCTTCTGGGAGCAGCAAAGGACCTGGGCGCTGGTCCTGATCGCCGCCGCCGTCCTCGGCCTCTTCGCGGTCGTGATCGCCTACAACGAGCTGAAGCGGCCGCCCGACGTCCACAACGAAGACGTCGAATTCAAAGCGCCGAAACCGCAGGCGCCGCCGGTCCGCGCGCGGACCGTCAACTGGCCCCTGTTCGGGCTGAACCCGGCCCGCACCCGCTACCTGCCGGCCCGGGGCGTGGCGCCGCCGTTCCGCAAACTCTGGCGCTACACCGACCGGCCGCTGCTCGAGTTCCCGCCGATCTTCGTCGGGGGCACGCTCTACGCGGTCAACAACAGCGGCTACGCCTTCGCGCTCGACGCGAAAAACGGGCGCACGCTGTGGAAGCGGCGGATCGGCCGCCTCAACGCCTCCTCGCCGGCCTACGCCAAGCACCGCATCTACGTCGTCAACCTGGTCCCCGGCCACATCCTCAAGCTCGACGCGAAAACGGGGCGGACGATCTGGAAGCGCGAGCTGCCCGACCGGGCCGAGTCCTCGCCGGTGGTGATCGGGCGCACGGTTTACTTCGGCGCCGAAAACGGCCGTCTCTACGCGCTCAGCACGGTCAACGGCAACGAGCGCTGGAGCACCGAGCTGGGTGGCGCGATCAAGGCGGCGCCGGCCTACTACGGCGGCCGCCTCTACGTCGGCGACTACGGCGGCCACATGAACGCGGTCGAGGCGAAGAGCGGCAAGCTGCTCTGGCAGTCCGGCTCCCTCGGCCCCGGCTTCGGCGGTTCGGGCGCCTTCTACTCGACCCCCGCGGTCGCCTTCGGGCGCGTCTACGCCGGCAACAACGACGGCCGCGTCTATTCGTATGGATTGAAGGACGGAACCCTCGCCTGGACCCACTCGACCGGCGGCTACGTCTACTCCGGCCCGACCGTGGCCAGCACCCGCCACAGCCCGCCCTCGGTCTACATCGGCTCCTTCGACGGCAACGTCTACTCGCTGAACGCCAAGAACGGCAGCGTGCGCTGGAGCCGCGGCGCCGGCGGCCAGGTGATCGGCTCGCTCTCCGCCGTCGGCGACATCGTCTACGTCGCCGAGTTCACGCACAAAACGACCAGCGGCTTCATGATGCGCAGCGGCCGGCGGGTCTTCCGCTACCCGAAGGGGACCTACACGCCGGTGATCTCCGACGGCCGCCGGATCTACCTCACCGGCTACTCCTCGATCACCGCGCTGCAGCCGTTCAACCCCAAACGCCTGCGCGCGGTGCGGCTGAAACTGCGGCGCGAAGGCAAGGTGGCGCCGGTGGTCGTGCGCCGCCACATCCTCGCCGCGCGCGAGAAAGCCCGCCGGGAAGGGAAAAACCGGCGGGCGGTGATCGTCGCCGGCCGCCAGGCCCTGGCTAGGCTCCGGGCGAGACTCCGCCGGGAGGCGGCGGCGGCAGGCGCGGGAAGCCCTTCGCGTACGCGGGGAAAAGCGGCGAGTAAAGCTGGTTCCGCATCACTTCCAGGCTCGTCGGCCAGTTCTGGATCCGGTAGCTCGAACTAGACCCGAAGTCCTGGTAGTAGACCATCATCTTCGCCCGCGAGTGGCTTTTCACCCAGCGGAAGAGGCCGCGCACGAAGTTCGGGTCGTCGCCGTGTTCGACGCCCCACTCGGTGAGCGCGAAGGGCTTGCCCCGGAAGCGTTTGTAAACGCCGTTGAGGGCCTTCCATTCGGGATAGGCGGCGTAGAAGTCGGTGCCCACCCAGTCGGTCCAGTCGTTGCCGGGGTAGAAGTGACGCGGCCGGTTCTGCGGCACGGTCGGCGAGCCCGCCGGCAGCGGGCTCCAGACGATCGCGATCGGGGCCGCCGGCAGGCCGGGGACGTCGACCGTGAGCGGCGGCAGGCCCGCCGCGGCGAGGCGGGCGTTGATCTTGCGGGCCTTGCCGCCGCCGTGGACGAGGACGTAGATGCGGCGGAAGGCGCGGCGGTAGTTGCGGGGGCTGTGGGCGGCGTCGCGGAAGTTGCCCTCGCAGTCGTAGGCGGCGTAGACGTTGAGGCAGCGGTTGGGCTCGCCGAGCGGCCGGATGTAGGCGGCCATCCTCTTGTTCCAGAAGAGCTTGTTGAGGCGCAGCAGGTACTCGTCGCCGGCCCCGGCGGCGATCTGGGCCGGGGTGATCAGCTCGTGGCCGTCGTTGTTGTCGGCGGTGGTGATGTGCAGCATCGGGCGGGCGCGGGCGGTCTGCCAGCGCTGGATCGACTCGGGAAAGTCGGCGCCCCAGGTGCGGAAGGACTGGATCACCGCCGGGTGCTGGGAGGTCGCGGTGCTGAAGGCGCCGAAGTCGGCCGGGTCGCCGGTGTCGGAGACGCCGAAGTAGATCTTCTTGCCGGGCGGTTCGAGCAGCGCGCCATGGGCCGTGTCGGTGACCGCGAGCACCGTGATCGCGACCGCGGCGATCGCAGCGGTCGACAACAGCGCGGTGATGTGGGCGCGGAGCCGGGTCATTCGGAACTTGGGGTTCTTCAAGCGCAAGGGGGAGATGCACTCCCCAACACGCGAAGAGGGGCGTATGCTCGCTGCTGGATGAGGAGAGTCGGCTCTCGGCGGCTGCTCTGGGCGATCCCTGTCATCGCCCTCGCCCTTTCTGCGCCCGCGGCGGCCTCCTCGAGCGCCCCCTTCGGCCACGCCTGCGTCGCCGAAAACGGGGTCCGCTTCTGCCCCACCCAGACCCCGGCCGAACGCGTGCCCTCCTTCGACGGGGTGCCGCTCGACGTCGACGTCACGCTGCCCGAAAGCGGCGCGGGGCCCTGGCCGACGATCGTGATGATGCACGGCTTCGGCGGCAGCAAGACCAACTTCGAGACGACCTCGCCGGGGGGGCCGGCGCCCGAGGAAGCGGGCAACGGCTCGGCGATCTACCGCTACAACAACAACTTCTTCGCCCGCCGCGGCTACGTTGTCGTCAACTACAGCGCCCGCGGCTTCGGCCGCTCCTGCGGGGGCGGGCCCAACGGCGACCACGCCGGGCCCTGCGGGCTCGGCTTCATCCGCCTCGCCGACAGCCGCTTCGAGGCGCGCGACACCCAGTATCTGCTCGGCCTGCTGGCCGACGAGGGGGTGACGAAGCCGCGCGCGATCGGCGTCACCGGGATCTCCTACGGCGGCGGCCAGAGCATGGAGCTCGCCTTTTTGCGCGACAAGATCCGCGACGCCAACGGCAAGCTGGTGCCCTGGCGCAGCCCCGGCGGCAAGCGGATGCGGATCGCCGCCGCCTACCCGCGCTGGCCCTGGTCGGACCTGGTCGCGGCGCTGATCCCGAACGGGCGCTACCTCGACACCGGGATCGCCCCGCGGGGGCAGAGCCTGGAGCCGTTCGGGGTGCCGATCCAGAGCTACCTCAGCGGCCTCTACCTGACCGGGTTCCTCAGCGGCTACTACTGCGGCGGCGCCCCGGCCTCGACGCCGTGCACCGACCCCGGCGCCAACATCACCCAGAACTTCGCCTACATCCAGGCCGGCCAGCCGATCTCGCCGACCGCGAAAGCGGCGCTGGAAAGCGTCTACCGCAACAGCGGCGGCTACCCGATCCGCTTTCTCAAAGGGTTCGAGGGCACCTCGCCGCTGCTGATCCAGAGCGGCTGGACCGACGACCTGTTCCCGCCCGAACAGGCGCTGCGGGTCTACGCCTACCTGCGCAAGAACTACCCGAAGCTGGCCCCGAGCCTGCAGCTCGGCGACCTCGGCCACAGCCGCGGCTCCAACAAGCCGGGGATGAACCACTACTTCAACAACCAGGCGGCGCGCTTCTTCGCCCATCACCTGCTGGGGGCGAAAAAACGCGGCCCGGCGCCGGGCTCGGTCACCGCCTTCACCCAGACCTGCCCGATCACGGCGCCGGACGGCGGCCCGTTCAAGGCGAAGCTGTGGAAAGAAGCGCACCCCGGCCGCTTCGTCTTCGGCTCCGCCGGCCCGCAGGAATTCACCTCGGCCGGCGGCGACGCCAGCGTCGCCAAAGCCTTCGAGCCGACCTTCGGCACCACCGACGCCTGCAAGACGATCCCGGTCACCGCCGAGCCGAACACCGCCGTCTACTCCCGCGGGGTGACCAACGGTTTCACGATGCTGGGCCTGCCGAACGTCTCGCTGCGGGTCTTCACCACCGGCCAGTTCGGCCAGATCGTCGCCCGCCTCTGGGACATCTCGCCGGAAGGGACCCAGACGCTGATCAGCCGCGGCGTCTACGCGCTCGAAAACGGCCAGGCCGGCGAGCTCGACTTCCAGCTGCACGGCAACGGCTACCACTTCGCCAAGGGCCACACCGTCCAGCTCGAGCTGCTCGGCCGCGACGCCACCTACTACCAGCCCGGCAGCGTCCCCTTCACCGTCCGCGCCTCGGGCGTCAAGGTGGAACTTCCCACGCTGCAGCCCAAACCGCGCTGACGGCGCGCTTCGGGACGTGTGCGGGGAGGGGTCGGGGTGCCCCTTTCGCTTAGTTTTTTTGTGGGGCGAGCGGCGGCTTTACGCC
>JAWVEZ010000064.1:0-9645 GCA_033856455.1 Solirubrobacterales bacterium | reverse complement strand
GAGTTCTTCACTCATCTCTCCGAGATCCACTGGACCCCGTTCGCGATCGCGCTCGTCTTTCTCGCCGCCATGCAGATCGCCCGCGCCTGGGCCTGGCGCAACGTCCTGCACGCCGCCTTCCCGGCCTCGAAGATCGCCTTCGGGCCGCTCAGCGCCGCCTACCTGGCCGGGGCGGGGATCAACGCGATCGTCCCGGCCCACGCCGGCGACGTGACCAAAATCTTCCTCGTCAAGCGCCAGATCAAAGGCGCCTCCTACCCGGCGGTCACCTCCTCGTTCCTCGTCCAGACGGTCTTCGACACGACGATCGGGGTCCTCGTCCTGCTCTACGCGATCACCCAGGGCCTGCTGCCGCCGCTGCCGCGGATCCCCGACCTGCCCGCCTTCGAGATCGCCTTCTGGGTCGACAACCCGCAGATCCTCGCGATCGTCGTCGGGGTGCTGTTGATCGCGACCGCGATCGGGATCTACTACCTCGCCCACCACGTGCGCCGCTTCTGGGACCGGGTGAAACAAGGCGTCGCCATCCTCAGGCAACCGCGTCGCTACCTCCGCGAGGTCTTCGCCTGGCAGGGGGTCGGCTGGTGCTTCCGCTTCGCCGCCTTCTGGTTCTTCCTCGAGGCCTTCGGGATCGGCGGCTCCGTCGGCAACGTGATGCTGGTGATGAGCGTGCAGGCGATCGCGAACATCGTCCCCTTCACCCCCGGCGGCGCCGGCGCCCAGCAGGCGCTGCTGGTCGCCACCCTGCACGGCCCGACCCGCGCCGCCGTCCTCTCCTTCTCGGTCGGCACCCAGATCGCGATGGCCGCCTGGTCGGTCGTCCTCGGCTTCGCCGCGATGCTCCTGGTCTTCCGCACCACGGACTGGAGAGGGTTGATCAAACAGGCGCAGGATGAACGCGCGGAGGAAGAAGGCGAGGAACGGGACGCGGAGGCGGAGCGGAAGGAGCCCGCTGTCGAGCCGGGCTGAGCGGGCCGGGCCAGCCCGCACACCGACTAGGGCAGGTAGGTGTGCGAGCTGGCCCGGCTAGCTGGCGAGTGCGAAGGGGCTGCCCTCGCTATCGCGGCAGATGGACCAACGTTCGCCGGGGTGGATCACGGAGCCGCCAAGCTCTTTGACTCGCTCCAGGGCGGCGTCCATCTCAGGCACCGTGAAGTAGGGGAGGGAGCCGGTGTCGCCCGGTCCCGTGCCGCGCTCGTGCACGCCGAGCCGGAGGCCGTCGGCCTCGCTTTCCCAGCCGCGCCCCATCGACTCGCCGCGCGGCTCCAGCTCCACCCCGAGCACGCCGCGCCAAAAGCGCAGCGCCCGCTCCGGATCGTCGGCTGGAAACTCGATCAGCGGCTTCGGCATCGGCCGATTATCGCCTGTCGAGTTCTGCACCGCATGGATGCATAACTCGACATGCTCAACTCGACCACCCCGGGTAGCGGCCGGGGACGTTCCATTGCCACGGCGGCGCTTCGTGCGGCGGGAACTCGTAGTGGTTGCGACCGGGGAGGGTCTCGAGGGGGACGAGGGCGGGGTCGGCGCTCTCGAGGACTTCCGTGCCAGCGGCCGCGGCAACGTCGGCGTCGCTGGCGCGGCGCACGATCCGTTCCCAGCCGAGGGTGGGGCGGTAGAGCCAGTACGTGACCTCCACCCAGCCGTCGCCGGTGGAGAGCTCCGTGAACGCGGTGGTGCGCCGGTTCGACGCCGTCAGGTGCGGATTCGCGTAGACCGCACAGCTCCCCCGCCGGCAGTACCTGAAATCGACCGGCGCCAGCCCCGCCACCGCGACGGGCGCCGGCGCCAGCGCCCGCGCCAGCCGCGCCAGGGGCCACCCGTACGCCGGCACCAGCTCGTGATGCCGGCAGGCATCCGGCAAACGCGGCCCGCAAACCAGCCGCTTCCCCAGCGTCCCTGCCAGGTCCCGACCCGCCTTGACCTCGCCACCGGCGACCACAGCCGCCACCACCCCGACGAGCAACAGGGCCACGAGCGCCACCAACCCCACGTGCTCCACGCTCGCGGCCCCGCGCTGCCGCCAACTCCTTCCCCACCCAGCCTTTCCCATCGCCGACCTCCGTCCCTAGCCGTCCTCGGCCAGGCTAGGCGTCCCTCACCCACGGCTGGCGCGCACAAAGCAATAACTCAGTCCCGCCGAGCAAACGACTTTGCTTTGATTGGGGAATGGAGGGCAGCCCCTTCAACCTCTTCGGCGACCCCGACGAGTTCCGCCAGCGCATGGAGGAGCTCTCGGAGCAGATGCAGTCCTCCCAGCGAGTCGCCTGGGCCGACAACGCGATCAAGCTCGCGGTCGAGATGACCGTCGCCTCGATCGGCCGGCTGGAGTTGACCGGCAACGCCGACGAACAGGCGATGCAGGTCCGCGACGCGATCCGCGTCCTTTTCCCAGAGGCCGTCACCCTCGTGCGCGAGGCGCGCGAAGGGTTGAGCTAGTCCCTCTCTGATCCGCTAAGCCGATCAGGGGGAGGGCTGAGTCCGAACGTCGGCCTGCCAAAAGCCCTACTCGAAGTCGTCCTTGGGACGCACACGGGGCACCCTGCACACCCACAGGGCAGGTAGGTGTACAGGGTGCCCCGCTGGTCGCCGCGCCGTTCCGGTGGGAGTTATGGCCGCATAGCGAGCAAAACTCACACCGGAAGCTCCGGTGCGCCTTATTCCCGGATAGCGGGAAGAAAGCGCACCGCAACGCGCCACCGGGCCATCCGCACACCTACCTGCCCTAGCTGGTGTGCGGATGGCCCGGCGCTAAAGCAGCTGTTGCCGGACCCGCACCACGGCCCCGCGCCGGAAAACGCCGCCGACCAGCTCGATCGGCAGGGCGATGATCATCGCCGGGATCGCCAGCACGACGCTGGCCAGGGCGTCGATCCGGCGCTGCCACGGTTTCGAGGCGGGGGCGGCGATCGTGTCGCCCTGAAGCGCCGCGAGGGCGACGTTGTGGCCGAAGGTGACGCTGTTCAGCAGCGTCCCCCAGGTGGCCATGACGGAGGCGCCCGGGATCCAGCGGCAGGAGGCGACGACCTGGTCGCGGCGGGCGATTAGGCGCCGCACCGACTCGACCGTGAAGAGGTAGCGGCTGCCGGGGGTGAGGCCGGCCCAGCCGGCGTTGCCGAGGGCGCCGGCGAAGCTCGCCCGGTTGGCGATCCTCAGGCTCTCCCCCTGGCGCAGGCGGTCGAGCTCCTGCAGCGCCTCCCGCGGATCGGGCTCGCCGCCGACCACCCCGAGGCCACAGCTCTCGCAGCGGCTGACCGCGCCGGCCAGGCCGCGTTGCGGCGCCAGCCAGCCGAACAGCGGCTCGCCGCAGGCGGGGCAGGGCGGGTTCTCGGGGCTGGCCCCCGCCTCGAGCGGGACCACAGGGGTGTGCTGCGAAGTGCTCACTGTCGGATAGCGTACGGCCCGTGACCAAGTCGCAGATCCTTGCCCGCGAGCGCTCGTGGCTCGTCCGGGTCGGAGCCGCCGGGATCCTCGGCGGCATCCTCGCCCTCGTCGGGTTCATCCTCCTGCAGAGCGCGATCGGCGGCGACGCCAACTTCGAAAGCCTGATCGAAGCGCACGACAACGCGTCCACCGTCTGGATCGCCGGCATCCTCACCTGCATCGGCTACCTGCTGGTCGCGGCGCCGCTCTACTTCCTCTTCCGCGCCGCCCAGGCGCGCAGCGACCGGGTCAAAAATCAGATGGTCGGCCTCGTCCTGCTCGGCCCGCTGCTGCTCGGCCTCTCGGCGCCGCTGATCTCCGGCGGCACCCAGGAAGCGGCCACCACCTACCTCGACGGCAAGGCGGAAGTGACCAGCAGCGCGTCCGAGCTCAAAGACGAATGCGCCGAAGAGAAAGAGGACAAGAGCGCCGAGGACTTCAGCAGGGACTTCCCCGAGGTAGACGGCAAAACCGGGACCGCCGCCTGCGAAGACAAAAAGAGCAAGGAAAGCGAAGCCTCCGACGCGATCAGGGACTCGACCCTGCTGAAAATCGGTCAGTTCGCCGGTCTCGCCGGCGGGCTCTCGCTGGTCATCGGACTGCTCTACGTCGGCCTCTGGACGATGCGCACCGGGCTGCTGACCCGCTTCTGGGGCTCGCTCGGGATGGCGGTCGGCTTCGCCTCGATCATCGGCTTCTCGCCGCTCACCTTCCTCTGGTTCATCTACGCCGGCCTGCTGCTGGCCGGGGTCTTGCCGGGCGGTCGCCCGCCCGCCTGGGACGCCGGCGAAGCGATCCCCTGGCCGACCGCGGGCGAAAAGGCGGCGACGGAACTGGAGCCCTCCGACCCCGACGCGATCGACGTCGACTCCGCTGAGGTCGACAGCGGCACCAACGGTTCCAACGGCGGTGGCGACGGCGAGCCGCCGCGCAAGCGCAAGAAGCGCGACTAGCCCCGGCTACTCAGACCGGCCTGCAGCAACCTGCTTTCGGTGGGTGCGGATCTCACTCAGCATCCGCTCTAGGCGCGGCTCGGTGGAGCTGTCGACGTGGCTCATCGCGGCGGCCACCCCAGGGTGCACGGCGGCGATCCGCTCGTGCATCGCCTGGGCGACGGCGCGGTAGGTGGGGTGGCCCTCGCGGCCGGAGCGCAGCTCGATCAGGTGCATCGCCTCGCGCGCGTTGAGGTCGAGCGTGTAGCGGATCCGGAAGGCGAGGCTGAGCGCGTAGGGGGCGAGCTCGGTGTGCCCGGCCTCGGCCAGCCGCTCATACTCCGCGCGGGATATGGCCAGCGCCCGCTCGAACTCGGCGCCGACCCCGGCTTCGACCACCTCCTCGGGGATCCCGGCGCCGAGGTCGGGGCCGAGCCGCTGCCACTGGCAGGTCAGCATCCGGTGGCGCTGCAGGTCGCGGAAGGCGCCGTAGTCGGAGACGATCTCGAAGCGGTAGCGCAGCGCCTCGAAGCCGCGCCCGGGCCGGTGGCGCCGGTTGGCCCGCTCGCCGACCATCGCGCCGAGCAGCTCCGCGCGCTCCTCGTTGTCGAGCAGGTCGAGGCGGGCGAGGACCTCGGTCTCCGGCGCGCTCGCGGCCTCGAACAGGCAGGAGGCGAGCAGGTCCGTTTCGCTGCCGTCGACGTGGAGCAGCTCGACCGAGGGAGCGGCATCGTCGTCGGCGCCGCGGCGGTCGAGTCCGAGCCGGGAGACCCAGCGCTCGGTGCGCTCGCGCCGCTCCTGGAGGAAGGCGATCCACTCGCCGCCGCGCTCGGGGCGCTCGACCCGGGAGACGAAGCTCGGCATCACCTGCTGCAGCTCGGCGAGGATCATCCCGCCGTACTCACGCGCCTCCGGCAGCGGCGAGGCCAGCAGGCGCAGGATCAGCTGCTCGTAGGCCTGGCCGGAGGCGTAGATGCCGACGTGGCTGAGCGTCGCCGCCGGCAGCAGGCCGCGCAGCAGGTCGAGCGCCTTGGCGCGGATCGAGCGCTGCCAGGGGCCCTCCGGTTCGCCCTCCCCGCGCGGCCAGCGCTCGGCCGCCCAGCCCTCGACCGCGGTCAGCGAGCGCGAGTAGATCGCGAAGATCTCGTCCATCGCCGCCCGGAACTCGGGCCCGAGGTCGGCGTCGGAGTAGTAGCGGTAGCCGCCGTCGGGGAGCGGCACGTCGTAGGGGATGTAGCGCGTCGACTGCTCCAGGTAGGCGGCGAGGCGGCCGCGCTGCAGCAGCTTCGTGAGGATGTTGGAGACCCACTCGCAGGCGACGTGGGCGCCGCCGACCTGGGCGATCGAGTCGTCGCCATAGCCGACGAAGACGCGCTCGTAGAGCTGCGCCGCGCGCGCTCCCTCTGCCTCGTCGAAGGGACGCCCGCCGGCCGGCGCGTCAGCCGCGAACTCCTCCAGATAAAGGCGCCGCACCGTCCCCGAATACCGTGAATAGCGGGCAAAAAGCGCCCCTTTCACGGTTTCCGGCAGGTTCACCAGAGCGAACACCGGGCGGTCGAGGTTGGTGAAGTGAGGGGCCAGGACCGCTCGCTCCTCGGGGCTGAACTGTTCTACCGGGTAGCGCACTCGCGCATCGTAGTGCCGCCGGGAGACGGGCCGCATCAGGCATGAGCCGGGTGGGTAATGTGGTAGTCAGCTACCAAAAAATGACTACGCACAGACGTCCTCCGGACAATCCCAAATATCGAGTTTCGGTCGGTCCCGGCCTGCTCGTCGGCGGGCTCGCGGCAATCGTCCTCGGACTGCTGCTGCCGCTGATGATCGGCTCCTTCTCCGATCGTCAGGCGATGGTCCTGGCGATTGCCGAGGCCGCCTGCCTGGTCGTCGTCGCACTCGGGGTGGTGGTGATGGCGCGGCGCCTGCGGGCCAGCCACGAGGCGCTCTGGGATCTCGCCCGCCGCGACGAGCTGACCGGGGTCGGCAACTACCGCAACCTGCACGAGCGGCTTGGCGAGGAGATCGCCCGCCATGGTCGCCGCGGTCGCCAGTTCGCGCTGATCCTGCTCGACCTCGACGGCTTCAAGCAGATCAACGAGCGCTACGGGCACCTCGAAGGCGACCGGCTGCTGACCGAGGTCGGCGCGGCGCTGTGCGACGAGGTCAGGGGGGAGGACGCGGCCTTCCGCCAGGGCGGTGACGAGTTCGGGGTGATCGTCGAGGAGACCGACGCCGAGGAGGCGACCGAAGTCGCGGGCCGGATCCGCGTCCGGATCGCCCAGCGCGGTTACGGCAGCGACGAGCGCTTGCCCCTCTCCGGCGCCACCGGGTTCGCGATCTACCCCGACGACGGTCTCACCGCCGAGGATCTGCTCGATTTCGCCGACCAGGACCTACTCGCCGCCAAGCGCGGCGACGTCGACCGGTCTCAACGCTAGAGGGCGCCTCCACCGGCGCCGAGGTAGCTGAAGCGGACCGCCAGGGCGACCGCCTCGGTGCGGGTGTCGACCTCGAGCTTGGCGATCGCGTTGCGCACGTGGGTGTGGACCGTGGCCGGGCTCAGGGCCAGCCGTTCGGCGATCTCTTTGACCCGCAGGCCCTCGGCCAGCAGCTCGAGGATCTGGCGCTCGCGCGGCGAGAGGTCGAGCAGTTTCTCCACCTCGGAGGGCTTGCCGCCGGCGAAGTCGCCGCCGAGGAAGGTGCCGCCGCCGGTCACCGCTTTGACCGCGCGGGCGATGTCCTCGGCCGGAGCCGACTTCAGGACGTAGCCGGAGGCGCCGGCCCGCAGGGCGAGCGCCAGCAGATCTGGCTGGGCATGGGCGGTGAAGATGATCACTTTGGTCCGCGGCCTGACCTTGAGGACCTCCTTGGTCGCCTCGATCCCGTCGCGCTTGGGCAGCTCGACGTCGATGATCAGGACGTCGGGCTCGAGATCCTTGACGACGTCGACCACGTCGCGGCCGTTTCCGGCCTCGCCGACGATCTCGACGATGCTCGAATTCTGCATCCGCGCCTTGATCGCCTCGCGGACAATCTCATGGTCGTCGCAGAGGACCACCCGCTTGGCCTCGCGCACAGAAGAGTTCATAGAGCGGCGATTCTGTCAGGGGACCCGTATTTCTGCAAAGTATTTGGTAGAGAGAATCCCCCGTCCCCCTCCTGCCGGTTCTCCATCAGAGCGATGATCGTGCGTCCGACCGCGCATGCGGTGCCGTTCAGCGTATGTACGGGGACCGGCGCCTCGCCCTCGGCGGGGCGGTAGCGGCAGGCCATGCGGCGCGCCTGGTAATCGGTCGTGTTCGAGCAGGAGGTGAGCTCGCGGTAGCGGTCCTGGCTTGGGATCCAGGCCTCGCAGTCGTACTTCTTCGCGGCCGGGGCGCCGAGGTCGCCGGCGGCGACGTTGACCACCCGGTAGGGGATCTCGAGCTCGCCGAGGATCCGCTCCTCGATCGCCAGCAGCCGTTCGTGCTCGGCCGCCGACCCCGCCGGCTCGACGAACGAGAACATCTCGACCTTGTCGAACTGGTGGACGCGGAAGATCCCGCGGGTATCGCGCCCGGCGGCGCCGGCCTCGCGCCGGAAGCAGGTGGAGAAGCCGCTGTAGCGGAGCGGCAGCGCGGCGGCATCGAGGATCTCGCCGGCGTGCAGTCCGGCCAGCGCGACCTCGGAGGTCCCGGTGAGGAACAGCTCGTCCTTCTCGATCTCGTAGATCTGGTCGCGGTCGCCGGGCAGGAAGCCGGTCCCCTCCAGCGCCTCTTCGCGGACCAGCACCGGCGGCACCACCGGTTCGTGGCCCTCGCCGCGGACCAGCTCCAGTGCGAAGCGGACCAGGGCCAGCTCCAGCATCACCAGGTCGCCCTTCAGGTAGGCGAAGCGCGAGCCGGAGAGGCGGGCGCCGGCCTCCATGTCGATCAGCCCCAGCTCGGTGCCGATCTCGAGGTGGTCGCGGACGGGGAAGTCGAAGCTGGGCGGCTCGCCGACCTCGCGGACGACGACCGCGTCCTCCTCGGTCATCCCGTCCGGCGAGTCGGGGTCGGGCAGATTCGGCAGCGCCTTGACGATCCGGCCGAGCTCGGCCTCGACCGCCTCCAGCTCGGCTTTGCCGGTCTCGATCCTCTCCTTCAGCCCCTGCACGGTGGCCATCAGCGCCTCCGCGTCCTCGCCGGCCTGCTTTCGCTCGCCGATCTGCTTGGAGAGCGTCTTCCGCTCCGCCTGCGCGTTCTCGACCTCGGGCAGCAGCTCGCGCCGGCGCGCGTCGAGGGCGAGCAGCTCGTCGACCTGGGCGGCCGCGCCGCGCCGCGCCAACGCGGCCTTGACCCGCTCAGGGTCGGAGCGGATCAGCTTCAGGTCGAGCAAGGGGAGCCCCGCGCTACGGGGTGTTGTCCTGGCCGGGACGCGGCGGTTCCCCAGCTTCGCTGCCCGCGTACTCGGCGACGAACTCGGCGATCGCTTCGGCCTCTTTGCCGACGACGATGTTCTGGGGCATGATCGCCCCGGAGAAACCGCCGTTCTCGATCGCGAAAAGCGCGTCCTCGTAGGTCTCGGTGCGCTGGTTCAGGTTCGGGCCCTGCACCCGCTCGCCGCGGTTGCCGCTGCCCTGCGTGCCGGCGGCGTCGAGCGTGTGGCAGCCGGAGCAGTGGCTGGCGAACAGAACCGCCCCTTCGCGGTTGGGGTCGTCCTTGGAGACCGCGATCCCTTCTTCGCCGAATCCGCAGGCCGCGAGACCGAGGGCGGCGGCGACGATCGCTGCTATGACCAGTACTGGGCGCACGCGGCGCGCATCATATTGGTCCGGCAGGGCGCGGCGACGGCTGGGCCGGCAGGGGCGCCTAGGCCGTGTGGCAGACGACCTCGACGTTGTTGCCGTCGGGGTCGAGGACGAAGGCGCCGTAGTAGCGGGGGTGGTAGATCGGGCGCGGGCCGGGCCCGCCGTTGTCGGCGCCGCCGGCGGCGAGGGCGGCGGCGTGGAAAGCGTCGACCGTGTCGCGGTCCCGGGCCCCGAAGGCGACGTGGGCGCCGGTGACCACGGGCCGGCCGCGCCCGTAGACCCAGAAGTAGGGCTTCGGCCCGTGCTCGGTCTCGCTGCCGAAGCCGGCGGCCGACTCGGCGAACTCCATCAGCAGCGAGACGCCGAGCGGCTCCAGCGCCGCTTCGTAGAACGCCTTGCTGCGCGGGTAGTCGCTGACCTCGATGCCGATGTGGGCGAGCATGGAGCGAGAGTAGCCGCCAGGCCGCCGGTGAACTGCGCCGGGCCACCAGCCGAACAACAGGCAGGTATGTCCGGCTGGTGGCC